>CAZWTY010000038.1:0-3719 GCA_964637565.1 uncultured Desulforapulum sp.
TGTTCGACGTTCGTCAGTTTTTCATTCGGAACGGATTTATGACAACCACTCTACAAGAGTCGCCCTTTTTCCAGGGCGATTCCATGGGTGAATGACATTGTTTTGTGATGTTGATCCACAGCTCCCAACCCTGTCATTCCGGGCGGCCTCCAACATGACAGAGCGTTTGGGCCAGCTTCGGACCCGGCAAATACCACAGTCTCGAATTCCGAAGCCGACCCGGAATCCACGCTGGCATGGGCATCAGCCCCTATAAAAATCACGGGTCACGTCTTTCGCGGGCATGGATTCCGGGTCGGCTTGCATGGCGGACACCTTGAACTGGCAAGAGACCCTTCAGCTCAAGGCCTGCCGAAAAGACCACGGCCGCCCGGAATGACAAGGGCGGGGACCTCATCAAACATCTTTCATGATTCGTTGCGGGTTGTGCCATTAGAAACCGGCCCATGGTCGTTATTTTTAAGTGGTCAAACGATCAGACCTCTTTTTAATCGCTATCGGGTTCGATATGCAGACCGTTTCGATAGCGATACCGATAGCGATACCGATGGTTAAGATCCAGGCCAAGATGCATGTGATGGCCCCGCCCTGTTGCTCTAAGCCCTTGACTGAGGCCGTGTTTGATCGTAACGTATCCCAACCCGGCGGAGACACCGGGTTGTTTTTTTGATCCGGATCGGAATTGAAAACATCATTATTCATATACGAGGAGAGTCATGGCCTATCTGCATGAAACCGCGCCTTCCCAGGTTTCGCTGTTTTTCAGTCTGGCGGAAAAATACGCCGACACTGTGTTCATGAGCGCCAAATTCAAAAACGGTGAAAGCTGCGATTCCTGGGAAAACACCACCTGGAGGCAGGCCGCCGAACAGGTCCGGAACATGGGGGCGGGTCTCATCGCCCGGGGAGTGAAACCCGGCGACAGAGTCGTGATTTTTTCCTGCAACCGGCCCCGGTGGATCATCACCGACCTGGCCGTTCAGGGCGTGGGAGCCCTGGCTGTTCCGGTGGTTCCCTCGGTCACGGACAGCCAGCTTGCCGTGATCCTGGACCTCTGCCGGCCTGAAGTCCTTGTGGCCGGAGACAGCGATCTCCTGGCCCGGGTGCTGAGGATCAAAGACAGATCTCCCTCGCTGAAATGCATCGTCGGCCTGGGTCGTTCAGAAACCTCTGCCGATCCCTCCGTCCTTGCCTACGACGACCTTCTCGTTCAGGGACAAAACAACCAGGACGCCCGAAAGGAATTTGAGGCAAGAAAAGACAGGATCACGGCTGACGATCCGGCTGTCATGGTTTATACGCCCGGAACAACAGGCGTCCCAAAAGGCGTGGTCCTCACCCAGGGAAACCTCAAGGCCCAGACACGGCTGGCCATCGATCTTTCGGTCACCCGGAGAATCCTGGAGCGTAACATCCGCCTGAGCACCCTCTGCCACCTTCCCCTGGCCCACGTCACCGCGCGGGTCAAGGACTACCAGGTCCCCATGGCCCTGGGGTCGGTGATATATTTCGCCGAGAGCATGAAAACCGTACAGAAAAACCTGCTGGAAGTCCGTCCCCAGACCCTTTCTTCCGTACCCCGGCTGTACGAAAAAATGGCCGAAACCATAACCGATTACGGGGCAAGACTGACGGGAATCCGAAAAAACGTGTTCGAATGGGCCATGAAAACAGGCCGGAAAGCCTCGGAATCCATGATCCGTGGCGAAAGCCTTCCCTTTGTGCTTTCCGTCCGCTTCGCCCTGGCCAACCTTCTGGTTTTCCGGCATATCCGGACCTTTACCGGCCTGGACCGCCTGACATCCGCCACCAGTTCAGGCGGTCCCCTTTCCGCCGACATCGTCCGTTTTTTCCTGGCCATGAACATCGTCATCGCCGAAAGCTACGACATGACGGAAACTGCGGGGCCTGTGGCCTGGAACGGGCTCAGGTTCATCGAGCCCCTTCCCGATGACTCCATCCACAAAAAAGCCCTGGACTGGTACATCGACGCCATGGTGCTGACCCAGGGCCGGGGGGAATGCCCTTTCGCCAGCCTGAAAGGTTTTTTGAAAGTGGTGTTTTTTTCGAAACTGGTTCTCCCGCGCCTGGTGGTCAAGCCGGGAACCGTGGGGCGGCCCCTCGCTGACACTCTGATGAAACTGGGTGATGACGGGGAGATACTGGTGAAGGGGCCCCAGGTATTTTCAGGAGAGGCCGTGCAGGTGAACCGCGACCTTTTCACCGACGACGGATTTTTCAGGACAGGCGATACCGGAACCTTCGATTCTGACGGATTTCTCCGCATCACCGACCGGAAGGCAAACCTTGTGCCCGTTCCCGGGGACAGACAGGTGTCCCCAAGGGAGCTTGAGCTTGCCCTGAACCTCTCCACCCTCATCGACCAGAGCTGTGTGGTCTTTGACGGCCAGGGAACCCCGGCCGCACTCCTCGTACCCCGGTTCCAGGTCCTTGACATCATCGCCAAGGGCAAGAACATCCCCTTCGACAACAGGAAAGACCTGCTGACTCACGAAACCATCCTGGCCCTGTACAGAAGCGTCATCGAACGAATCAACCGAGCACGACTGTCCCATGAAAAGATCCGGGCCTTCCGCCTGCTGGAGACCCCTTTCACCCTGGAAGCGGGAGAACTCTCCCCCACCCTGAGACTGAAACGGCCGGTGATTCTGGAAAAATACAGCCGGGAAATCACCGATCTTTTCCAGGATCCTGGGTGTCGGGTTGATTCCTGATGGTCGCCGGCAAGCTCACAGCCCGAATTTCTCCTTGAAAGCGCAGGCCACGATTTTCGCCGCCTGCTTCGGGTCTCTCAGGTGGTCCATGTTGATCACCATGTCAAACTCGTAGGCCACGGCGTCCTTTTTCTGGAACACGTCCCTGAAAAACTCCCTCTGCTCCTTGTCGATGATCTCCAGGCGTTTCCTGGTCTCGGACTCGGTGGTCTTCATGATGCCGGCCAGCCGTTTCACCCTGTATTCGTCGCTGCAGATCAGGCGAACCGCCAGGACCCTGTCCCTGGGAAGGATCAGGTGAATCCCCCGTCCCACGAAAATCGACGGTTCGAAGTTGGCCAGGGCGATGACCGACCGGGCCAGCTGTTTGTAATAGTCGGAGAGAACAAAAGATTTCTCGTTGAAGATCATGGCCGACAGTTCGCTCATTTTGCCCGGATAGCGCTCATCGAAAAGTTCCACAGTTTTCATGGCCAGGGAGGAATCTTGGGCCATGTGTTCGAGGATCTCCCGGTCCACCACCTTGAGCCCGGTCATGTTCGACAGGATGTCGGCGATTTCAAGGGCCCCCACCCCGATTTTTCGCGAAAAACAGACGCTGGGCAGAAGCTCCTGTTTTTCCTTTCTATCCCTGGACTTTTCTTGTTTATCCACATCCCATTTCCGGATATGGGACTCGATCCATTCCGAGGGTTTGATCCGTTTCCGGCCGTATTCCCCGGGTTTGTAGTCAGTGATATCGTCGATGGTCATATGGGCCTCCTTTATGGCGGTTGTCTTACATCCATTCCAGACGGAAAAAAACGTTATCCCTATCGTTATCGGGATCGCTATCGGAACGTCTGGGTGTCAAACCCGATAGCGAACCCGATTCCGATAGCGATACCGACAATCATGTTTCTGCCGCTTGATTTTTCAAGAGCACTGGAAAAAATACTGATGCTTGATCAACATCCGATATTCAATAATGCATGGGAATGGGAT
>CAZWTY010000038.1:3819-7112 GCA_964637565.1 uncultured Desulforapulum sp.
AAAAATACTGATGCTTGATCAACATCCGATATTCAATAATGCATGGGAATGGGATTTTTCCTGGTTGTCACTCTATCTGTCAACCAGCAAGAGATATGCCACGGAGGAACACGGAACAGGGGGCTGTTAAGACCTCACAACGCGGATGCAGGTGGGCTATCGGGAAAAGATTCAACCTCCGGCGGGTTACGCTCTCAACAGCGTAATGTCAGCTTTTTTTACACAATGTAAACAACGGAAAGGCGTTTGTTTTTATTCCGGCGTCTCAGGCCTTGTTCTTGCCTTCCCTGTTATCGAGGACGTTTCGCACCGCCTCGGCCAGATCACGGGTGGGAACCGGTTTCACCAGAATGTCGGAAATTCCCGCCTTTTTCATCTCCTCACCGTCGAAACCGGTGTTGTAACCGGTACAGAGAATCACCGGCACCCCGGGGCGAGTCCGGTTGATTTCAGAGGCAAGCCGGTCTCCGGTCATCCCCGGCATGGTCAGATCGGTGACCACCACGTCGAAACCGTTCGGAGACGATTCAAACAGCCTCAGGGCCTCGATGCCGTCGGCGGCGCCTTGAACCTGATAGCCCATGGTTCCAAGGGCTTCTTTCGCCATATCCACAATTTCCTTTTCATCATCCACGAAGAGAATCCTCTCTCCGCCATTCAGGAAACGTTCGGGCGCCTCTTTCACCTCCACCACCATACTTTCCGCTGCTGGAAAAAGAAGTTCGAACGTCGCTCCCTTTCCAGGCTCGCTGGAGACCTGGATTTTTCCACCACAGCCGATCACGATGCCGTGGACCACGGCAAGGCCCATGCCCGATCCTTTGCCCACTTCCTTGGTGGTGAAATAGGGGTCGAAGATCCGTTCCATGGTCCTTTGGTCCATGCCGCAGCCCGTGTCCGAAACGGTGAAGCGGATGTAGTGCCCCGGAGGCAGGTTCATGGAAAGGGCCTCGGCCGCTTCCAGGCGAATCTCGGCCAGAGCCACCCGGATTTCTCCGCCCCCCTCTTCCATGGCGTGGGCCGCGTTGGAGCAGAGGTTGATCACCACCTGGTGGATCTGGACCGGGTCCGCCAGAACGGAACGGATCTTGTCCTTGAAATCGGTGACAATGGAAAGGGTGGACGGCAGCGAGCCTTTCAGGAGTTTCAGAGCTTCCTGGACGATGGGGCCCATCTGGACCGGCAGGATTTTCGGTTCGCTCTGGCGGCTGAAGGCCAGGATCTGGGCCACCATGTCCTTGGCCCGGAAACTGGCCTTTTCGATGCGGGACAGTTTCTCCTGGGCGGCCTTGTTGTCTTCCGGCACGTAGATCCGGGCAAGCTGGGTGTAACCCAGGATGGACATCAGGATGTTGTTGAAATCGTGGGCGATGCCTCCGGCCAGAACCCCGATGCTCTCCATTTTCTGGGCCTGCATCAGCCGGGATTCCAGAACCTTCTTTTCCTTTTCGGCCTTTTTCCTCTCGGACATGTCCCGGGAAATCCCGATGAGACTCGGGGGGGAACCGTCGTCGTCCAGCAGATGCCCCGCCACTTCCACCCAGACATGGGACCCGTCCTTGTGAATATGTTCAAGCTCCATGGCTATGGTCAGGTTCTCATCCACCCTCTCTGATTCGAGAAGGTTGGCCTGGGATTTACATACAAAAGCGAAGGATTCGGGGGTTAAAAAATCCCCCAGGGTTTTCCCCACCATCTCCGGTACCGTATACCCGATGAGTTTTTCAATGGACGGGCTGATGTAGGTGATCTTAAGATCATGGATGTCCATGACCCAGATTGTGTCGATGATGTTTTCAGCCAGAAGCTTGTACCTGGCCTGGCTCTCCCTGGCTTTTTCCTCGGCCTGTTTCCGGATGGCGATTTCACTGGAAAGGGAGTGGGTTTTTTCTTCCAGCTGGTCTTTCAGCCGGGTGATGGACTGGTAGACCCTGGAATTGAACAGGGCGATGGACACGAAGGCGCCCATCTGGTCGATGAAACGGACCTCCTCCTTGTCGAGCAGCCTGTCCGGGGACCGGTCAAAAAGAAACGCCAGCCCCAGGAGGTTGTCATGCTGGGCCATGGGCACGATGAACTGATGCCCTTTTTCACGAAAGACCGTCAGCAGTTCATCCCGGATAACCGGGGCCAGGGAGTCGGCCTCCAGCATGTGGGCTTCCACAGGTCTCGGAGCCGTCTGGAGCCAGGAGATGAGTTCCTCGCTCAGAATCAGACGATCCCCCTTTTCGTTCCTGAGCTCCCCCGGATCGGACCACATGAAAAAATCCACATCATCAAACCCCAGGGTCCGTTTCACCACGGTCCTGAATTCGTTGACCAGCTCCGGAATGGTTTTCAGGAGCAGCATGTTTTCGAAAAAAGTCAGGCCCGATTTTTTCAGTCCATAACCGCTTCGGTCCAACAAACGGTCGATGAAAGGCCGGCACCGCACCGCCAGATGAAAATTCACGTAAAAGAGAACAACCATGAGTCCGAACATCATGGGCGGGGTGAGACGGTAGAACAGCGGCCAGCTCAGGTAGAAAAGCAGGCCGTTGGGAACCACAATCAGCAGGGTGCTGAAAAACCACAGCACGCTCATGTGAAGGATGGTCCTTATCCCGAGGATTCTGTAGCGAAGCAGGCCGTAACCGAGGAATCCCATGGGCAGGAAGATAAAGTTTCCGGGGAGGTACAGATCCCGGCCTGTCATGGGAAGGACGGTAAACATGGTAAGAACGGCCGCAGCCACAAATGAGAACAGGATGTACCGCAATTTGATCCGCCGGACCACGTTGGTTTCAGTCCAGAGGACCCTGAACACCAGCATGGACACGTAGGCGACTGCAAAAGCCGAATAGGCGAGAAAGGCGAAAAGAAGGGGGCCGGCAACCGCCACGCTGCCCCAGCCATAGTCGTAGAGCCCGTCCATGTAACGAGGCGTGAACACGGCAAAGGAAAAGAATACGCTGAGGATCAGACAGACCGCCGTAACCAAATTTTCCCTCTTTCCCAGAACTTTGTGAAAAAACACCACGTGGACCAGAGGGTAGTAGGCGAACAAAAAATGGGACAGCTGCTCGATGAAAAAGACCGTTTCCCTGGTCCCGGCCGACATTTTGGCCAGGTAGCTCACGGAAAGCACTGTCCAAAGGAGACAGATCAACGAAAAAAGGGCGTTTTCCGTTTTAAAAGCCACTTTGTAGATCCCCATGGCGGCAATGTAAACACCTGTGATCACGGTGACGAGGGGGGGAAGGTACATGATGGAGAAGGTATCGAACATATGGGCTCCAGCGATCCTCAAAAAA
>CAZWTY010000038.1:7212-35328 GCA_964637565.1 uncultured Desulforapulum sp.
AAGGTACATGATGGAGAAGGTATCGAACATATGGGCTCCAGCGATCCTCAAAAAACGGATCCGGTTGTCGTGTCAGTGTTGTATCAGACTCTTTCTTTTTACTGATAGACGTTATCTAAGGACAGGGTAAAAACGGAAGGCCCGGCTTGGAATCGGAAAAACATATCTTCCGTCCTGCCGTCACCACGTTTCCAGGCGTTGCCTTGGAGGTCCTGAAAAGATCGGTGTGGAGAATGCGGCCTGGAATCCTTCGTCTCCACAGTCTTCTATGATATCGTCAAAAATTTTCAATTTCTTTAAATCTTTACGCCCGTTCCGCGCAGGTGGCACGAAAAAAGCCGGCCCCCGTCCCTGAAGGTTTCCGGCACGACAGTCCTGCACCGGTCCACCTTTTCAGGGCAGCGGGGATGGAACGGACAGCCGGAAGGAGGGTTCGCCGCCGACGGGGTTTCTCCTTTGAGGACGATTCGGCCGACGCGTTTTCCGGGTACGGGAACGGCGCTGATCAGGGCCTGGGTGTAGGGATGGACCGGATCTTCGATCACGTCCGCCACAGGTCCGTATTCCACCATTTTCCCCAAGTACATCACGGCCACGTGGTCGGCGATATGGCTGACCACCGACAGGTTGTGGGAGATGAAAAGACAGGTCAGGCCGTAGCGTTCCTGAAGGTCCATGAGAAGGTTCAGGACCTGGGCCTGGACCGAGACGTCCAGGGCGCTCACGGCCTCGTCCAGCACCATGAACTCCGGCCTCATGGACAGGGCCCTGGCAATGCTGATCCTCTGGCACTGGCCGCCGGAAAACTCATGGGGGTACCGTGTCAGGGCCTCGTGGCTCATGCCCACCTCGGCCAAAAGTTCCCTGGCCCTTTCTTCCGCCTCGTTTTCCCGGATCATGGAAAACGCCCGCAGGCCCTCGGTGACGATATCCCGGACCAGCATTCGGGGGTTCAGTGACGACAGGGGGTCCTGGAAAATCATCTGCATCCGCCGCCGGACCGTCTTTCTCTCTTTCTCTTTCATGGCCAGGATGTCCCGGCCGTCAAAAAGAATTTGGCCCTGGCTGGCCGTCTCCAGACCCACCAGGGTCCGGCCCAAAGTTGTCTTGCCGCAGCCCGACTCCCCCACAAGGCCCAGGGTCTGGCCTTTTTCGATGGAAAGGCTCACCCCGTCCACGGCTTTCACCTGACCCACGGTTCGTGAAAGAACGCCGCGCCGGATGGGGTACCAGGTTTTAAGATCCCGGATGTCCACCAGAGGTTCCGGACGTTCGGGTCGCGTTATTTCGTGCTGTGCGCTATTCATGGGCGTGACTCCTCCCCTTCCAGAAGAAAACAGGCGGCCCTGTGGCCGTCCGACACGTCCGTGAAACCTGGTTTTTCACGGCGGCAGCGGTCCAGAGCGACGGGGCAGCGGTCGTGGAACCGGCAGCCCGGAGGGTAGTTGAACGGTGACGGCACCTGCCCCCGGATGGATTCCAGCCGTTCCGACCGGCCTTTACCCAGGGTGGGGATGGATTTGAGAAGGCCCCGGGTGTAGGGATGGGCGGGGTTTTCGAACACCTGCTCCGTTCCGCCTTCCTCCACCAGCTCCGAGGCGTACATCACCAGGACCCGGTCGCAGAGGTCGTAGACCACCCCCATGTCGTGGGTGATCAGAAGCATGGCGCTGTCGTTGGTCTTCATCTCCCGGATGATATCGAAGATCTGGGCCTGGAGGGTGACGTCCAGGGCCGTGGTGGGCTCGTCGGCGATGATCAGGTCCGGTTCGTTGACAAGAGCCATGGCGATCATCACCCGCTGCTGCATGCCCCCCGAAAGCTGGAAAGGATAGGCGTTCATCCGCTGGCCCGGATCGGGAATCCCCACTTTTTCAAGCCAGGACGCGGCAAGATTCCGCGCCTCCTTTTCCCCCATGTTTCTGTGGGCGGTGATCGCCTCCACCAGCTGCCAGCCGATGGGATGAAGAGGTGACAGGGCCGTGGTGGAATCCTGGAAGATCACGCCGATCTCCTTGCCGCGGATGGCCCTCATGTCCCGGATGTCCAGGGCGAGGAGGTCCCGCCCCTTGAAATGGATCCGGCCTTTTTCGATCCTTGACGGCGGCGAGGGAACCAGCCGGGGAATGCTCATGGCGCTCACCGACTTGCCGGCCCCGGATTCGCCCACAAGGGCCACGGTCTCCCCCCGGTTGACGGTCAAGGAAAGGCCGGTCACCGCCTGGATGACGCCGTCATCGGTGTTGAAATTCACCGTAAGGTCTCTGATGTCGAGAAGAAAATCGGTCATGGTTTATCCTTGTTTTATCCTTACTCCAGCCGCGAATAGCGCCGGGGATCAAAGGCGTTTCTCACCCCTTCCCCGATGAACACGCCCAGAAGCATCACGATGAAAAGGGCCAAAGACGGGTAAAGGATCAGCCACCAGGCCCAGCGGTACTGCTGGGCCTGGGCCAGCAGTTCGCCCCAGCTCGGTGTGGGCGCCGGAAGGCCGAAGCCCAGGTAGTCCAGAGCCGCCAGGGAACCGATGGCCCCCACCAGGGAAAAGGGGAAAAAGGTGATCACCGGAACCAGGGCGTTGGGCAGGATGTGCCGGGCCATGATTTTCACCGAAGACAGGCCCATGAGCTGGGCCGCCTCCACAAACGCCTGTTTTCTCAGCCGGAAGAACTCGGCGCGGACATAGTAGGAAATGCCGATCCAGTTGAAGATCCCGTAGCAGAACAGAAGCAGGCCGAAACTCCGGCCGTAGACCGAACCCATGAGAATCATGACGTAGAGGAACGGCAGGGCGCTCCAGATTTCGATGAGCCGTTGCCCCGTGATGTCCACAGCGCCGCCGTAATAGCCCTGGACCGCCCCGGCGGCGATGCCCAGGGTCATGGAACAGGCCACGAGAATCAGGCCGAAGGTGAGGGAAATCCGAAGGCCGTAGAGAATCCGGGCCAGCACGTCACGCCCCGCCTCGTCAAGCCCCATGAGATGGCGGGCCGTGGGCGGATAGGGAAAGCGGATGTCCTGTTTCTGGAAATCCAGGCGGTACAGGGTGCCGTCGATGGTGACGTCCGAAGGATCCAGGGGGCGGTCAAACCGGGCCAGGGCCTTGCCGGCCAAGACCTGCCTCTGGGCCTGGGCGAGCTGATTCCAGAACGCCGGAGCCGTGCCGATCACTCCTCCCTGGCGGTCAAAGGCCAGGGCCAGGGTCGGCAGTTTTTCCATGATGTGTTCTTCGAATTTCAACCGCACCGTTTTCGGGGGCACGGGTCTCGGAACGAACTCGTTCAGCGAGACAAGGACGGATGTGCCGTCGGAAAGGGTGAGGGTCTGTTCAAGGGCCGGCGCCTCCACGTTTTTGAAGCGGACGGCCACGGCCTCACGGATGGAGGCGGGCAGATCCAACACAGCCGTGACCGGCCGGTCCAGCAGCGCCATGTCGTCCTGTCCTGCAAACGCGCCGAGGTTATCCGACCGGGATACGGTGAAATCAGCACGGATGTTCACCGCGGCAAGCCTGATCTCGGGTTTCAGGACCAGATCCACCCGGTCCCCTGAGGCCAGATCCGACGGGGAGACACTTTCGAAGGGTCCGAAGGCGAAGGGCGGGAAAACCATGACGTTGTCCGGATTTTTCCCGAACTCGTCGGTGGCCTTGAGTTTCTTGTAATCGGGTCGTGTCTGTTTGCCGTTCTTGAGGAACAGGTCTTCGGGGTAATAGGCGACCACCGGAAAAAGGGATTGACCGTTGTACCGCACGTAAAGGGGATCGCTGTTGCAGAGCACTTCTGAAAACAGACTGACCAGGTAAAGGGTCCCCAGGATCCACAGGGAGATCCACGCGGTCCGGTGCTCTTTGAACCGTTTCAGCCGTTTTTTCGTTTCAGGGTTTCTGATCAACGTCCACCCGGTTTTCTCCGCCATGCCGCGCTGCCTCCTTTTGCCCGTTTGATCAGGATTTTTTGAAGTTGATTCTCGGATCGATGATCACGTAGCAGAAATCGGAAAGGATGTTGCCCAGGAGCCCCAGAAGGGAGGTCAGGGCCAGAATCCCCATGAACACCGGATAATCCCGGCCCACAATGGCTTCGAGACTCAACCGGCCCATGCCGGGAATCTCGAACACCTGCTCGATGATCACGGAGCCCGCGAACATCACGGAAAGCACCGACCCGAAACCCGTGGCAATGGGAATCAGGCTGTTCCGGAAGGCGTGGAGCCACACAGCCCTTGAAAACCCGGCCCCCTTGGCCAGGACGCAACGCATGTAGTCCTTGCCGATCTGCTCGAGCAGGGAGTTTTTCATCAAAAGGGTCAGCACGGCGAAGTGCCCCACCATGTAGCAGACCACCGGCAGGAACATGTGCATCACGATGTCTTTGACCTTCAGGCCGAAAGACAGGGTCTCGAAATTGTCCGAGGTGAAGCCGGACATGGGAAACACGTCGAACAGGCCGTCCACCGTGCCGCAGAACACCATCTTGAGCACCATCCCGAAAGCGAACACGGGAATGGCGTAGCCCACGAACACCACGATGCTGGACGCCACGTCAAAGGTTTTGTTGTGATGGAGGGCCTTGAGGATCCCCAGGGGAATGCAGACCAGGTAAGTAAGGAAAAAGCCCGTGATCCCGAAGATCAGGGACACGGGGAACCGCTCGCTGATCAGCTGCCAGGCGTTCTTGTTGGGAAAGCTGTAGGACTCCATGGTCATGCCGATGCGGTCACGGACCAGCCAGTTCCAGTACCTTTGGTACAGGGGTTTGTCGAAACCGAAATGGGCCTCGATCTGCTGTCTCTGTTCTTCTGAAATCGAGGCCGCATTGGCCGAAACCGTGGCCTGGCCCCCGTCGGCAACTCCCTTCATCTTCATCAGGGCCTGTTCCACCGGTCCGCCGGGCACGAACTGGATCAACAGAAAACAGGTGAAGGTGATCCCGATGAACGTGGGAATCACCAGCAGAAAACGCCGAATGAAATAATCCGTTCTTTCCATGGTTTAAACCGTCACGATGTTAAGGTGCGTTTATTTTGGAAACATGCCGACCCCGGGGGAGCCTGAGGTTCGATTCCTGATATAGTTCATTTCAGGATTCCGGGCAAGGGACGAATGCAGGGCCATAACCTTCGCTATCGGGTTCAGTACACGGCGTTTCGATAGCGATCCCGATACCGATAGCGATTCAGCCGTCTGACAGGCTGATGAAACGCCGTAAGTACCCTGGGCTGAACGTATTTGATAAAAACATCGCCCGAATTCAATACCAGTCTTCCAGCTTCAAACCATCTATCCTTTGAAATTCAAGGGTATTGTGGGTCACCAGAATGTGGTTTCCCGATAATGCGCTGGCAGCGATCAAGACATCGTAGGGCCCGATGGGCATCCCCTTTTTCTCCAGGTCGGCCCGGATTGAAGCGGCGGTCCCGGCTTCCGCCGAACCAAAGGGGATGATCGAGACGATATCCGTCATTTTTTTCAGATGGGCCTGTCTTTTCCGAGGGGAACCTGATTTCAGGATTCCGGTTTCCAGTTCAAACAGAACAACTGCGGGTATGGCGATGTCTCTTGGGGAAACCGCTTCCACGTTCCGGGCCACGTTCCCCATCCCTTTGAAATAGTAGATCAAGGTGTTGGTATCCAGAACAAACATCAGAAAGGCTCCCGTTCAGCATCTTTTCCCTGAAAAGCCCTGATTTCTTCAGCCGTGGGGAAATCTTTCCAGGTTCCGGCCATTTCAAGAACCTCCCGAGGCCACTGCCTGTCCGTCTTTTCCCTGATCAGCTCCGCAATCCATTTGCTCTTGGACATTCCACTTGTTCTGACAAAAGCGTTCAGCCGTCTTTCCGTTTCCGGATCAATATAGATCGTCACCTGTCCCATACTGCCCTCCTTTTTCACACACATATATGCTAACATATATATTCAAAAATTCAAGGCCGTGCTCAATTGATGCCAGGGTAAACGCATGTAACATTGGCATGGATCCTAACCATCGCTATCGCTATCGGTATCGGTATCGAAATGTTCTGACGATCGAACCCGATACCGATAGCGATACCGATTAACCGGAAACCATGCACGAGATAGAGGTAACCCTCAATTTGCATAGAGGACTTAGCCCATGCCGGCGTGGATTCCGGGTCGGCTTCGGCTCTCGAATGGTTTCGTTTTACCAAATTCTGAAGATCTTTCAATCACTCCGTGATATCGGAGCCCGGAATGACGGGTTGGGGGCCGGAGACCTGCTCGGGTGTTGCTTCTCTGCGTTTCAACCACTACTTTCATACAACCCCTCTCAGCGAAAAGAGACATCGACGGCACCTCCCTTGCCTTTTCCTGAATCATCTTTATATTGTCCGCAAAACGAAAAAAAGGAGTGAACCCATGGCAAACCAGTTCAAAACCACCGTTCTTCTCACCCTGATGACCGTGTTCATCATGGTGGTCGGCCGCATCCTCGGCGGACAGCAGGGCATGGTCATCGCCCTTATCTTTGCCGGCGCAATGAATTTCTTTTCCTACTGGTTCTCGGACAAGATGGTGCTCCGCATGTACAGGGCCGAGGAAGTGAGCCCTTCCCAGGCTCCGGAGCTCTACGGCATGGTCGAGGAACTGGCCCAGCGGGCCGGGCTTCCCATGCCCAAAGTCTACATCATTCCCCAGGATTCCCCCAACGCCTTCGCCACGGGTAGGAACCCGGAAAACGCCGTGGTGGCCGTAACCCGGGGCCTGTTGAACCTGATGAACCGCGAGGAGATCAAAGGTGTCCTGGCCCACGAACTGGGCCATGTGAAAAACAGGGACATCCTCATCGGCACCATCGCGGCCACCATGGCCGGAGCGGTGATGATGCTGGCCAACATGGCCAAATGGAGCGCCATTTTCGGAGGTTTCCGGGGTAACGACGAGGAAGGCGGAGGCGGGATGATCGGCGTGATCGTCACGGCCGTCCTCGCCCCCATCGCGGCCATGCTGATCCAGATGGCCATCTCCCAGTCCAGGGAATACCTGGCCGACGCCACGGCAGCCCAAATCACCGGAAACCCCGAAGGACTGGCAGGAGCCCTGGAAAAACTCGGGGTCTACTCGGGCCGGATTCCCATGCAGGCCGAAGCGGCCACAGCCCACATGTTCATCACCAACCCCCTGTCCGGCCGGAGCATGATGAGCCTGTTCTCCACCCATCCTCCCATCGAGGAGCGGGTGGCCCGGCTCCGGAACGAGCGCCCCCGGAGACCGTCGGAAGGTTCTTTCCGGAACGAGGGCCAGCGTGGCAGCGCTGAAAATTTCTGGGATTCCCTCAGGAAATAGAGTTTCATGACCTTTCCCTGCGAGCCGAGTCTCCCATCCGGGCGGCCACGGCCCGCAGGTTCACCCGATTTAAATAAACCACGCTGCCGAACCTGCTGTAAAGCTTCATGGAATTATCACTGAGGCAGGCCTTGCAATTTGATACCCCTGTGTTTATATTAGCCCATTATGAGTGATAACAACGAAAAGATACCCGACCCCAAGGAAATCGAGAAAGAGCTGGGCGAGTTTCTCAACAAAAAATTCGGTGGCAACGTGAAGATCATTTCCCCCGGCGTTCTTGCCCGTAAATCTCCCGAAGGAAAGTCTTACAAAGATTCGGAAAAGAAGCGGGAAATCAACTTCGACCTGAAACCCGAAGAGCTCATCGCCTATCTCGATCAGTATATCATCAAGCAGGACAAGGCCAAGGCCATCCTCGCGACGAAGATCTGCACCCATTTCAGCCGCATCAAGCATGTCGAAGCCTCGGGCGAAACCCGGGACATCATGGTGGGCGGCATCAAGAGCAACATCCTCATGGCCGGCCCCACGGGTGTGGGCAAAACCTACATGATCCGCCTGATCGCCAAAAAACTGGGGGTTCCCTTTGTCAAGGGAGACGCCACCAAGTTCACCGAAACAGGCTATGTGGGCGGCAACGTGGAGGACCTGGTCCGGGACCTGGTCCGGGAAGCGGACGACGACATCGAACTGGCCCAGTACGGCATCATCTATATCGATGAAATCGACAAGATCGCCTCGGCCCCCAACATCATCGGCGCGGACATTTCCAGAACCGGAGTCCAGAGGGCCCTGCTGAAACCCATGGAAGACACCGACGTGGAGCTGAAAGTGCCCCACGACCCCATGTCCATGCTCCAGGAGCTGGAACGTTACCAGCGGACGGGGAAAAAAGAAAAGCAGGTGGTGAACACGGCCAACATCCTGTTCATCGTCAGCGGCGCTTTCGGCGGTCTTCCGGAAATCATCAAGAAACGGACGGCGAAACAGTCCATCGGATTCGGCTCGGAAATCGTGACCAGCGACCTGTCCTACAACCTGCTTTCCAGGATGAGAACCGAAGACCTGGTGGCTTTCGGCTTCGAGTCCGAATTTGTCGGCCGTCTCCCGGTCCGGGCCGTGTTCGAACGGCTCACCGAAGACGACCTGTTCTCGATCCTGAAAAACCCCAACAACCCGGTGATTCTCGGAAAGAAACTGGATTTCGCCTCCTACGGCATCTCGGCCAGGTTCACTGACGACACCTTGAGGCTGATCGCGAAAAACGCCTACACGGAAAACACCGGGGCCCGGGGCCTGGTGAACGCCATCGAGGAACTGCTGCTTCCCTTCGAGACACGGCTGCCCTCGGAAAACGTCCGGTTCTTCCCCATCACCCTGGATGCGGTGAAAAACCCGGAAAAAACCATCGAAAGCCTCTGCTCCCACGATGCCGACGACGCCTGGCGCGACCTGTACCTCAAGGTCGAGGGCGAAGAGCGGGACTATGTGCGCTCTTTCGTGGACACCAACTGGAAACAGCTGTCCCTGCGGCACAACCTGACCCTCACCCAGTACCGCATCGACCATGTGGCCCACTATTACAGCCGCAACATCACCAGCATCGGCAACGCCGTGGAAAAGATCCGTTCCTACTACGACGAGGTGAAAAAGCTGGAGATGTCTTTTTTCACGGAGCATGACATCAACATCATCTTCGAGGAAGACGCCGTGGATTTTCTGATCGGCGGGTTCATCGACCCCGGCTGCCGTTTCGAGGTGATCTACGCCAAATTCGTGTCCGATTTCGAACTCGGTCTCAAGCTGATCCAGGAAAAGACAGGACGGAGCCGTTTTTTCATTTCCCGTGAGGCCCTCACCGATTCCGAAACGTTTCTGAGCAACCTGATCAAACGCGAGCTCAGCCATCTGGACGATGAAAAACCCGCTCCGGAAGGTTTTGACCCTGTGGACTGACGATTTGAACGAAATAACCGAGACCTGAGAAAGAAACTTGAGAAAGAGACCTGACATTCTATGATCGGAATATCCAAACTATACTGCGGCACCGTCGAACCCTCCGACGCCCTGAGATACGGACGCCATTCGGGGAAACTACCCTCCCACCTGCTCCAGTTCTCCATCGACAAGAAACCGGTGGTGGTCTGGAACATGACCAGGCGGTGCAACCTCACCTGCATCCACTGTTACGCCCACGCCAAGGCCGTGGCGGACCAGGACGAACTCACCACCGCCGAAGGCAAGGCCCTGATCGACGACCTTTCGGCTTTCGGAGCCCCGGTCATGCTGTTTTCAGGCGGCGAGCCCCTGATGCGGGAAGACCTGCCGGAACTGGCCGAATACGCCGTGTCCAAAGGGATGCGGGCCGTGATTTCCACCAACGGCACCCTGATCACGGCTGACATGGCCCGGACCCTGAAACGGATCGGCCTGTCCTACGTGGGCATCAGCCTGGACGGCATGGAGGCGGTCCACGACCGGTTCAGGGGCCAGAAAGGGGCTTTCCAGGCGTCCCTCGAAGGCATACGGAACTGCCAGGCCGCCGGCATCAAGGTGGGGCTCCGGTTCACCATGAACAACATCAACGTGAACGACATCCCCGCCGTGTTCAAACTTCTGGAGGACATGGACGTTCCCAGGATCTGCTTCTACCACCTGGTCTACGCCGGAAGGGGTTCCAAACTGGTCGAGGAAGACCTGTCCCACGAACGGACCCGCGAAGTGGTGAACATGATCATGGATGAGACGAAAAGGCTCCACGACATCGGAAAACCCAAGGAAGTCCTCACCGTGGACAACCACGCCGACGGGCCTTTCGTGTACCTGCGGATGCTCAAAGAAGATCCGGAACGGGCCAAAGAAGTGCTGGAACTTCTCCAGATGAACGAGGGCAACAGCTCAGGTCACGGCATCGGCTGCGTGAGCTGGAACGGGGACGTTCACGCCGACCAGTTCTGGCGTCACAAGAGTTTCGGCAACGTGCGACAAAGGCCCTTCTCCCAGATCTGGACCAACCCCGAAGATCCCCTTTTGCTCCAGCTCAAGGAAAAAAAGAAACACGTGGGAGGCCGCTGCGCCACCTGCCGCTGGCTGGACATCTGCGCAGGCAACTTCAGGGTGAGGGCCGAAGCCCTGACCGACGATGTGTGGGCCGCGGACCCGGCCTGTTACCTGACCGACGAAGAGATTGCCAAGCCGTAAAGGAGACTTCCATGATTTTCCCCGAATACAGAGCCCGGCGGCTGAGGGCCAGTGACGCCTTCCGGCGCATGATCCGTGAAACCGTCCTGACCACGGATGATTTGATCCTTCCCCTTTTCGCCATTGGCGGGAAGAACGTGAAGAACCCCATTGAAAGCATGCCGGGCCATTTTCAGCTTTCCACGGACAACCTGAAAAAAGTGGCGAAGGAAGCCTTTGGCCTGGGCATTCCCGCCGTGATGCTGTTCGGCATTCCCGACAAAAAAGATCCCCTGGGAACCCAGGCCTACGCCAAAAACGGCATTGTCCAGCAGGCGGTGAAGGAAGTGAAGAACGCGGTGCCGGACCTTGCCGTGATCACCGATGTCTGCCTCTGCCAGTACACGGACCACGGCCACTGCGGCATGGTGGACAAAAACATCATCGACAACGACGCCAGCCTGGACCTTTTGGCGAAAATAGCCGTGTCCCACGCCAAGGCCGGAGCCGACATGGTGGCCCCGTCGGACATGATGGACGGCAGGGTGGCGGAGATCAGGGAGGCCCTGGATGAAAACGAGCTGTCCCACATCCCCATCATGAGCTACGCCGTGAAGTACTGTTCGGCCTACTACGGTCCGTTCCGGGCTGCGGCCCATTCGGCCCCGAAATTCGGTGACAGACGAACCTACCAGATGGACCCGGGCAACGCCCTGGAAGCGATCCGCGAAGCCACCATGGACGTGGAGGAAGGGGCCGACATCATCATGGTGAAACCGGCCCTCTCGTATCTGGACATCATCTGCCGGGTGAAAGACGAGATCGACCTGCCCATCGCCGCCTACAACGTGAGCGGGGAATACGCCATGATCAAGGCCGCGGAAAAAATGGGCTGGATCGACGGCGCCAAGGTGATGATGGAAACCCTCACCTCCATCAAACGGGCCGGGGCAGACATGATCCTCACCTATTCGGCTCTGGATGCGGCAAAGCTTATTCGGGAAAAATAAAAGACGTTTGATGGAGCCTCCGGCGGCCCTGCCGGGGAGTCAAACGTTTGAAAAGTTTGACAAACAGATTTTGTTGGGTTAGACGCGGCATAGCCTGTGATCACATCCAACCCATTTGTCCAGATTTTTAAAATCTGGCCCCCCGGGAGGGCCGCCGGAGGCAAAACAAGCAAGGACAATCTTCCATCATGAACCATCCCCATGCAAAAGGCCATGGTCATCCGGGCGGAGAAAAACAGGATGCCACATTGCGGCTCGTGGCCTGGGAAACCACCCGGAGTTGCAACCTCACCTGCGTCCACTGCCGGGCTTCGGCGGACAACGGCCCTTACGAAGGAGAGCTTTCCACCGAGGCGTCGTTCAGGCTTCTCGACCAGATCGCCAAGGTGGGCAGTCCCATCATCATCCTCACCGGCGGGGAACCCCTCCTGAGGCCGGACATCTTCGACATCGCGAGCTACGGGACAGAAAAAGGGCTGCGGATGGTCATGGCGGTGAACGGAACCCTGGTCACCCCTGACATTGCCAGGAAAATGGTGGAATCGGGCATCAAGCGGATCAGCGTCAGCATCGACGGGGCGACCAGCGAATTCCACGACACGTTCCGGGGTGTGAAAGGCGCTTTCGACGGGGCCATGGAAGGGATACGCCACGCCAAGGACGCGGGTCTGGAGTTCCAGATCAACACCACCATCACCAAGGCGAACCTCGACCAGATTCCGAAAATCCTCGCCATGGCGGAAAGCATCGGCGCGGCAGCCCACCACATCTTTCTCCTGGTTCCCACGGGCCGGGCGAAAGACATCGAGGACCAGGCCATCGACGCCAGGGAATACGAAGAGACACTCAACTGGTTCTACGACCAGAGGGACAAAACAAGCCTCCAGCTCAAGGCCACCTGCGCGCCCCACTACTACCGGATTCTAAGGCAGCGGGCCAGGGCCGAAGGTAAAACCATCACCTTCGACACCCACGGTCTCGATGCCGTGACCCGGGGTTGCCTGGGCGGCATCGGATTCTGTTTCATCTCCCACACCGGCGTGGTCCAGCCCTGCGGCTACCTTCACACCGACTGCGGCAACGTGACGGAACAGCCCTTTGACGAGATCTGGAAACATTCGGAAAAATTCCTGACGTTAAGGAACTACGACCTTTTGACCGGCAAATGCGGCCCCTGCGAATACAAACGGGTCTGCGGCGGATGCCGGGCCAGGGCCTTCGAGGAAACAGGGGATTTCATGGCCGAAGAACCGTTGTGCACCTATATCCCAAAGGCGATGCGCTGAACAAAACAACAGGGCAAACGCATGTAACATTGGCATGGATCTTCACCACCGCTATCTTTATCGGTATCGGGGTCGGGTTCGCTATCGAAATGTTCTGACTTTCGAACCCGAACCCGATAGCGATGCCGATACCGATTAACCGTAAAACCATGTCCGAGAAAGAGGCCGCCCGGAATGACAAGTTTGGGAGCTGAGGCCCAACATGACATGTCGGTAAAATTCTTACATGCGCTTGCCCTGAGCAAAACAAAAAAGCCCTGCCGGATTTCCGGCAGGGCTTTTTCATTTACAGAACTTGGTTTTCTACGGATTCACACGGCTCGCATTGACACTTGAAAGGGCCGTCGTGCCATATTTGGCGTCGGGGATCAGACTGTTCAGACCTCCCTGGGCCGTGGGCCTGGTGACGAACTGGAGCAGGGCCATCCATTCCTTGACCTCCTGGACGCCCGCCGTTTCAGCGTCGCGGTCAAGGCGGGCGGTGAGCACATTGGCCATGCTCAGGTCCACATAATTCTGGCCTGAAAGAACCTTCGGGGTCACAGGCAGAGCCGCTGCGGCCAGGAGGTTCTGAAGGGACGGATCGAGGAAAATCAGGGCGGTGTAGAGATCCACCACACAGGGGATATAAGCGGCATCCGGAATCAGATCAAGGGTAACGTCCGTCACGGCCTGGCAGGAGAAATCCGTGGCGCTGAACAGCTTCACCGCCGATTCCTGCACGGAAAAGCCCGCTCCATAGGTATAGCTCATGCCTGAAAAATTCAGGTAGTAGTCCTCTTTGAGATTCAGGAGGATGGGGTACATGGCGTGCATGGGGTGGGCCGGGTTCGCGAGCTGGGCCATGGCGGCGTCGTTGTTGGCCAGAATGGTGTAGGCGGCCAGCTGGCACAGATTCCGGATACTGGTTGGATTCAGGTGGATCAGGACAAGAGGATAACCGGGAATATTCTGGTTGTCCTCATCCAGCGTCATGCCCAGAGGCAGGGTGTTGTAGATGTCGGCGAAACTGATCTGCTGGCCCAAGGCGTAGCCATTCCGGATCACCCCGTTGGGAACGATGCCCAGGGTGTACTGCGCGCCGGAAGCGCCCAGCAGGTAACGAAGCGAATCGGCGCAGAGATTGCCGATCCCCGTTTCACCGGGGCCTTCGGGAATGGGCATGTTAGCGGAATTGGTACCGGCCACGATATCGTTCACCGCAGGAAGACCGCCAGCGGCAAGGGCCTGGTTGATGGCCGAGTCAAGGGCGCCCACCAGGAAAATCTGCATGACGCCGAAAATCGTCACATCGCTGTCGATGGCCTGGTTATCTTGGGGCGCAACGGTAATCGCCCCGCCGATGGTCACGGTCACATCGAGCCGGGCCAGGTTTTCACCGTAACGACCGGCGCAGATAATTTTTGTATTCCCCACCGTGACCACATCATCGGTCATTTCGTGGTTGTGGCCCGAAGCGATGATATCGATGCCCGTCACTTTCTGGGCCAGGGTCACGTCATCCCCGCCCGGTGTGCCGTTAGGGTCTGTGATCCCCGAATGGGACAGGGCGATCACCACATGGGCGCCTGCCGCTCTCACCGCATCCACCTTGGCCTGGATCGCCTGGACCACCGCGTCGTCACTGAGATCGTTCGTAAAAGTCAGGGGTGCTTTCACCGGGGCGTCGGACGCCGCGCTTTTCCCGAGAAGACCGATGATCCCCACTTTAAGTCCGTTGTCCAGGGTCTTGATCAGGGAATCTTTGATCACCCCGGCCGTTTTCAGGGCCTCCATGCCCGCATGCCCGTTGGTGACCATGTTGGAGGCGATAACAGGAACATTGAATCTCGAAACAGGACCTGCGCCAACGGCCAGGTTGAAAAAATTGGCCAGGGGCGTGGGGCCGTAGTCCAGTTCATGGTTGCCGATGGTGATGGCATCGTAGTCCATGCTCTCGAAATAATTCAGGGCTGCGGGACTTTTACCCAGTGACATGTCGTACACCGTGCCCATGAAATAATCGCCGGAGTCCACCAGAACTGTGGGGATGCCCGCCTCTTCATTCTGTGCCCTGATGATATAAATATTGCCTGCAATCCGTGAATAGCCCCCTTGGGTCGTGTCGTTTTCCGTGGCGTAGGAGGCGGATGGCCCTGTGCCCACCACGTGGTGGTGAACGTCCGTGGTCTGAAGCAGGGTGAAATGGGCGGTATCCCCTTCCTCGAGCACGGGAATGGGCGTTTCCTCTTCCGTGACGGTGCTTTTACTCGGAGAACAGGACGCCATGAACATCAAAAGGACGAAGGACACAGCAAACGGCAATACGGTTTTTCGCATGGATTTCCCCCTTGAATAAAACGGATGTCAAGACCAATACGGGAATGTCGCGTCATGCCCGGTATGGGGCGAAAAACTCCGGCGCTTCAAGTTCCCTGCTGCAACTGATTCTGTTAATACGAGACGGTTTTCTTTTCTGGGCGGTGAGTCAATAAAAGAATTATACTGAAGAGGCAACGGTGTCAATCTTAAAATCCCCGAAAAGCAGGTCAATCGCATGTAGCATTGGCATGGATTTTAACCATCGCTATCGCTATCGGGGTCGGGTTCGCTATAGAAAAAGGCGGGCCATGGCCCGCCCCTTCGGATATCACTCAATTAAAAAGGCGAAAAATCAGATATCACCGTTGGCCAGGGAATTCAGAACCAGGGTCATGGGCCTTTCCTCCTCGCTTTTGCCTGTGAAACGGATGGGACCTGGTTTTCTGTATCGGTCCTCGCCGGGGGTCGCGGCCAGCCAGTCGTTTCGCAGGGCTTTCACCACACGGAAGGCGTTACTGTCGAGATCCACCAGGCTTTTTTCAAGAACCAGGGACATTTTGCCACCCCGCTCTTCCAGGTGCATCAGGGGTGCGATGGGAATGCCGATGGGTTCCCAGTGGGAAAAGTGTTTCTCCAGGTTCTTGATGGCCGCCATCTGGCCTGTGGCGCCGTTGGCCACCAGGCTGAACACGGTCATACCCAGGTTGTAGGTATACATGCAGTCGAAACGGGTGGGGTCGCCTCCCCTGCCGTCGTAGCCGTAGAAGTGGTCCTGGATTTTCAGTTTGGG
Source organism: uncultured Desulforapulum sp. (assembly GCA_964637565.1). Lineage (GTDB taxonomy): Bacteria > Desulfobacterota > Desulfobacteria > Desulfobacterales > Desulfolunaceae > DYJE01. The sequence goes on from CAZWTY010000038.1 coordinate 23,089, forward strand.
TACGGACTTGTTGTAGATCTTGGCGATGACCGGGGGCACCTTGTCCTCGTCCCCGATAATCCCGTCTTTAACCAGGGTTTTCTTCAGGGTCTTCTGGGTGAAGATGTCCTCTTTCACCAGGCAGTACGGCTCCCCGTTGTAATTCCTGAAAATCGCAGGACCGATCACGTCGGGATCGAGGCCCGCTTTCACCATGGTTTTCCTGAAGTACTCCCTGTCGATGCCAAGCTTGTAGCGGCCTTTTTCTTTAAGGAGTTCCAGATAGTCCTGAACCATCTGCATCAGAAGGGTTTCTGTTTTCACCTGGGAAAACTGGAAGTTGCCGTGGCTGTCACGTTCCATGAGCAGGCCTTCCTGGAAAAACTCCGGGATGTCGCTGAACAGTTCGTCGTCCCGCACGTTCCATATCGCCGAGGGGCCGTTTTCCCGGATGCCCCGGACAAGTCGGCGCAGATACTCCCTCTTGTCTTCAAGATGGGGAAAAGCCGTGTGGAAATCCGTGTCGTGGACCTCGTTGTACTCGGAGATGATGGTGTTCAGCTTGATGATGAACAGCTGCACCTCGTCGATAAACTCGAGAAGGCCTTCGGGAATCACGATGACCCCGTAGTTCTTTCCCACGGCGGCACGTTTCATGATGGTCTTGCAGATCACCCGGGACAGTTTCCGCAAGGTCATGCCGTAGGCCGAATAGTCCACCGCCCCTTCGGCTTTCGACTTTTCGAGTTTTTCCCTGTCGATGTAGTTGCACAGGTCCTCGCCGATCAGGGTTACGTTGGCGTGGGTCTGAAGGGCCACTTCCAGGGCCAGGTGGCTGGCCACACGGCCCATCACCTTGCACACATGCCAGTATTTCACGTCCGAGCTGCCGTCGGAGCAGAGATCGCTGATGTTCTTGGCAAAGGACCGGGCCGCCGTGTGAAAGCCGAAGGACATGGCGCAGAGAACCTGTCCCCGGACGTCCTTGACCTGGATATCCCCGTCGATGGTCTTGGGCACACCGATGACCTGAACCCCGTCCTCGTACATGGCCTGGGCCATGAAGGCGGCGTTGGTGTTGGAATCGTCACCACCCACCACCACGATGGCGTCGAGACCAAGTTTCTTGCAGGTTTCCCTGCTCAGGGTCATCTTTTCCACGCTGTCGATTTTCGTCCGCCCCGTCTTGATCATGGAAAAACCGCCCAGGTTCCTGTACCTGTCCACCAGTTCCCGGGTGATGGTCACATAGTCCCCTTCGATGATGCCGTCGGGCCCCATGTAGAAACCGATGATCCGGTTGGCGGGGTTGGCTTTTTTCGCCGCGTCGTAAAGCCCCGCGATCACGTTGTGCCCCCCGGGTGACGGACCGCCGGAAAACACGATGCCGATGGTCCGTGTTTTCGAAAAGTTCTCCCTGATATCCTCGATATCGGCTTTATCCCCGGATTCCACACCTTTCACCCGCTGAACCTTGTTCCCGATGATGTGGGGCAGCTGCTTTCTTGTTTCCTTGTCGATTTCGAACTCGTAGCTGTCATCTTCTTCAAGAATGGTGTAGGGAGTGAAAAACACATCACAGATAGGAGGCACAAACGCCTGCCTTTCCCTGGTCTCCTGGCTCACATCGTCAATGATAATCTTGACCTCCCTGTGATTCAGAAGTTCTTCCACACTGATCGTCCTTTCTATCGGCATGCACATCCTCCGCAAACGTGGGTACGGCCCGACTTGACTCCGGGCCATGGCACGTTATCATCAAATAAAAAACGGCTGAAATTTAAAGTTAGACTGGTATATCAGATCCAGTGAAAAATTTGCAAGTTGATTTAAAGGGTAGATCCGGGCAATCCATGGGGCATAACCGTCAGCCATCACTGTCACTATCGGTATCGGGATCGCTATCGCTTTCGAACGTTCTGGGTATCAAACCCGATAGCGATCCTGATCCCGATAACGATGGCGTTTTAATAGAATGCGGGTTGAATTATCCTCGTCCTACCGTGCCACCACCTTGTTCCGGCCGCCTTTTTTGGCCTCGTACAGGGCCATGTCCATGCGGTTGAACAACTCTCCTGGCCCCATGTCCGAAGCCAGAACACTGGTGATCCCGAGGCTGATGGTAATCCGGAACGTGTCGGCCCTGTGGACGAATTCTATTTTTTCAACAGCTTTACGGAGTTTTTCCCCCACGTCCCGGGCTCCGGCCGAATCGGTTTCGGGAAGAACGACCACAAACTCCTCGCCGCCGTAGCGGGCCAGCGTATCGCTTTCACGGAGAAGGGGTGCGACCCGTTTGATGATCTCCTTGAGGCAGACGTCACCGGTGGCGTGGCCGTAGGTGTCGTTCACGCTCTTGAAATGGTCCACATCGAAGATCAACGTGGAAAAGGTGCGCCTGTAGCGAAGGAAACGATCAAACTCCTCTTTGATCTTGTTGTCGTAGTATCGACGGTTATGTGCTCCGGTCAAAGGATCGCTGAACATCTCCTGTTCGAAACGTTCGGCCTGTTTCCTGGCGGCGATGGCCTCGTTTTTCAGAAGATCGAATTCGGCTTTCAGGCGGCCCATGTCGATGTCCAGATTGGTCTTGAACCCCTGGTCGCTTTCGTTTTTCCGCTGAACGGCCTTCTTGATCAGGGCCAGCTTGGCGCTGACCACCTCTTTCAGCTCGTCGATTTTCTGGGAAAACCCCAGGGACGTTTCCAGGTCGTTCAGGTCGTCGATCAGGGAGTTTCCGAACCGGCTGTTGGCCATGAACACATCGTCGGTGAAATCCAGGAACTTCACCAGGTCCATTTCCACGTCCACAAGTTTACGGCCGATGTCCTTGATAAACTCCGCGGCCTTGCTCCGGTCTTCGGCCACGGTGGCCATGTAGCTGTGGAGAAGGTCCAGGATGTCTATCCGGAGGTCCTTGAAATCTTCGAAGGTGGACGAGCCGCTGATCCGTTTGCCCAGTTCGAGGAGCCTTGGAAGGAAATCCACCCCCAGGTCCAGGCCAAGCTCGTCCAGGATCACCTGATAGGTGGTCCTGAACTGGGTCACGACCCGCTCATCCAGGGTCATGGATTCCCTGCCCATCAGCCGGGCGACCAGGGATTTCTTTTTGCCATCCCCCGACGTCCGGTTCACCTCTTCGGCCAGAACGGTTTTCTTCAGTTTTTCCAGGGCCTCTTCCACCATGGCCGGATTGGATTTGAGTTTAAGCACGTCCTTGACACCGGCGATAGACTCGTCGAGTTCCCCCTCGCTTTCCGACCGTATCCAGTCCACCAGGAAAACCACAAGGCGTTTGAAAACTTTTTCCGACGAGGCGTGCCGTTCTTCCAGCTCACCGATCTGGCGCACCAGTTTTTCCTTCTGGGCCCGAAGCCGGTCCAGCTCTTCGGGAGGGGCCTTTCTGTCGGACGAAGCGGAAAGCCCCCTGTCCATCAGGGTCTTCATCTTCGGGGAGTTCTTCAGGTAAGAGGCCAGGGATTCACTGGTCAGTTTGCGCCCCTCTTCCGCCAGTTTCTTCAGACCGGCGATGGCGATTTCGGAGAAGTCCTCGAACGTTCTGCTCTTATCATCGAATGCCATATTCGTGTTCCATGACTGAGGTTTTCGTGCATCCTTATCCCGTCGCCTTACCACCCGGGACAGGAGGAAAAAACACCAAGGGAGACCAAAAGACGAGCTGTTGTAATATGGTCCACATTCTACGTTCTGGGAAAAATCCGGTCAAGAGCTATGTTCAGGGCAAACACATGTAACATTGGCATGGATCCTAACCATCGGTATCGCTATCGCTATCGGGTTCGCTATCGAAATGTTCTGACGATCGAACCCGATACCGATTGCGATAGCGATACCGAACCCGATAGCGATACCGATGACTGGTAATCACTGCTCTTTCCTGAACTTCTCTCCGGGAATCCCCACGATGATGGTGGTGCCTTCCCCCACCCTTGAGTTGATCCTGATTTTTCCGTTGAGAAAGGCCACCCGCTGGTTCATGCTGTGAAGTCCCATACGCCTCTCGGCCATGGCGGCGGAAAGGCGGGAGTCCACGTTGAAGCCTTTGCCGTTGTCCTGGATCCTTAGAATGATGTCGGGCACAGAAGCCACGAACTTCACCACCACGTAGTCGGCTTCGGCGTGTTTCCGGACGTTGTTCAAAGCTTCCTGGATCAGGCGGTAGATGTTGATTTCCGTGTCCGGATCAAAGGTGATGGCCCCCATGCCCACGGGAAAGAAATCCACCCTCATGCCGTGTTTCTCGGAAAAATCATCGCAGTAACGGGCCAGTGTCTTGATCAGGCCGAGCTGGTCGAGACCCGGCGGCCTAAGTTCGTAGGAAAGATCCCGGACAAAGGTCAGGGACTGCTTGAGGACAGATGAAAAAAGCTTCATCTTGTTTTTCAGTTCAAGGGAGACCTCTTCGTTACCATCGAAGAACGTCTCGCAGCCGATCATCAGGGTCGCCAGGTTCTGGGCCACATCGTCGTGGAGGTCGCAGGAAATCCGTTTCCGTTCCTTTTCCTGGATGTTCATCAGCTCCTGGGTCAGGATGCGAATATGCTCTTCAGCCACTTTCCGGTGGGAAATATCCCGCATGATGCAAAGAACCCCGGTGACATCGCCGTGGGTGATGATGGGGGTGCCGGAGACCTCCACGTAGAACGGCTCACCCTGCCTGGGCCTGTAGAGGAACTCGCACTCCATGGGTGTCCGGTGTGCCAGAAGCTCCAGAAGCAGTTCCACGGCCTTTTCCATGCCCGCCTCGTCGGCGATGAACTCGCTGACATGCATGCCCACGGCGTGTTCCGGATCGTATCCCCCGAATTCGATGGAGGCGGGGCTGGTGTACTCGATGTACCCTTCCGGCGTCACGATAAACACCACGTCCTTGAGCTCCTCGATCAGCATCTTGTAACGTTCCTCACTTTCACGCCGGGCTTTTTCCGCCATGCGCCGGGCTGTCACGTCGCTGGCGTCGATGACGATCCGTCCTTCGGGCTGCTGCCCGTCCTTGACGAGCCAGGCGTTCAGGGAAAGAAAGAGAATTTTGCCGCCCCGGCTGAAGTACTGGACTTCCCGGTCTTTCACCTCGCCTTTTTCGTACACGTCGCTCATCATTTTGCGGATCCGGGCGGGATAGGGATAGAACCCGTCGTAGATCGACCGGCCGATGATCTTTTCCCGCTTCAGTCCCACCACCCGTTCCACCGAGGGACTGACCTCGGAAATGGTTCCGTCTTTTTCCACTTCCAGGTAGACATTCTGGATGTTCTCGAAAATCCGGCGGTACTTGCCTTCGCTTTTCTCCAGACTTCCACTGTAAAGCCGGAGTTCCCTCCGGGATTCTTCCAGTTCCCTGTTTTTCTGGATGAGATCGTTACGGGCGTTTTTCACGATACCGGCAGAATGGCTGGTGATCACGGCGATGCCCATGAGGGAGGTGCCCACCATGAGAAGAATCCAGACCTGGAAAGCCAGATCGTAATCCCCGGTCAGCCCTGCGCCCTGATGGGGAAGCAGGCCAAGGTACTCTGAAAGGACCATGGCCGCAAAAACGACGGCGGACGTTCCCGCCAGGATATAGGGGTACCGTTTGGGGGCGATGACCCCCACGTAGGAGATCATGGCTGCGTAGATCGGCACCAGGTAGGATGCCCGGATTCCCCCGAGAAAATAGATCACTCCGGTGTAACCCAGGATCTCCACCAGGTTGATCAGGAAAGACGTGATATCGAACAGAACCCGGCTCCTGATCCGCTCGATGATGAAAAGGGCCGGGAAATTCATCAGGATGATGAAAAGCCCGCTGGTCACCGCGCCGGCCGAGGACGTGTAGTCCACGCTTCCACTCATGTAGAGGCACAGACTGAAACTCACCATGATCAGACCGCCCCCGGAACGGACCACGGCGCCCTGCACATGCTTGCGGATGTATTTTTCCCGATCGTCAGGAGTCAGGTTTCTGGCTGTTTTTCTGTCGGCTGTCAACGGCTGTTCCGGTGTATACGTTGGGTCATGAATGACGACTGTCTGTCGGACAGGCCCGCGACTGTTCCGCCCCGGTGCCTGACTCACGGGAATCTTGTTTCAAACAACTATTTGGATTTCACGGGAGAAACAAGAAATTTTTATGTCATCCTCATTATGTGATGAACCCGTGTTTGTCAAATGGAAAAACATCCGAATGTCATTTTGGTTAATATCCCGTAATTATTTATCAATACCCCAAGAAACCTGCCGCTTTACAACCTTTGTCCGGCATGCTATGAAACAGCGTTTTTCACACGTTGAAACATAGACATCCGTTATAATCCCCGGCCGAAAAAGGTTTCCCATGCGTCTGCTGAAACTCGAAATCACAGGGTTCAAATCGTTCCAGAACAAAACGACCCTGCATTTCCCCCGGGGCATCACCGCCGTGGTGGGGCCCAACGGGTGCGGCAAAAGCAACATCGTGGACGCCCTGCGATGGGTCATGGGTGAGCAGAGCGTGAAGCAGCTCCGGGGAAAATCCATGGAAGACCTGATTTTCGCAGGGGCCGACGGACGCCAGCCCCTGAACATGGCCGAGGTGTCCCTTTTGATCGACAACAGCACGGCGGCCCCCTCCCAGACGTCCCCCATGACCGCCTACACGGAGATCATGGTCACCCGACGCCTGTACCGTTCCGGTGAAAGCGTCTACATGATCAACCGCCAGCCCTGCCGCCTGAAGGACATCCACACCCTTTTCCTGGGCAGCGGCACGGGAAAGAACTCCTTCGCCGTGATCCAGCAGGGAAACATCGGGGCCCTCACCGACGCCAGCCCCGAAGAGCGCAGGTATTTCATCGAGGACGCGGCGGACATCACCAAATACAAGGAACGGAAAAAAGAGACCCTGGCCCGGATCAAGACCACCCGGGAAAACCTGATCCGCATCACCGACATCATGGCCGAGCTGAAGAAACGCATCGGAACCCTGGAACGCCAGGCGGCCAAGGCGAAAAAATACAAAGAGTACAAGGCCCGGATCAAAATCCTGGAAATCTCCATCGCCCTGTGGAATTTCGACACCTTGAGCCGGGACATCCGCGAAAAGACGGCGGCTTACGAACGGGCGGCCCGGTCGGAAAAGGATCTCGGCGAAACCATCGCCAGCCTGGAAGTCCTTACGGACAACATCCGGCAGACACTCGCGGACAGGAAACAGACCCTGTCCCATCTGACCCGGAATAGCTTCGACGTGCAGCGTTCCCTGGACAAAAAGGAAAGCGATCTCGACCACCTGGGCCGGGAAATCCGCCGTCTTGTTCGGGAGATCCGGGAAAGCCGCGTGAAAAGACAGGAGGTTTTCACCCGGAACCAGACCCTGCTGGCGGACATCGAGACAGAACGGCAGTCCCATGGACATGTGGACGGGCTTATCGACGAGAAGGAAAAGAACCTGGCGGAAAAGGATCGGATGCTCGACGCCGGAAGGCGGCGGCAGCAGGAAAGGGAACTCCAGAAAAGATCCCTGGCCCAGACCCGCATGGCCCTGGCCGGTGAGGAAGCCAGGACAGCCAGCATGCTGGCCCATGACGAGCAGCGGAAAAACGATCTGAAACGGAGGCTCCGGCTCCTCGACGAAGAACGGCTGGTGGCCGGAAAAGACCTGGACAGGGTGAGGACCGACAAAACCCGCACGGAAAGGGTTTTGAAAGAACATCAGGAGGAAGGCCGGCTTCTGGCCGAAGAAAAAGACGAGGCCGCCCTTCGGCTGAAAAACACCCGGGACGAACGGGACCGGCTTCGCACCACCTTGCGGGGCCTTGACATGGAGCTCAGCGGGCACAGGTCCAGGTACGACACCCTGAAAGCCATGGAGTCCGAGTACGCCTGGTACGACAACGGGGTGAAAAGCCTGATGACCCGACTCGGGAAAACAGGCGATTCCCGGGTGAAAGGGGTTCTGGCGGACCGCATGAGGCCGTCGAAAGGATTCGAAAAAGCCCTGGAAGCCGCCTTGGACTCTGTGCTCCAGTACCTCCTGGTCGATACGGCCGAAGACGGAAAAGACCTGATCGACGACCTGGTCCGCCACAACGAGGGCCAGTGCGGGTTCATCCCCATGAGCGCCGTCACCTCCCCTCCCGACATCGCGATCCCCGAGGGCCTGACGCTTCTGGCCTCCCAGGTAAACTGCGACCCGGAAGACAGGGATCTGGTCCGCTTCATCCTGGGGCACACCCTGGTCGCCGAGAATCTGGAAACGGCTGTTCGGCTCCGTGACACGGTTTCCCCGACCGTTCGCCTGGTGACCTTCGCCGGAGAAACCATCACGGAAAAAGGCCTGATGTCCGGGGGCGGCAGGACAGGCGGCGCGTCGATCTTCGCCAGGAAAAACGAGCTCCTCGAAACACGGGCCGCCGTGGATGATGGAGAAGAGAAGAAATCCCGCCTTTCCGCCATGCTGGCCTCGGAAGAAGATAAGGTCCAGGAGCTCACCCGCCTGGAAGCGGACATCCGGGAACAGATGGCCGCAACTGAAAAAGAACGGATCCGCCTGGACAAGGAGCTGTTCATGGCCACGGAAACCGCCCGGCAGGCCGAACGGAAACAGGAGGTTTTAAGCCTGGAGCAGGAACGGCTTCTGGGCGAGGAAGACGAAATCGACGCGGACATGGAAAGGAGGAAGGCGGCACTCCTGAAAATCCGGGACAGCCTCCGCGAAAACGACGAAAAAACGGCGGCGATCGGAGATCAGTTCAACGAGGACGCCGGCTCCCTTGAAAAGGAAACGGCGGCCATGGTGGAACTCAGGACAGACCTGGCCCGCCTCAAGGCTGAAAGGGACAGTCACCTTAGCACCCTCACCCGCCTTGCATCCTTTCTCGACGAAAGCCGGAAACGGTTCGAGCGCCTGGACCAGGAAGACCGGGACAGGAAGACCCAGACCCTGGCCCATGCCAGGGAACGGCGCTCGTCAAGGAGCGAACGGCAGGAGCTTTCAGAGCTTTTGAACCGGCTGTCGGGCGAGACCCGGACCTGCCGCGAGGAGCTGGCCGACATCGAAAAAACCCTGAAGGAAAAGGAAACCGAACGAAGCGCCCTTGCAAAACAGCGGGCCAAGGAAAGCGACACCCTGCGGGTCCTGGACCTGGAGCTTTCCCAGCTTAAAATCAGGCGTGAAAACATCACGGCACGGATCGAGGAGAAGTACCACCACCAGATCAACCAGTACAAACTGGAATTCGCGGAAAACGAGCTGGACCGCCTGGACGTCACCACCCTGAACATCCCCTTTCTCGAAACGGAACTCGAAGACCTCACGGTGCGCGTGGCCCAGCTCGGAGAGGTGAACCTCTCGTCCATCTCCGAGTACGACGAGGTGAAAGAACGTCACGATTTCATGGAGTCCCAGGAGAAAGACCTGGAAAAATCCCTGGCCGACCTGGAAACCATCATCGACAAGATCAACGAGGTTTCGAAAGAGCGGTTTCTCGAAACCTTCAACGCCATCAACGAGAAGCTGGCCACCTTGTTCCCCACCCTGTTCGAAGGCGGAAGCGCCCGGATGACCCTGACCAACCCCTCCGACCCTTTAGAAACGGGCGTGGAGCTGATGATCCAGCCCCCGGGCAAGAAACTCACCCGCCTGTCCCTGCTCTCGGGCGGCGAAAAGGCCCTGTCGGCCATCGCCTTCGTGTTCTCGATCTTCCTGATCAAACCCGCGTCCTTCTGCATCATGGACGAGATCGACGCGCCCCTGGACGACGCCAACGTCACCCGGTTCAACACCATGGTGAAACACATCGGCGAACAGTCCCAGATCCTCGTGATCACCCACAACAAGGTCACCATGGAATTCGCTGACATCCTGTTCGGCGTCACCATGGAGAAAAAAGGCGTGTCCCGGATCGTCTCCGTCAGCCTCACCGAAGCCGGCGACATCGAACCCGGCCGTGAACCGGCGCTGGCCGACGCATAAAAGCTAAGAAACAACCTCCGGCCGGGCGATGTGGAACACCTGCATCAGGTAGTTCAGGTAGTCTTCGTTGTCGCACATGCCCTTGCCCTCGGAATCGGACACCTTGGCCACGGGCTGGCCGTTGCACGCCACCATTTTCATCACCAGGTTGAGGGGCGTGGGGCCGCAGTCGTTGGTGAGATGGGTTCCGATGCCGAACACGGCGGTGATGCTGCCCCGGACAGCCCTGTATATTTCAACGGCTTTTTCCACGGTAAGACCGTCACTGTACACCGCCGTCTTGGTCCGGGGGTCGATGTTCAGTTCCTTAAGCCGTGCCGTGAGTTTCCGGGTCCATTCGTAGGGGCAGCCCGAATCATGGCGGAACCCGTCGAACAGTTTGGCGAAATAAAGGTCCATGTCCCGTAGAAAAGCGTCCATGCCCACCACGTCGGTAAGGGCGATACCCAGGTCTCCCCGGAATTCTTTGACCCAGGTTTCAAGGGCCACTTTCTGGCTGTCCACCAGCCGGGGCCCCAGGGCCTGGAACGCCTGGAGGTACTCATGGGCCATGGTGCCGATGGGGGCGATGCCATGCGTCATGGCCAGCCACATGTTGCTCGTGCCGATGAAACGCCCCGGAAGAGCCCCGGCCTGCCGGGCCACCGTCTCGTCGTGCCAGACCCGGGAGGCCCTGCGCCGACCGCCGAAATCCGCGTAGCGGAACCCTTCGAGGTCTTTTCCGTTTTGGAGGAACGCGATTTTCGCCTCGAGACGCCTTCGGCCTTCGCTGTAGTCGAGATCCGGGTACTCGTTGCGAAACCAGACCTCTTCCACGATGGGAAGGATGTAAAGCTCGAAGGGCATCACGAACACGATGGGGCCTTCGGCTTCGATGGACAGTTCCCCTCCCCTGTTCTCAATGGCCACCATCCGGCTGTCCAGCCTGAAAATCCGGAGGAAATCCACGTAATCCCCGGCAAGGGAGGGAATTTTTCCGATGTAGTCCAGCTCGTCCCGTGTGAAGCTCAAGGAATCCAGATGCCGGACCTGTTCCCGGATTTCGTCGACGTACTTTCCAATGGCGGCCCCGGCGGTCCGGCATTTGAACCGGTACCGGGCGTAGGCCCCGGGGTGGTGGTGGAGAAAGGCCTTCTGCATGGACAGCTTGTAGCGGTCCGTGTCCATCAGGGTTTCTATGATCGGCTTGTCCTGTGTCATAATGCCCGCCTTGTCAGAGGTTTTCAACCACCGCCACGCCCGCGTCTCGCATCTCCCCGATGGCGGCGTTCACGGTATCAGGTGCGATGCCTCGGCAGGCCGAAAGGTTCACCACCACCTGGAAACCGGCCCGCCTGAGCTGAAGGGCCGTGGTCTTCACGCAGTAGTCTGTGGCAAGACCGCCCACCAGCACGGTATCGATGCCCCGGACGTTGAGAAACTCTATCACGCCGGTACTCTGCCGTTCGGCCAGATCGTGGTAGCAGGCTCCGTAGGGGTGCATGTCCCGTTCGATGCCTTTCTGCACGAAGAAATCGTAAGAAGCCGGATGGGGCAGGCCGTCGATCAGTTCGTGGCCCCGTGTCCCCACAACGCAGTGGGCGTTCCAGCGGATGTCCAGGTTCGGCCCCTCCACCTTCGAAAACTGGGGGTGGTCCGCGTCGGCCCGCCAGAGGGCGTTGGGCGGATGGGCGTCTTTCGATCCGACCCTCAGGCAGGCCAGGGTGGCCTGGCGGTTCAGGGCGTCGGCCAGGGTTTCTCCACCGGCCACCGGAAGCTCCTCCGGGCACAGGGGCGTGAACCCTTTCTGAACGTCCACATCGAAACTGGCGGTTCTGTTTCTGTCAAAGCGTGTCATGGTCACCTCCCGCATAATTTAGTGTCTCTGTGACATTTCTCTTTCGACCCCGACCCGCGTGTGGCCTGCGCCCTGGACCGGCTGAGGGCCAAGGTGAGCTACGCCACCCTGGCGACGCGGCTGCCGACCGAACCGTTCACCTTTCTTGATCTTCAGACCATACACGAAATCATTCTGGGCCGGAAGGTCGAAAAAAATCCCTGATGCGGCGGTACAGCACGGCGGGGATTCTCAAAGAATTATGAACCCCCTGTCTTTTCAGACAATTATCTGTTGACTATTCGTTTTTCCTGGAATAGGTTCTTGTGGTTTTGCCGTTTTCCATACCGGAAAGGCATGTGTCAGCAGCTCATTCACCAACGTTCAGAATAAGGTTTTCTATGGGATTTCATATCATCGACTGGTTTCTTGTTCTTTCCGCCCAGGCCGGCGAGGCTGCCGGCGACGCCGCCCGGAAAGCGGCCCTTCC
>CAZWTY010000039.1:0-34409 GCA_964637565.1 uncultured Desulforapulum sp.
ACCCGAAGATTGCTTATGCGGCACAGTGTTAATGTTTTTAATTGCCGGTTTAATAATAACCTTGTAGACTCAGTTCATTTCACACATTCACATTTAAGTCGCTTTCTTCAACTTGCAGATGTGTACACATGGTTATGGCAATTTCGCGATAGAAACAAAGGCTCAGATAATTTTCATCATAATGCCCTTTTTGAAAGAATGAAGAAGGAAGGTATTGATTTATTCCCATCAACATACAAACAATGGCCAAAATAAGGCCCAACAATTCGCTTGCAGCAGACGCTCGTATCTCGCTCGGCTGAAGCGTTCGTTCGGCATGGCAACTATAACACCGTATGCAACAATTGAAACGAGGGAGGCTTATGTTTAGACTTGGGGTAATTGTAATCATAATATTAATATTCTTTGGCTGTGGTCCTTACCCGACTAAAAGAATATTTCCAATTCCTACAGTTCAAACATTGAGCATTAATATCAAAACTACACCAGATATTAATGTGGTGAGAAAAATAAATATCGGTGATATTATAGCTGAATCCATTGAAAGTGCTTCAATCGCTGAAAATTTAGTCTTACTTGATAATCTTGAAACTAAAATGAATTTTGGGGGTTCAATATACCCAATGATAAAACAGGCGGGTACAGTTTTTCCTTTATTTCGATTACCAGGCTATAATTATTTATGTGGATGCAAGGATCAATCGGCTGATAGTGCCGGATTAGCAGCACCTCCAGCTGACGCTTGTGTAGTAGATATGAATAACGACGGAATTATTGATGCCACAATGTTTAAAAGAACTGAATATTTTTATCCGCTTTCTGAGCCGGTACGATATAAAATAGAACCTACTGATAGTAAAAATAATTCAGGAAAATCATTTGTCAGGCGGTTGATATTCAATGGCTATTCGGGTGGTGTTTTGCGTATAGGATATAGGGAATTTTATGAAGGAACTGCTCGACCGGCTTTTAACGAGGAGTATTCTTTAAACATTTCCAAATCTGGCGCAACAAAAATCACCATAAGATCGGTTGAATTGACCGTCGAACCTAAAGGCCCCTCTGGCCTCAAATATACAGCCCACAAAGGTTTTGATCATAGTGGTTGGGCTCCCGAATAATTTGTGTTAAACTTTTAAATTAACAACAGAGTCTTCATTTTTGACAGATATAACTTTTTTCGAACTATCGGGTGAACTTAACTGGGCAAGTTGCTGCGCCCGATAAGTTCACTTAACGCAGGAGGGTGCTGTTGACCCAAACAAATCTCCATCGTAACAACCACTACGTCCCCTGTGAATACCTAAAAGCCTGGGAATCATCTTCCGGGCGAGCGTGGTTATACCGTGTGCTTGTTTCACATGGAAATGTGCCTCTATGGAAAGAGAAATCAATTCGAGGAATTGGCTGTCACACCCATCTTTACACAAGGTTAGCTGTAGGGGGTGCAACTGACGAGATAGAGAAATGGTTTGACCATGAATACGAGACGCCTGCTGCGGAGGTACTGCAAAAGGTTGTTGCAGACAGTCGTCTTCAGCCATCTGACTGGCGGGTATTGATACGTTTTCTATCTGTTCAAGATGTGAGAACTCCTGCGAGACTGGTGGAGTTTCTTAAACGTTGGTATGCGTCTTACCCAGATTTTTTACAGACGACTTTGGAGAAGTCTGTCGAGAAACTTGTGTCCATAAAAAATCGTGGAGAAGAAATTAACATTATGCCGTCTTCTCCCTCAGACAACTTTCCAATCCGGGTCACTACCGAAAAACAACCGGGCCAAGAGTATGGGACAATAAAAGTGGAGAGTGTTGTAGGGCGCGCTCTGTGGCTCTTTAGCATCAAATGTCTCCTTAGCAAGACCGCCGAAGTTCTGCAGCAGCATCGATGGACAATCATGGCTCCGCCGAAAGGAGTTGAATGGTTTACGAGTGATGATCCTGTCGTCCGTCTGAATTATTACAACCAAGGCAAATACGATTTCGGTGGTGGTTGGGGAAGTAAAGGAACTGAAATATTCATGCCCATCGGACCGAAACACCTTCTTTATACGCAAGTTGGATCTCGACCACCGCGGCGCGGAACTCAGTTTAGCCCAGAGCAGACAAAAATTATTCGGAGCTGCATAGCCGAGCACGCCCATCGGTTCATTTTTGCATCGAAACCTGATACGAATATGGCAATTCTGAGACCGAGAACAATTAGTGCAGAGCTTCTAAAAGACGAAAATACGCAGTGGTCAAAGTGGCACGAAGAACAAGCTGACGCTGAAAAGAAGCTTTTAGGTTTGTCAGAAGACCAACATCAGCGAGAGCAGGACTTTGGATGATCCTGGAGCGCGCCGCTGGTGTGGGACGCGTCAAAAGCCGCGCGCCCCACAGCTGAGCGTTCGCATATCATAAAAAAACCACCTTGACCATAACCATATAAGGTTATAATATAACTTTATGAAATATGAGGTCAAAATAAAAAAGAAAGTCCTTCGGGATTTAGCAAAACTGCCTGAATATGTCCGTAAGTTGCTATTTTTATTGATTGAAGACCTCAAAGCAGATGGGCCTGTACAAAAAAGTTGGCACAATTTTTCACCCTTGGGCGATTCAACATACCACTGTCATCTAAATTATCGCTATGTGGCATGTTGGACTTTCAGACAAGGGAAAATTGAAATTGAGGTGTATTATGTTGGCTCTCGTGAAAAAGCCCCGTATTGAATTGTCTCTTCATGGTGAGAATGTTGATGAACTCATAGAATGGATCAGTAAAAAATATGATGTAAACATTCTTTCATCTGACGAAGATGATAGTGTCTCTATCGAAGAAACGGATTTTTGGAAAGAAATGCAGTCAAACAGGATTGGCAATCTTCTCGTTGCTGCACGTCTCAAAGCAAATCTGTCACAGTCCCAGCTTGCCCAGAAACTTGGGATTCGCCAGAATATGATCAGTGATTATGAAAGAGGAAAACGCCGATTAACAGCGGATATGGCAAAGCGGATTGCAGAAACTCTTAATGTCAAGGTTGAAAGATTTTCTTAGTGCGAACATCATATCAAGTGGAGCAAGGACAAGCTGAACCAGGGTCAGCGTTTTTTTGGCGTTGCCGCGGCGAAAGCCGTAATCCCTGACCCTTCGGAAGCTTCGCGGAAGAACATGCCGAAGGATGAGCCGTCCGTTCTGATGACGATGATATCCTTTTAATGTTGAAAAAGATTGTGTTCCCATTGAACACGTCATGTAGTTTACATGATTTTTGATTTTACGGGTTTTCTGCCGCAGTAGCAGCTTCGTTCAGCAATTTCATGTAAGGGATTGCTTCCGCTGCACTCTTGAAACCGCTGATGCATACGTTCGGCATATTCATAATTTTATGGAAAAAAAATATGACACATCTTGGGATCTTGTAAAAAGCAAAAAAGGCAACATGCCTGCCAATGAAGATTCCTACAATAATATTTATAAACAATGGCAACTTCGTTCATGGGTCCCATGGTTAAATTCAAAACTTACCTTTCCGTTCTTTGTAAAAAGAATGGAAGATGAGGATGATGCTTATTTTACCGATATAGCGGATCGCGAACCATTCAGGCTTGGCCATGTAATGAAAGTGATTGGTATCGAAATGGAAGATGATTTGTCTGGGGTAATATTAAAAGTCAGAGAAGGACGAAAAGTTGGGTATGTCCCTCTTTGCGACGTAGAAGTTCTTGACAAAGATGATCCAAACTACTGGCCAATTCGGGAATATGTGGTTTGGTTCGCCAATCAATAAAAGTAAGCGCTTAATAAACCCCGCCAGCCCCTCAGCATCCAAGTCAGTGCGATCCAGAAACTGAGGAAGCTGATTAGCGCCGTTCTGCATAATGATTGTCTTTTGTATATATTCATGATATACAACCTCTATGGTTAAACCAAATAAAATATTATCCAATTGCACTGGTTTTGAGTGGGATCAAGGTAACGATACAAAGAACTGGGACAAACATGACGTATCGACCTGGGAATGTGAACAAATCTTTTTTAACAAACCGCTTGTTGTAAAGCGAGACAAAGAACATTCCGCTGCTGAAAGTCGCTATTATGCGCTTGGCCGAACGAACATAGATCGTTTGCTGTTTACAGTCTTCACCATTCGAAATGATAAAATAAGGATTATTTCCGCTCGCGATATGACAGGTGCGGAGATGGAAAGGTATCTGAGATGAAAAAGAATATTCCAAAATTTAACAGTGAAGCTGAAGAAAGAAAATTCTGGCAAGACAACGATTCTTCAGACTATTTGGATTGGTCTGAAGCAGAGGATGCTATTTTTTCAAATTTAAAGCCTTCAACTCGAAAAATCTCCATCCGGCTGCCCGAATCTATGATTGAAGATTTGAAATTATTAGCCAATAAAAGGGATGTTCCATATCAGTCTCTTTTAAAGATTTTTTTGTCAGAGCGAATCGATTCTGAAATACGCCATTAATGATCCTCATCAACACTTGGCAGCCGCAAGAGCGCTCCGGGAAAAAACAAAGGGATACGTTGTTGATGACATCGCGCTTTCAGACTCAGGATTTGGGAGTTCCTCTTGTCACAATGGATAAAAAAATACTCCAAAATTTTCAGGGATCAGCTGTATCTATCCAGGAATATATAGAAAAATTCTAAAATAGTTCACCATCGGCTGGTGTGGGACGTGTGAAAAGACCCGCGTCTCACGGCGGTGCGTTTGTGACATGCTGTTGTTCTGTTCAAAAACACCTTGACAAGCATTTTCGGATTTCATTATCATAAACACAGTTTACGTTTCCTGCCTCTGTTTTTCTGATGCGTGATACCATCTGGTTTCTGCAACGACGAAGCGACGTTGTTTTATTGCCATTTTCTCGGACCGCTGACAGCCCGTGGGGTCGGAGTGACGTATACATTTGATTTCTTTTCTTTGTTAATGGGTTTTCCCGGCCGTATGGAAAGGCCTGGAAGCCGGTTCACGGCTGACAAACAACCGACCACGCCCCGGCCATGGTTTTTACACATGGATTCCCGGAGGTGCCATCAAACGAACGGAGGGTGACCATGGATGAGAAAAGCGTGTATCTTGAAAGGCCCTGGCTGAAGCATTACCTGAAAGAGGTTCCTGAAACCATCGACTATCAGCAGATCTTCCTCACCGATTATCTGGCCAAAAGTGTGGCGGAATTCCCGGACAAAATGGCCCTTTCCTTTCAGGGATACAAGGTGACCTACCGACAGCTGGACGCCATGATCAACAGGATGGCCGCCTGTTTCACCGACCTCGGGGTAAAAAAAGGGGACAGGGTGGCGATTCTTCTGCCCAACCTGATTCCCTGTGTGGCGGCGTATTACGCCACGATGAAAATCGGCGGTGTGGTGGTGATGAACAACCCCCTGTACACGGACAGGGAGCTGGAGCACCAGTTCAACGACTCCGGGGCCGTCCTTCTCGTCACTCTGGACCTCCTGGCGAACCGGATGATCGACCTTCGGCCCTCCACGTCCATCCGGAATATCATCGTCACGTCCATCGGCGACTACCTGCCGTTCCCCAAGAGCCTTCTTTTCCCCCTGGTGGCGAAAAAGAAAAAACTGGCCGCCGATGTGAAACCCGCTGACAATGTGTACAGATGGAAAGACATGCTGAAAAAGTACCCCGAATGGACCCAGGTGACTCCGGTGGCCTGGGACGATGTGGCCATGTTCCAGTACACCGGCGGCACCACCGGGGTGTCCAAGGGGGTTATGCTGACCCACGCCAACCTGAGCTGCCAGATCCAGCAGGCTACGAGCTGGTTCCCCATGTTCAAGCGGGGGCTGGAAACCACCATGAGCGCCCTGCCGTTTTTCCATATTTTCGGGCTGACCACGGCCATGAACTTCGCCGTGGCCATGGGCTGGGGAAACATCCTGGTGGCCAAGCCCCAGCCGGAACAGCTGCTCGAGACCATCGGGAAATTCAAACCGTCCTTCGCCCCCCTTGTTCCCACCATGTTTATCGGGATGCTGGCCCACAAGGATATCGACCGGGTGGACCTGTCCTGCATCAAAGGTTGTTTTTCCGGGAGCGCTCCGCTGCCCATCGAGGTGATCAAGGCCTTCGAGGAAAAATCAGGGGCCGTGATCGTCGAGGGTTTTGGGATGACGGAAACAAGCCCGGTGACCCACATGAACCCCTTCAATCCGGCCAAGCGGAAAGTGGGCAGCGTGGGGATTCCCGCATCGGACACTTGGGCACGCATCGTCAGCCTGGACGGCAACATGACCGACGTGCCGGTGAACGAGCCGGGGGAACTCCTGATCAAGGGTCCCCAGGTGATGAAGGGCTACTACAACAACCCCAAGGCCACGGCGGAAAGCCTGGTGGACGGATGGCTCCGGACAGGGGACGTGGCGCGCATGGACGAGGACGGCTACTTCTACATCGTGGACCGGATCAAGGACATGATCATCTCAGGCGGTTACAATGTCTATCCCAGGGACATTGACGAAGTGCTGTACGAGCACCCCAAGGTGGCGGAGGCCTGCTCCATCGGCATACCCCATGAACACCGGGGCGAGGCCATCAAGGCCTTCGTGGTCCTGAAGGAAAACGAGACGGCCACGGCTGAAGAGATCATCGCCTGGTGTGAGAAAAATCTGGCGAAATACAAGCTTCCCACGGAAGTGGAGTTCCGGAAGGAGCTTCCGAAAACGAACGTGGGCAAGATTCTGCGTAAAGACTTGAGAAACGAGGAACTTCAAAAACGGAACCACTGATCTGCCCGGCCAGCGAAAAAGGCGGGTCGCGGTTCTCGCGGCCCGCCTTTTTTTTCTGATTTTTTCGTTTTTGGAAGAATGGATGAAAAAAATGTTCCATTGCCCGTGTTTTTGAATTATCTAAAAAAGGCTTGTTGCAGGGGTTTTTTTAATAATTCAAAAGGCGGGACCATGGAACTGATTTACACGTTCATCGACATATTCATGCATCTGGACAAACACCTTGGCGCTGTGATCCAGAATTACGGGGTCTGGACCTATCTGATCCTTTTTCTCATCATATTCTGTGAAACCGGGCTGGTGGTGACACCGATCCTTCCCGGAGACTCGCTTCTTTTCGCCGCCGGTGCTTTCGCGGCCACGGGTTCCTTTCATGTGCTCTGGCTTTTCGTGCTGCTGACCATCGCGGCGATCCTGGGGGACACGGTGAACTACTGGGTGGGGAAATACTTGGGGGACAGGATCGAGGAGAAAAACCTCCGGTTCATCAACCGGGAATACCTGGACAAAACCCACCAGTTCTACGAACGCCACGGCGGAAAGACCATCATCATCGCCAGGTTCATGCCCATCATCCGGACTTTCGCCCCCTTCGTAGCGGGCGTGGGCAAGATGAACTACTTCCGTTTCATCAGCTACAACGTGGTGGGCGGCGTTGTCTGGATCGCCTCCTTTGTGTTTGGTGGCTACTATTTCGGCAACATCCCCATGGTGAAAAAGAACTTCACCCTGGTGATCCTCGCCATCATTTTCCTGTCCATCCTCCCGGGAATCGTGGAATTCATCCGCCACCGGTACGCAAGACAGGCCTCATGACAGGATGCGGGGCAGGTCGGTCCTCAAGTTTGGGATTTCGGCCCTGACCTGATCGATGTCTCCGGGCCTTGACCGGTAAAGATCGGGCCTGACGGCTTTCACCGCGCTTTCCCGGTTTGTGACGGGAAAGCCCGCGGCTGTCAGGGTGTCGATCACCTGACCCGGATCTTTCAGCATGTCGTGATGCCACACCGTGGTCACCGCCATGTCCTTTCGTTGTTCCAGGGCTGCCAGGGTTTCTTCGATGAAACTGTGGTATTTTTCCAGCACGAACGGCGGGCGGTGGCGGAACATCTTCAGATAGCTCACCTTGATTTCCTCAGGGTTCCTCAGCATGAACACCACCTTGTAATCGAACGGACTCAGGATTTTCAGTCTCCAGTGAAGGGCCTTGATCAGAAAACCCCGGTAATCCGAAGGGAAAAGACGGCTTTCGAAGTCCCGGGGCCCCAGCTCGTAAAACCCCTCCGGGTTGGGGTGGTAGTCGCCTTCTTTGTACCTTTGATCGAGAATCCGGTCTTTTTCGGTGGAATAACGCGCGGGAATCCCGCCCTGGATCAGGGCCTTCATCATCATGGACGTTCCGGAACGCATGTAGCCCGAGACGATGTACACGGGTTCGTGGTTCATGACCGGTTTTCCCTGGTCCGTATCAGGGCGTGGGCCAGATGAACCATGTAGGCCAGGGCGAAAATCGGAACGAACAAATTCAGCACAGGGACCAGGGTGATCAGGGTGATCAGGAAACCACCGCCGTACACGGTGATTCTGTGCTCCAAGGCCAGTTTCCGCGCTTCGGATTTGGGCATGTGATACCCGGCGGCTGTTTCGAAAAATTCCCGGCCCAGGAGGTAGCTGTTGAGGATCACGGAAAGACCAGGGCCTATGACCAGAAAATAGAAGGGCAGGATCAGCAGGTTGAGAAACACCGCCCGCAAGGTGAAGCGCAGGTCATGGATCAGGTCGGCCCAGAAACGCCCGGTTTCAGGGGCCATCGCATCGGGGTAACTGGTTTTTTCGATCCGGTGGACCACGGTGTCCTGGAATAATCCGGCGATGAGCACCACAAGGGCGGGCAGCATGAACCAGCCGGCCACTGTGAGCACGCCTCCCACAAGGATGTTGGACACGGCGTCCGCGTAAGGAAAGGAAAACGAGGTGAGGTGCGCCCAGAGAAAGGTGATGCCGCTGACAATGGAAACGACCAGCACGATCCCCAGGCATCCGCAGGCCAGCATCAAGGGGAGGAGGCGGGCGCTGAACAGGGACCTCAGCGTTTTTCCCGCAGGCCAGCGTGACAGAACAGCCATGGTCATGTTTCCTTTTCCACGCGTTTAAGGATGTAAACGATGGATTTGCCGTCCAGTCCTGCGATGCCATGGGACGTGAGGGTGAGCTTGTTGTTGCTGCCCAGGTCGAAGATATAGGACGTGGGGGGGAAGCCTTCCACGTCGGCCACCAAAAAGTCCATACTGACATGCTCCAGGTCGAGGCGGTTTCCATCGCAGGTGAAACGGCTCAGGATGTCGCAGCTCCCGTCTATCTTGGAATCCGTGTACCTGAATTCCATTTCGGAGGGGCCGATGGTGACGGTAAGGGATTCGGCGCCGGCGCTCATCACGGCCCGATTGTCACTTGAGGTGCTGCCGGAAGTCCTCGAGGCGGCGATGATCTCGCGCATGGACGGCACCTGGTAAAGGAGCGACCAGGTGCCCTGGAGCTGCATGAGTTCCGGAGAAAGAGATGGCTGGACGTCGGGAACGGATGACGATGTGTCCACCCTTGGGGCCGGCGTTCGCGGGGATTTGGGGGCCGGTTTCGGCACAGGTTCGGGCATGAAGAAAAAGATGCCGGCGGCCAGCATCATGGAGAATACACCTCCACCGATCAGGGTGGCAGGCCAGAGCAGGTAAGGTTCATCCAGCCAGGATTCGCCGGGGAAATCCGGGTTGTAGAGAATGGGAATCAGGGTTCCCTGAGGATGGGATTCCACGATTTTCTGGGCTTCGGCCGGATCGTTGCGCCTGGCCTGGCCCATGAGACGGCGGCCGGTGAAGGTTTCTCCCTTGACCGTGTACTGGAACGAGACCACAGCGTTGTAGTATACGGGGGTGTCGCCGGCGTCTGTTTTTCCCACGCTGCTGCTTTCGATGTCCGAACTCATCACCACGGCGTCGGTTGCGACGAAATTTTCAGGCGGTTTTTCCATGGTGATCAGGTCGCCCACTCCCAGGATGACCCACAGAAAACCTGTGAATACCAGGCCAATGCAGGCCAGTCTTCTCACGTTCACGTTTTTCTTCACCCGGGAGCCTGTGGGATTCGTCGTGGTCGATGCCATGGGCTGGTCCTTATTGATTTGTCAAACGTTCGATGGCGTCGTTGGGGCCTAGAAGTGTCAGCATGTCGCTGTTTTTCATAACAAAATCACCCTTGGGTATCATGATGACCCGTTCGGGGATGAACTCTTTGACGGCGATGACCTGGACCCCGTACTTGTAGTTGATGTTCACGTCCTTGAGGGATTTGCCCACAAACTTTTGCGGGACGGCAATCTGGATGATACTGTATCCTTCCATGAAAGGGAAGTAATCGATGAGGTTGGGGGCGTGAAGTTTTTCGCCCAGGCTGATGGCCAGGTCTTTTTCTGGGAAAAAGACGTTCTTGATGCCGATGCGTCGGAGGATCCGCCCGTGGGGTTCGCTCAAGGACTTGGCCATGATGTTTTTCACCCCCAGTTCCAACAAGTTGAGGCAGGTTAAGATGGAGTTGCTGAGGATCGAACCGATGCAGACCACCACGGTGTCCACATCCTTGACCCCCAGGGATTTCAGGGCATCAGGGTCGGTGGTGTCGGCCACGGCCGCGCTGGTGACGTCGTTCCTGATTTTCTGGACCAGGTTTGGGTCGATGTCGATGGCAAGAACCTCGTGGCCCCTGCTGTAAAGATGGGTGGCCAGGTAATAGCCGAATTTTCCGATGCCGATCACGGCGAACTGTTTCATAAAGCTCCTTTAACCCACCATGATGTCTTCGTGGGCGTATGTGAAATGCCGGTTGCCCTGCCGGCTGATGGCCAGGGCGATGATCAGGGGGCCGAGTCTTCCGGTGAACATCACGATGGAAAGGATCACCCGTCCGGTCTGGGTCAGCTGATCCGTGATGCCCATGGATAGTCCGACGGTTCCGAAGGCACTGACCGTTTCGTAGAGAATTTCGATGAATTTCCCCATGGATTCCATGTACGTCACGCGGCCCACTTCCGTCATCAGGAGGATCATGGTGGCCAATCCCACCACGAAAAACGAGATCATCACCATGTTGGTGGCCTTGTTCACGGTCTGGTCCGGAATTGTCCGGTTGAAGGCCGTGGTGTGTTCCCGGCCGTTCATCCTAGAAAACCCGAGAAAGAACAAGGTGGCGAAGGTGCTTGTTTTCACGCCGCCCCCGCAGGAACCGGGGGACGCACCGATGAACATCAGGAGAATGCTGATGAACAGGGTCTCGTTGGCCATCCGGTAGATGGGAATGGTGTTGAATCCGGCGGTTCTCAGGGTGATGGAGTGGAAAAACGAGGCCAGCACTTTATGGCCCACAGACAACCCTGAAAGGGTGTTCCGCCATTCCATGGCGAGAACCACAACGGTCCCTGAGAGGATCAGAAACAACGTGGTCACCAGCACCAGCTTGCTGTGAAGGCTGATTCTGTTCCACCGCCGACTGGAAAGGGGAGGGTTGTTCTTCAGCTCGGAAATCACCAGAAAGCCAAGGCCTCCCAGAACGATCAGGGTCGCGATCACCAGGTTCACCAGGACGTCGTCCCTGAAGATCTCCAGGCTGCCCCCGGGGAACAGTGCGAAACCGGCGTTGCAGAACGCACTGACCGAATGGAACACGGCGTACCAGGCCCCTGTCTTGAATCCGTAGAGGGGCCAGAACCGGATCATCAGCAGGGCGGCTCCGGCCGCTTCGATGACGAAGGTCACCATGAGAACGTCTTTCAGGATGGCCCCAGGTCCCCGGTTGCCGCTGTGGGTGTAGGAGTCCTGGATCAGGTTCCGTTCGGCGAAGCTCGCCTTGCCCCCCGCCATGAGGATGAACACGGTGGAGATGGTCATGATGCCCAGCCCTCCCACCTGGATCAGGAGAAGAAGGACGATCTGGCCGAACAGGCTGAGCGTGTCGTTGATGTTGATCACCGAAAGGCCGGTGACGCAGCTGGCGGAAGTGGCGGTGAACAGGGCGTCGATCCCGCTGAGCGTTCCGTGTTTTGATGATACGGGAAGGTTGAGGAGAAAAGCGCCGAGGCCGATGAGTATGGAAAACGCCGACACGGAGAGCCGTGACGGCGTTTTGAACAGCCTTCGCTGGATTCTGTCGCTGATATGGGCATAGACCTTATCGACGTAATTTTTCATGGCTGTTTTTTATCATTCTCCGTAAAAAAATCAACCGTGAAAATGGGCGACAGATCAGGTGCTGATCAAGAGTTGAACAGGGCGGTGCTGAGGTAACGTTCTCCGGTGCTGGCCAGGACGGTCAGGATTCGTGCCCCTTTGGACGTGGGCCGTCGGGCGATGGAGAGGGCGGCGGCCACGGCGGCTCCCGAGGAGATCCCGCAGAGAAGACCCTCGCGCCGGGCCAGATCACGGGCTGTTTCCAGAGCTTCTTCGTCGTCGACCCCGACGATTTCGTCAACCACCGAAAGGTCCAGGGCTTCCGGAATGAAGCCGGCCCCGATCCCCTGGATTTTGTGGGGTCCGGGTTTCCCTCCGGAAAGAACGGGGGAGGCGGAGGGCTCCACAGCCACGGTTTTCATCGAAGGGTTCACCTGCTTCAGCACCTGGGACAGGCCGGTGATGGTGCCGCCGGTGCCCACGCCGCAGACAAGGACGTCCACCTCTCCCCGGGTGGCCAGGAGGATTTCCGCTGCCGTGGTCCTTCGGTGGATGTCCGGGTTGGCCGGGTTGGCGAACTGGTCCGGCATGTAGGCGCTTTTTTCTTCGGACAAAATGGCCCTGGCTTTTTCCACGGCCCCGGCCATGCCCCGGGTGCCGTCGGTCAGTTCGATGCGGGCTCCGAAGTGGGCCAGGAGCTTCCGCCTTTCCACGCTCATGGTTTCCGGCATGGTAAGGCAGAGCCGGTAGCCTTTCCTGGCGCAGACAAAAGCCAGGGCGATGCCGGTGTTGCCGCTGGTGGGCTCGACGATCAGGGTGTTCGGACCGATCAGGCCCCGGCGCTCGGCGTCTTCGATAAGGGCCAGCCCCAGCCTGTCTTTCACGGACCCGCAGGGGTTGAAAAATTCCAGCTTGGCCAGGATGTCTGCATGGAGGCCATGGGCCATGCGCTGGAGTTTCACGATGGGGGTGTTACCGATGGTCTGGTCGATGGTCTGGTGGATCATGGCGGGCTCCTTATTTAAAAACCAGTCTGGGCTGCTCGAGAAACACTTTCGTGTTCGGTGGAACCGATTCGGTCAGCCACACGTTACCGCCGATCACGGCGTTCGTTCCGATGACGGTGTCGCCCCCCAGAATCGTGGCTCCCGAGTAGATGATCACGTTGTCTTCGATGGTGGGGTGGCGTTTTACCCCTTTGAAACGCTCTCCGGCGTCCGGGGGCAGGGACAGGGCCCCCAGGGTCACGCCCTGGTAGATGCGCACGTTGTCTCCGATCACCGTGGTTTCGCCGATCACCACCCCAGTTCCGTGGTCGATGGCGAAACGCCGGCCGATGGTGGCTCCGGGATGGATGTCGATGCCGGTTTCGCTGTGGGCGTACTCGGTCATGATCCGGGGCAGGAGCGGGATGTTCATGATGAACAGCTCGTGGGCCAGGCGGTACACGGAAATGGCGAAAAGACCGGGATAGCTGAAGATGATCTCGTCATGGCCCCGGGCCGCCGGGTCTCCTTCGAACATGGCCCTGACGTCTTCGGCCAGGGTGCGCTTGATGTCGGGAATCATGGAAAAAAGCCGGATGGTGGCGTCGTGACCCCGTTTTTCACAGTCGGAACAGGCTATCCCGTAACGGAAACAGTCGTGGCGGATGCCCAGGCTGATCTGTTCCGACAGCCTGTTGTACAAGGTGAGCACCGCGTCGCCGATGGAGTATTTCAGATTGGTGGGGTCCAGGTTTTTCCGGCTGAAAAAACCGGGAAAGAGAAGCTCCATGAAACGGTGGATGATCCGGACCACGCTTTCCCGGGTGGGGATGGGCTCGTAGTCGATATGGGTGAAGCAGGCCGGATCCCAGCAACTGGCGATGATGGCCTCGGTGATGGCCGGGAGCTGTTCCTTGAATCGCCTCACGCCTTCCTTGTCTGTTCTGCATTTATCCTTGACCGGGGTCTTGTCTGTCATGGGTTCCTCTGGTGATTTGGGTTGACTGCGTCGTTCTGCGGTTCACGTTTTGACATAATATCCTGAAACGCTGGAAAAATGAATATTGAAGATCGCGGGTTTCAGGCTAATCGGCATCGGTATCGCTATCGGGTTCGATCGTCAGAACATTTCGATACCGATACCGATAGCGATGGTTAAGATCCATGCCAACGCTACATGCGTTTGCCCTGGTTTCCGGCGTGAAGAACGTTGACAGTGAGTACCACAATGTGGTACTTTTCGCAAACATTTTGTCGCCCGGCCAGAGGGTGGCTGAACGGTTCATGGACAATAAACCAAGGAGTCTGGAAACAGGATGGACGCCCGGGAATTCACCGAAATACGGAAAAAGTTGAACAGGACCCAGAAAGACATGGCCGTCCTTATCGGCGTGTCCGTCAAGGCGGTCCACAGTTACGAGCAGGGGTGGCGATCCATTCCGGACCACGTGAAGCGGCAGGTCTACTTTCTGGTGTTCAGGGGAGAGTCTGACGCAGGGCCCTGCTGGTCTGTGGTGGGCTGTCCGGAAGAGCGAAAGGCCAAATGCCCGGCCTTCGAGTTCAAGGCGGGCCAGATGTGCTGGTTTATCAGTGGAACGGCCTGCCAGGGGAAAGTCCACAAGACATTCGACGAGAAAATGAACGTCTGCCGCTGCTGTGACGTGCTTCAGGACAGGCTGTGAAAGGCTAAAAATATATGGAAAAAAAAGAAGGATACCGTCTGGCAACCCGTGTGATCCACGAGCACCTGACTCCGGAGCGCTGGGAAGGCGCAACCTTGGCCCCGATTTACCAGACAGCGGCCCACGAGCATGAGACAGCGGAAAGCCTGTCCCGGTCTTTTGGCGGGAAAAGCGCCCATCCCATTTACGGGAGGCTGTCAAACCCCACGAACACCGTGCTGGAGAAAAAACTCGCTTCCCTTGAAAACGGAAAAGGGGCCATTGTCATGGGTTCGGGCATGGCCGCGGTCAGCAACACCTGCATGGCCCTCTTGCGGGCCGGGGACAACTTTGTCTCGGGCCGGAGTCTTTTCATGTCCACCTGGCTGTTGTTTACGAACGTACTGGGAAAATACGGAATCACCATGCGGTTCGTGGATCTGAACGACCCGGCGGACCTGGCACAGGCTGTTGACGAAAAAACCCGGTTTGTCTACGCCGAGGCCATCGGCAACCCGGTTATGGACGTTCCGGATATCACCCGGCTCGGGGCCATGGCCCATGAACACGGCCTTCCCCTGGTGGTGGACAGCACCCTTGCCACACCTTACCTGATGACGCCCCTCGACCTGGGGGCCGACGTGGTGATCCATTCCACCACCAAGTATCTCAGTGGTCATGGAAACGCCCCGGGCGGCGTGGTGGTGGACGGCGGACATTTCGACTGGAGTTCCCGGCGCTTCGAAGATTTCAAACCTTTTGTGGACCGTAAAGGGGATCTGGCCCTCCTGGACCGGATCTGGCGGGAACACCACATCAACTTCGGAACCACCCAGGCCCCGTTCCATTCCTACCTGACCATGACGGGGCTTGACACCTTCACCCTCAGGATGGAGAGACACCTTGCCAACGCCCTGGCTGTGGCCACGTTTCTTCAAAACCAACCCCAGGTCCAGTGGGTGAACTACCCCGGACTTGAAGGCCATCTTTTCAGGCCGGTGGCCCAAAGGCAGTTCGGAGGCAGGGGTTTCGGAGCCATGCTCACCTTCGGCCTGAAAGACGAGGCGGCCTGTTACCGGTTTATCGACCATCTCCGGCTGATCTACCACCTGGCCAATCTGGGGGACTGCAAGACCCTGGTGATCCACCCCTGGTCCACCCAGTACCTGGCCTTTGCCCCGGAGGTGAAGACGGGCCTGGGGATTCTGCCCGGCATGATCCGCCTGTCCGTGGGCATTGAGGACGCGGAGGACATCAAAGATGATTTGGCCCAGGCCCTGGGAAAAATATGATGGAAAAACAGTACTTTCAGTTCGATGGACTGATTCTTGAAAACGGGACGTTTTTCGGCCCGGTGACCCTGGCCTACGAGACCCTGGGCACCCTGAACCACGACAGGTCCAACGCCATTTTGATCTGCCATGCCCTGACCGGCGATTCCCACGTGGCCGGAACAGAGGACGGCGGGAAAAAAGGCTGGTGGGACATCATGGTGGGACCGGGCAAAGCGGTGGACACAAACCGCTATTTCGTGATCTGTTCCAACATCCTGGGAGGATGCATGGGCAGCACGGGGCCGTCGTCCATCGACCCGGCCACAGGCGAACCCTACGGACTGACATTTCCTGTGGTGACCATCCATGACATGGTGGCGGCCCAGAAGCGGCTGGTGGACCATCTTGGGATCAGCCGGCTTCACAGCGTCATCGGCGGGTCCCTGGGTGGAATGCAGACCCTGTCCTGGTGCTACCACTTTCCGGACATGGTCCAATCCGCGGTGGTCCTGGCCTCCACCCTGCGTCATTCGGCCCTGGCCATCGCCTTCAACGAGGTGGCCCGCCAGGCCATTGTCAGCGACCCTGAGTGGAACAAGGGCCACTACTACGGCACATCCTTTCCGGCCACCGGCCTTTCCGTGGCCCGGATGATCGGCCACATCACCTACCTGTCCGACGAATCCATGCGCCAGAAATTCGGCCGGAAACTCCAGGACAAGGAGGATTTCTCCTTTGATTTCGATACGGATTTCCAGGTGGAAAGTTACCTCCGTTACCAGGGTGCCAAGTTTGTGGAAAGGTTCGACGCCAACAGCCTGCTTTACATCACCAAGGCTGCGGACTACTTCGACCTCAGCAAATACCTGGATTACGACGAGGTGCTGATGAAACTCAAAAACGCCGCGGTGAAGTTCCTCGTGGTGTCCTACACGTCGGACTGGCTCTACCCCACCTACCAGTCCCGGGAGATCGTGAAAGTTCTCAAACGGAACAGCCTGGATGTAAGCTTCTGTGAAATCGAGGCGGACTGCGGCCACGACGCGTTTCTTCTGCCCAGCGACAGGCTGGCCTCCATGCTCTCGGGTTTTCTTTCGGGCGTGGGGCCAGCTGGTGAACGGAGGCAGCCGTGATCCGTTACGATCTTTCCATCATCGAAAGCTGGATCGAGCCCGGTTCCCGTGTCCTCGGCCTGGGCTGTGGGGACGGCGAACTTCTCTACGCCCTGAAAACGGAGAAAAACGTGGAAGAGCGAGGCATCGAGCAATCCGAAGAAGGGGTCAGCGCCTGTATCGGAAAAGGCCTTTCCGTGATCCAGGGCGACTTCAACACCGAGCTTTCCGATTATCCGGACCAGTGTTTCGACTATGTGATCCTCAGCCAGACCCTCCAGCAGGTTTACGAACCGGCCGGCCTGATCCGGTCCATGCTGAGGATCGGCAAAAAGGCCGTGGTGAGTTTTCCCAATTTCGGGCATTACAGGATCAGGCTCCAGCTTCTCCTGTCGGGCTACGTGCCGGTGACCGAACAGCTTCCCTACCAGTGGTACGACACCCCCAACATCCGCGTGCTCACCATCCGGGATTTCGAAAGGTTTTCCAAAGACGTGGGGTTCCGGATTCTGAAAGAAGTGGCCATCAACACCACGGACAGGGACATGCACGGCAGCATCGTGCGGTTTCTTCCCAATGTCCGGGCCACCTACGGGCTGTTCCTCATCGGAAAGGAACGGGGGTGAGATGGAAAAGGACTTGAAAATTATCTTGAAAATGAAGATAAGGTGACTATTTTTAAAAAGAATTGACGACGTGATTCAGCCTGACGCCGGTTCCATCCTGACGATAAGGCTTTAAACCTTTAGAAGAGAACGGAGACCATGTATGTGGGATTATACGGACAAAGTGAAAGACCATTTCCTGAACCCCAGGAACACAGGGCGTGTGGAAAACGCCAATGGAATCGGCGAAGTGGGGTCCCTGGCCTGTGGCGACGCCCTGACCCTGACTTTACGGATCAACGATAGCCAGATCATCGAAGAGGCGAAATTCCAGACCTTCGGCTGTGCCAGCGCCATCGCCTCGTCCTCGGCCCTGACGGAAATGGTCATCGGCATGCCCATCACCGAGGCGGCCAAAATCACCAACGAAGACATCGCCGAATACCTGGGCGGCCTTCCCAAAGAGAAAATCCACTGTTCGGTCATGGGCCGTGACGCCCTGGAGCGGGCCATTGCCTACTACAAAGGGGAAAAGGTCCATGTGTCCGAGGGCAACGTGATCTGTCACTGTTTCGGCGTCACGGACCTCGATATCGTCCGGGCCGTGAAAGAGGCGAAACTCACCACCATCGAGGAGGTGACCAGCCACCTCAAGGCGGGCGGCGGCTGCGGCAACTGCCACGAGGAAATCCAGGCCATCATCTGGGCCGTGAACGAGGGCGGCGGGTACGTGCAGAAAGAACCGGCCCCTGTCCGGCTCACCACCATGCAGAAAATCCGGCTGATCGAAAAGGTCATCGAGGAGGAGGTCCGCCCCGCGCTCCAGAAAGACCACGGGGACATGGAACTGATCGACGTGGACGGCAACAAGGTGATCGTGAAGTTCAAGGGGGCCTGTTCATCGTGCAGCCGTTCCCAGATCACCCTGAAAAACCATGTGGAAGCGACCCTGCGTGACCGTGTGGCCACGGAACTGGTGGTGGAGGAGGCGATCGATGAAAACCGTATATGTTGACAACAACGCCACCACCCGGGTGGACCAGCAGGTGATCGACGAGATGATGCCCTGTTTTACCGAGTACTACGGAAACCCCTCCAGCATGCACCGCAAGGGAGGGGAAGCGGGGAATATTCTGAAGCTGGCCCGTGAACGTGTGGCGAAAACCCTGAACGCCCAGCCCGACGAGATCCTTTTCACCAGCTGCGGCACGGAAAGCAACAACAGCGCCATCCGGGCCGCCTTGAAAGCCCAGCCGGCCAAGAAGCACATCGTCACCACCATGGTCGAACACCCGGCGGTGAAAAGCCTGTGCGAATCTTTGGACAAGGAAGGTTACCGCACCACCTATCTGCCCGTGGATGGCAAGGGCCGCCTGAACATGGCCGCCTTCGAGGCCAGCCTGACCCCGGATACGGCCATCGTCTCCGTGATGTGGGCCAACAACGAAACCGGCACGATTTTTCCCATCCGGGACATCGCCAGACGGGTCAAGGAAAAGGGCATTCTGTTCCACACCGACGCGGTCCAGGCCGTGGGCAAGATCCCCGTGGACGCCCAGGACATCCCCTTTGACATGCTGTCCCTATCCGGCCACAAGCTCCATGCCCCCAAAGGCGTGGGAGCCCTCTACGTGCGGTCCGGCTTCAAGTTCAACCCCTTTCTCATCGGCGGTCATCAGGAAAGTGGAAAACGGGGCGGAACAGAGAACATCGGGTCCATCGTGGCCCTGGGAAAAGCCTGTGAACTGGCCCTTGACCATATGGACGAGGAAAACGTCCGGGTGAAACAGCTCCGGGACAAGCTGGAAGCAGGGCTTCTGGCCCGGATTCCCAAGTGCTTCGTAAATGGCGATACGGCCAACCGTCTGCCCAACACCAGCAGCATCAGTTTCGAGTTTATCGAAGGCGAGGCCATTCTCCTGATGATGAACGAGTTCGGGATCTGCGCCTCATCGGGTTCGGCCTGTACCTCCGGTTCCCTGGAGCCTTCCCATGTGCTCCGGGCCATGGGGATTCCCTTCACGGCCGCCCATGGAACCATCCGTTTTTCCCTGTGCCGCTACAACACGGAAGACGAGGTGGATTACATCATCGAAATGCTTCCCGCCGTCATCAAACGGCTGAGAGACATGTCTCCTTTCTGGAAAGAAGACTGATCGGATTGAAAGGCGGAGTTCTGGCCGGGCTCCGCCTTTACCCCACATTTTTCCCCGCTTTTTTCTTTAACCAATAAGTCCCAGCCTTTCCATAACGATAGCGATCCCGATAGCGATTGAAATAACCGTCAGGACGATCGCATGGTTGAATATTACCGCCATGTCATGTTGAGCCGCAGCTCCCAACCTTGTCATTCCGGGCGGTCTGGTCATTTCGGCAGGTCTTGAGATGAGGGGTGTCTTGCGTATTTACGGCGCCCGTCATGCAAGCCGACCCGGAATCCATGCCCGCGAACGAATGGACGCATGATTTTTCAGAAACGGTTGCCCATGCCGGCGTGGATTCCGGGTCGGCTTCGCAATTCGAGCCTATAGTTTTTGCCGGGTCCGAAGTGGGTTCATACACTCTGTCATGTCGGAGGCCGCCCGGAATGACAGGCTGGGGGCCGGAGACCTGGTCGGGCATAGTTTTCAGCGTTTCAGATGCAACGTTCATATAAACCGTTGACATGATGTGAACATGATTATAATAATGAATTAAATTCAATGCATGAACAATATTTTTCTGAGTCCGCGCCTGGAGGCCTGCTTCCATGAAAACCATCTGCAAAGACCTTTTCGACGAATGCGAGTCCCTGGACAACCTGGTGGCCGATCTCGACCACGACGGCTGGATGACGGCGACTCCGTTTTTCGGCTGGACTGTCAAGGAAACCATCAGTCATCTGGCGTTTTTCGACAGGGCCGCCCGGGTGTCCCTGTCGGGGAGGGAGGCTTTCGACGCCCATGTGCTGGAACTCATGAAACTGGGGAACTCGGTGGACGAGATATTCGATCGCGCCAATGACGAGGGGCTGGCCCTTGACGATGCCGGGCTTCTGGACTGGTGGCGGCGGGAACGACGGGAGCTGGTCGCATGTTACGCGGAACTTTCTCCGGAGATGAAACTGCCCTGGTACGGCCCCCCGATGAGTGCCCGGTCTTCGGCCACCGCCCGCCTGATGGAAACATGGGCCCATGGCCAGGATATCGCCGACGCTCTGAAGATGGCAAGGCCGGCCACCGCCCGGTTGAAGCACATCGTCCATCTGGGGTTTTCCACGTTCACCTGGAGTTTCATGAACCGGAAACTCGCTGTTCCGGCGACGAAACCCGCCCTGGTTCTCCAGGGTCCGGACGGGGAAATCTGGAATTATGGAGCGGCGGATGCTGAAAACACGGTCTCAGGAACGGCCCTGGACTTCTGCCTCGTGGTGACCCAGCGCCGTCATGTGAACGACACCGGCCTTTCGGTCGAAGGCGACATCGCGAGGTCATGGATGGCCATCGCCCAGGCCTTTGCCGGACCGCCCCAGGACCCGCCCGGTCCGGGAACCAGGGTTTGGGATTGATCGAACGACTCAAAAAGGAACAATGCAATGGACAAAACCCGGGGACATGGTGTACCGTATCAACAGTATTTCGGCCAGGAACACAACCTGCTGCGAAAAGCGGTTCGTGATCTGGTCCGCAAAGAGATCCTTCCTTATATCAATGACTGGGAAGAGCAGGGGGAATTCCCCCGCTCCCTTTACGAAAAAGCCGGAAGCCTGGGTTTTCTGGGAATCGGCTATCCCGAGGAGGCCGGTGGAACGCCGGGCGACGTGTTCCTTTCCATCGTACTGAACGAGGAACTGATGCGCTCCGGGTCCGGGGGGCTGGCGGCAAGCCTGGGCTCCCACAGCATTGCCCTTCCTCCCATTGTCCGGAAAGGGACGAAAGACCAGATCGAACGGTTCGTGAAACCTGTGCTTGCGGGAAAGAAAATCGCGGCCCTGGGTGTCACCGAACCCTCGGGCGGTTCGGACGTTGCCAGCCTGAGAACCACCGCGCGAAGAGAAGGCGGCCATTACGTGGTGAACGGCAGCAAGACCTTCATTACCAGCGGGGTGAGGGCAGACCATCTGACCTGCGCCGTCCGCACCGGGGAAAAAGGTCATCACGGGATCAGCTTTCTCGTCATCGAAAAAGACACGCCCGGGTACAGGACCTCGGACAAACTCAAGAAAACAGGCTGGTGGGCCTCGGATACGGCGGAGATCTATTTCGACGACTGCCGGGTTCCGGTGGAAAACCTCATCGGCGAGGAAAACCAGGGTTTTTCCATCATCATGGAGAATTTCCAGATGGAGAGGCTCCAGCTCAGCGTCATGGCCAACATGACCTCGTCTCTGGCCCTGGAAGAGGCCCTGGAATACGCGAAAAGCCGGGAGGCTTTCGGAAGGAAGCTGAAAGGGTTCCAGGTTCTCCGGCACAAGCTGGCGGAAATGGCCACCCTGACCGAGGCCAGCCGGGAGTTTACCTACAGGGTCGCCGCGAAAATCGAGGCCGGGGAAAACCAGACCCGGGACGTGTCCATGGCCAAGAATTTCGCCTGTTCCGTCAGCGACAAGGTCACCTACGACGCGGTCCAGATTTTCGGTGGTTACGGATACATGCGCGGAACCCTGGTGGAACGGCTTTACAGGGACAACCGGATCCTCTCCATCGGCGGAGGCACCACGGAAATCATGCGGGAGATCATCGCGGCGCATATGTTCTGAAACATGAAAAAAGTCGCTTCACCACGACCTGAGGCTTATCAGGCGACCTGTCATACCGGAAACCGTCCGGAATGACAGGGCTGAGATATTTTGGATAAGAATAAAAAGTCATAATTTGGGAAACAGTGTAACACCTGATCTCCGGGACGTCTGATTCCGGGCATCGATTTCGCCGCCAAGGGTCAATCAATAAATTCCATCAAATGATGGTATTTATTGATTGACTCAGTGGGTGTTGTATATTACACATAAATCAATCAAATGATGGAACAATGTGCTGGGTTTTGTCTCCCTTGACCAGGGAGGATCGTGATCACACCATACAGGCAAGGAGGAGCGACATGGGGTTGAACATGGAGGCCCTCGGGAAAACCATCGGGCCGATCAAGAAAGAGTACGGGTGGAAGGATGTGGCGGTTTACGCCCTGGGGGTGGGGGCCGGATTCGATGACATCGAGTACTGCTGGGAGCGGAAACTCAAGGTGGTTCCCACGTTCTCCATTGCGTCGATTTTCGAATTCCTCGGCCATGTGGGGATCAATTCGGGGATGAACCTGGCCGGGATTCTTCACGGCGAGCAGGAGCTGATTTTCCACAGACCCATTCCCGTCTCGGGGATCTTTATCACCGAAGGCCGGATTTCCCACTACTACGATAAAGGCGAAGGCAAAGGGGCCCTGGTGGTGGCGGAAAGCGATACATGCGGCGCGGACGGAACCAAGCTTTTCACCAGCATCCTGACGGTTTTTTCAAGGTTTGACGGGGGCTTTGGTGGGGAAAACGCCCCGAAAAAAGAGATCCTGGCCCCGGAAAGAGAGCCGGACCATGTGGTGGAGGAAACCCCGCCCCCCAACCAGCCCCTTCTGTACAGGCTCTCGGGGGATCTTTTCGACATCCATGTGGACAAGGATTTTTCCAGAATGGTGGGGTTTGACCAGCCCATCATGCACGGGCTCTGCACTCTGGGTTACGCCTGCCGGGCTCTGGTGAACACCCTGAATCCCGGAGAACCGGAGAAGGTGAGGCGTCTGGCCTGCCGTTTTTCCAAACCCCTTTATCCCGGAAAGACCATTCGCACCCGGATCTGGAATACCGGTACGGGAAGCGCTTACTGGGAGACGGAAAACGCGGACACCGGCGACAAGGTGATTTCCCAGGGCGTTTACGAACACGGCAATGTCCCGGACTGATCCAAGGAACGTCCCAGCGGCCGGGTCCTTTCCCGGTCATTCAGGAGAACGACGATGATTGAATTCAACAAATCACAGAAACAGATTCAAATGGCGGTCCGGTCATTCGCGAAAGGTGAATTCGAAAAGGACCGGGTTCTCGAACTGGACAGAACCGGGGAATACCCGGCCCAGGTCCATGCCAAGGCGGCCGAGCTGGGTTTTATCGGAATACACTACCCCGAGACCTATTCGGGCGGGGGCATGGGTTTCGTGGACCAGGCCCTGGTGGCCGAGGAGCTGTGCGCCGCCGATTCCAGTTTCGGGATCACATTGTCCATGGCCGGTTACGGCGCCGAATGCATCTTGCGCTTCGGAAGCGATGAACAGAAAGAGACCTTTCTGCCCTCCGTGGCCGAAGGACGGATTCTGTGCGGCGCGGCCTTCACCGAACCGGGAAACGGCTACGACATCACCCGGCTTTCCTGCGTGGCTGTCCGGAAAAACGGCAACTATGTGATCCAGGGGAAAAAAACAGGGGTGGTCAACGGGCTGAACGCCGGGTTCTACATCGTGCTCTGTCAGACCGACCTTTTCGCCAAGCCGTTCACCGACGGGGCGTCCCTGTTCATCGTGGAGGCGGACCGGGAAGGGCTGGTCGTGGAAAAGACCGGGGAACGGCTGAGCCTCAACATGATGACATCGGCCAACATCACCTTCGACAACGTGGAGGTGCCCATGGCCAACCTGATCGGCGAGCCGGGAAAAGGCTACGGTTACGTTCAGAAGTTTCTTGCCGAAAGCCGGATTCTCGCCGCGGCTCAGGCTCTGGGTGTGGCCAGGGGGGCTTACGAGCGGGCCATGTTCCATATCAGGAACAGGGAGCAGTTCAGCCGTCCCATCGGCCAGTTCCAGGCTGTCCGCCACAAAATCGCGGACATGGCCACCCACATCGCTTCGGCCAGGCTTTTCACCTACACCACAGCCATGGCCTTTGACCAGGGAAGCCGGGATCCGGCCACGGCGTCCATGGCGAAAATGGCGTCCTGCCGGGCGGCCATGGCCGTGACCGACGAGGCGGTCCAGCTCCTGGGAGGCTACGGCTACATGAGGGAATACGAGGTGGAGCATTTTTACCGGGACGCCAAGATGATCGAGGTGAGGGACGGCAACCAGTACCTTCACAAGGACATCATCGCCGAATCTGAAATTGGAAAAATCAGGGAGCCCAAAAGGCCCTGAGACGTTTTGACGTAACCACAGGAGACAAACATTCATGGATATTCTGAACTATACCGATGAACACCGGGCCTTTCGCCAGCGGCTCCGCAAGTTCATCGAAACCCGGGTGATTCCCCACGCCAGGCAGTGGGAAAAGGACCACGCCGTTCCCCGGGATCTTTGGAGAGACATGGGGCGTGCGGGGTTGCTCTGCACCCAGGTACCCCGGGAATACGGAGGTCTGGGCGGGGACTTCATTTATTCCGCCATCGTGTGCGAGGAAATGGCAGCCTCCATGCAGACCGGCCTTGCCGCCACCCTTCACAGCGACGTGGTGGTCCCCTACATCAGCGAATACGGGTCGGAAGATCAGAAGAAAAGATACCTTCCGGGATGTGTCCGCGGCGATATCGTCACGGCCATCGCCATGACCGAGCCGGACGCGGGAAGCGATCTGGCCTCCATCCGAACCACGGCGGTGGAACAAGACGGTTACGTGGTGCTTTCAGGGTCCAAGACCTTCATCTCCAACGGGATTCACGGCGATCTGGCCGTGGTGGCGGCGCGAAACCCCGATATCAGGGACCCTTACATGGGAATGAGCCTTTACCTGGTGGAAGGCGGAACCCCGGGTTTTGAAAGGGGTCGCCAGCTGGACAAGATGGGCTGGAACAGCCAGGACACGGCCGAACTTTTTTTCAACAACTGCCGGATACCTGTTGAAAACCGCCTGGGCGACAAGGGCATGGGGTTTCTCATGCTCATGGGCAAGCTTCAGCAGGAACGGCTGTGCTGCGCCATGGGCGCGGTCTACGGCGCGGAACACAGTCTGAAACAGGTGATGGACTACTGCCAAAACACCACCGACGCCTCGGGAAAACCCCTGTCCAAGTTCCAGGCCATCCAGTTCGCCCTGGTGGAGATGGCCACGGAAGTGAAAATCGGGCGCACCTTCCTGGAAAAACTCATCGCCGACCACATGGAGGGTCTGGACGTGAAAATCGAAACGTCCATGGCCAAGTACTGGACCACGGACATGGCGAACCGGGTGATGGGCAAGGGCCTCGAGATCATGGGGGAATACGGGACCTGTGAGGAAAACCCCCTGGTCCAGGGCTGGCGGGATATGCGTGTCACGTCGATTTTCGCCGGGACCAACGAGATCATGAAAACCATTGTTTCGAAATTCATGGGTCTTTAAGGAGCAACTTACGACAACACCAACGACAAGGAGAGGACACATGGCCGATATCAGATTCGACGGACGGATTGCAATCGTTACCGGAGCCGGTGCGGGGCTTGGAAAAACCTATGCCCTGGCCCTGGCCGAAAGAGGGGCGAGCGTGGTGGTGAACGATCTGGGCGGGGCGAGGGACGGATCAGGGGCAGACTCCCGGGCGGCCGACGCCGTGGTCGAGGAAATCCTTAAGAAAGGCGGCAAGGCCGTGGCGAACTACGATTCGGTGGCCACGAAACAGGGCGGCGAAAACATCGTAAAAACAGCGCTGGACGCCTTCGGCAAGGTGGACATCCTGATCAACAATGCCGGAATCCTGAGGGACAAAAGCCTGATGAAGATCGAAGAGGCCGAGTGGGATCTGGTGCTGGCCGTTCACCTGAAAGGGGCGTTCTGCGTGACCCAGCCCGCGTTCAAGGTCATGAAGGAAAACGGGTTCGGGCGCATCGTCAACACGGCCTCCGGTGCCGGCCTTTACGGCAACTTCGGCCAAAGCAACTACTGCTCGGCCAAGATGGGTCTGGTGGGACTGATGAACAACGTGTGCATCGAAGGGGCCAAGTACAACATCCTGTGCAACACCATTGCGCCGGTGGCCGCGAGCCGTCTCACCGAGGACGTCCTGCCGCCGTCCCTTTACGAAAAGCTGAAACCCGAGTTCGTCACCCCCCTGGTGCTCTACCTGGTGTCCGAGGAGTGCAGCACCGGCAAGATGATCTTCAACTGCGCCGCCGGCTGGTTCAGCCGGACCGAGGTGGTCTGTGCCCCGGGGATCTGCATCGGCGACGGAAAAAGGGACATCCTGGCCGAAGAGATCCGGGAAAACTGGGATAAAATCACGAGTCTGGACAGCGCGAAACCCCTGGCCAACGTGACCGAGTCTTTCGGGTTCATGGGGCCGCTTCTGGGTTAGATGAGATAGACGATTTTTCACACCATCCGAATGAGCGAATGGATCAACGTTGAACATCGAACGCCCAACGTCCAACATCGAATAGAGGATAACTCCATTCAAATGATTCTGACAGCATCTGTATCAGGGCATGTGGCTAAAACATAGAATGATCGGGAGATAAATCCATGGAACGAGTCAATGTGATCGGGGTGGGAATGACGAAATTCACCACGCCCAAAGCGGGGATTCCTTACAATGTCATGGGAGTCGAGGCGGTCAAAGACGCGCTGAAAGACGCCGGAATCGACTACAGTTTGGTGCAGCAGGCTTTTACGGGCTGGGTTTACGCGGACAGCTGCGCCGGGGAAAAGGTGCTTTACGAGGTGGGTATGACGGGAATTCCCATCTTCAATGTGAACAACAACTGCTCCACGGGGTCCAACGCCCTGTTCCTGGCCCGCCAGGCTGTGGAATACGGGATTGTGGACTGCGCCCTGGCTCTGGGGTTCGAGCAGATGACGCCGGGTGCCCTGGGCATGACCTTCCTGGACAGGCCCGCGCCCATGGAAAACTACTTTGTCCACCTGAACGAGGTATACCCCCTGAGCGCCACGGCTCCCCCGGCGGCCCAGCTTTTCGGCGGCGCGGGCATGGAGCACATGGACCGTTACGGAACGAAAGCGGAAACCTTCGGGAAAATCGCCGTGAAAGCCAGAAAGCACGCCGAGCACAACGAGCGGGCCGTGTTCCGGAACCTTCTCAGTCTGGAGGAGGTCATGGAATCCCCCCACCAGTACGGTCCCCTGACACGGTACCAGTGCTGTCCGCCCACCTGCGGGGCTGCGGCGGCCATCGTCTGTTCCGACGGCTTCGCGGCGAAACACGGCATCCGGACACCGGTGTTCATCGCGGGTCAGGCCATGACCTCGGATTACGCCAGTTCCTTCTCGGCCAGAAGCCCGATGATCATCGCGGGTTACGAAATGACGGCCAAGGCGGCAGGGCAGGTTTACGAACAGACAGGCATCGGACCCGATGACGTGGATGTGGTGGAGCTTCACGACTGTTTCACCGCCAACGAACTGATCACCTACGAGGGGCTGGGCCTTACGGCCGAAGGGACGGCCGAGCAGTTCATCTGCGACGGCCAGAACACTTACGGAGGAAAGGTGGTGACCAATCCTTCCGGCGGACTTCTTTCCAAAGGACACCCCCTGGGTGCCACCGGCCTTGCCCAGTGCGCCGAACTGGTCTGGCAGCTCCGGGGAACAGCCGGAGCAAGACAGGTCGAAGGGGCCAAAATCGGTCTTCAACACAATATCGGCCTTGGCGGCGCCGCGGTGGTGACGTTGTACCGCGCCAACTGACGACGCCCTGAAATTCTCGACGAAAAAGAACCCTTTGTCCCCGGTTCATGCGGGCAAAGGGTTTTTTGTTGCGCTGTCTACTTGTAGGGGGCGATGTTGTAGAACTTCAGGGTTTCCTTGGCCAGGCGCCGGTACTCTTCCCGGTCGATTTTCATGATGGAGCGGAAGAAGATTTCGCCGGAAACGAAGTTGTGCAGGGCGTTCATCATGAAGATGACTTTCATCTGGGCTTCGGGGGAGGCTTCCCGCCTGGTTTCCGAGAGCCCCATGGAGTAGGCGATGTCCGAGATGTACTCGGGCACGCTGGAAAGGCCGATGTTGAGATCGAGGTCGGTGGTGGTCTGGGTGAAGTATCGGAAGATGGTGTGGTTCGATATTTCAGGATTTTCGAAAAGGAAATCGAACATTTCCTCCAGGGCGATGTCGATGCGCTCCGTGAGTTCCTTGCCTTTGATCTTCTTTTCGATCTCGATGAGCTTGACCCGTGTTTCATCGTTCAGGTCATGGATCACCGCCTCGAACAAATCCCCCTTGTCACCCCAGTGGTAATGGAGAGTGGAGATGTCGATCCCCGCTTCTTTGGCGATCATCCGTGTGGTGGTGCCCTGGAATCCGTACTGCCCGAAAAGTTTCCGGGCCACGCCCAGAATGCGGGCCTTTACGGAATCGGGGTTTCTTCGGGCTTTTTCAAGGGGTGTGGCCATGGGGATCCTTCACAGAGTTGGTGTTCCGTGCATGTCCTATCATACCGGGCTCAAATGTCAATGTTATACGAATGGCTTTTGTTTTAAGTGTTTGAAACATAAAAACAATCTTTTTTATCGCAGTGTTTTCCGAAGAAGGTGGGTTTTGCCGGATGAAGAAAGGATTGAAGGATGGTGTGCATGGGGCCTGCGGTTTTTCAGGGAACCGCAGGCCCTGAACCGGTTATTCGATAAGCCCCAACCGTGTGAGCAGGGGCGTGGGGTCCACCAGGTGTCTGGGGAACCAGCGTTTGTACTTGTTGGTGCCCATGGCCAGGGACAGCACCTCCGAGAAATGGAGGGTGGGGATCTGGTGCTTCAGGTTGCAGCGTATTTCCAGGTTGAGCTGGCACATGGAACAGGCAGTGATCAGGCAGTCGGCGCCTGTGTCGATGCCGTTCTGAATGATTTCGTTCACGATGGGGGTGATCGCCTCGGGTTTGGCCACGCTGAGGAAGGTGCCGCAGCACCTGGAGCCGCTGCCCCAGTCCAGGGGGGTGGCCCCCAGGCTGGTCAGGATGGATTCCATCAGGCCGTGGTAATTTTCCGCGTGACGCATTTCAGGTGGCCGGGCCAGCATGCAGCCGTAATAGGGAACGAACTTCAGCCCCGTGAGGGGTTTTTTGATTTCCTTGCTGAGGCTTTGGAAATCCATGCTGTTCAACAGCTCGAAGTAATGGATGATTTTCAGATCTTTGTTAAAGGGTTTGCCCCATTTTTCATGGAAACGCTGCTGAAGTTCCGGATCGTGAAGGGTGTGGAGATGGGCCTGTTTCAGCCTCAGGGTACAACTGGGGCAGGACACGAGCAAGGGTTTGTCCGCCGGGGCGATGGCCAGGTTCCGGGTGGCCAGGTCATGGGCCAGGTCCGAATCCACGCAGTGTGCCGACGAACTTCCGCAGCAGTTCCAGTCGGGCAGTTCCACCAGGGTGATGTTGATCTTTTTAAAGAACTCTTTCAGAGACTCGTTGTTCTCTTTTGCGGACGTTTTCATGGAACATCCGGGGAAATACGATATTTCGAAGGGCTTGTCTGTTTTCATCTATCCCGCCTTGGTGAAAAGCTTTTTGACTTCGGGGAGTTCTTTGACCTTGGAAGCCCGTAAATCCAGCTTCCGCTTGGCGAGCATCCGGATTCCCAGGTCCACATCGCTGAAAAGATCCCTTTGAACCAGTTTGTAGCGCATCATGATTTCGAGTTTATGGGTTCTGCCGTAGCGTTTGATGGAGTTGAGGACCGCGTTGTGGAAATTGTTGATGTTGGGCTCCGGTATTTTCCGTTTTTCCCGGATGGAGATCTGGCGTATCGCGTCCATCACGGCCGGAATGTCGATGGCGTTGGGGCAGTTGGTGCTGCATGTGTTGCAGCCCACGCAAAGCCAGGGACCCGAGGCCGCCAGGGCTTCCTCTCGGAAACCTGTCTGGACCATGCGGACGATGGCATGGGGTTTCACGTCCATGATATGCTGGAACTGGCATCCACTGGAGCAGGTCATGCAGCTGAAACAACGGGTCAGCGTTGTCTTGGACATGGCCATCACTTCTTTCGCGAAATTCGGATCACATGTTTTCATAGATTTTGATGACTCTCCATGGCGCGCACCCTGGGGGCGCAATATTAAATGGTTTGTAAACTCAGTGTTTTCAAGCCATTATGGTTCTTTCCCAGTTGAAAGGAAACCTGAACTTTACATGAAAAAAAAATCCAGTACAAGGCAAAATTCAGATTGTTTTCCATAACAATGTTCAATGCCCTATATCATAGCCACGTTGTATGGAAAAGCAATAACCGTTCCGGTTTTTCTTGCGTTTTCTGATTTGACTGTAACCTTTCCCGTGAACGTTTGCTTTGATCCAGGTCAAGAAAAAAATGAATTTAAAGGAGACGGCCTGACGGTCGCGATCGGAGTTATCGCGGATGTTTCAATCATCGTTATCGGAACGTTTTGGATATCGATCCCGATTGTCCTGGAGAGGCTTCCGGTTTATTGACAGCGGCTGGTCTGAGACGTATAGTGTGTGAACATATCGCAACGCATTCAGAGAAGGACTCTATGGATATCTATGTGGCAAGGCAACCCATTTTCGACAAGAAGCGGAAAGTGTCCGCCTACGAACTGCTGTTCAGGCACAGCATGGAAAACTATATGCCAAAGGTGGATGGGGACCAGGCCACATCGTCTGTTCTGTCAAGCTCCTTCCTGAACCTGGGCCTCGAATCCCTGTCCGGGGGGCGGAACGTGTTCATCAATTTCACGAAAAACCTGATTCTGGATCTGATTCCCCTGATGTTTCCCCCCAAGGACACGGTGGTCGAAATCCTTGAGACCATCGAACCCACGGAGGAGGTTCTCGAGGCCTGCCGGACCCTGAAAAAAAAGGGCTATCGCCTGGCCCTGGATGATTACGTGTTCGACAGCGTTCACAACGCCTTTCTCGAGGTCGCGGACATGGTCAAGGTGGATTTCATGGCCATGCCTCTCGACGAAATCAGGGAAAAAGTG
Source organism: uncultured Desulforapulum sp. (assembly GCA_964637565.1). Classification (GTDB taxonomy): domain Bacteria; phylum Desulfobacterota; class Desulfobacteria; order Desulfobacterales; family Desulfolunaceae; genus DYJE01. Next base: position 31,484 of record CAZWTY010000039.1, read on the forward strand.
TCCGGTCTGGGGAAAAACACCCGGCTTGTGGCAGAAAAAATCGAAACCTGGGATGAATTCAGGGCGGCCATCGACATGGGGTTCAGCCTGTTCCAGGGGTATTTCTTCTGCAAGCCCGAAGTGGTGAAGGGACGGGAAGTCCCGGCCACATCCATGGCGATTCTGGGGATTATGAAAGAGGTGAACAACCGGGATCTGGATTTCGGGAAAGTCACGGAAAAGATTTCCAGGGACGTCTCCATTTCCTACAAGCTGTTGCGCTATATCAATTCAGCCTTTTTCAAACGGGTGAACGAGATCACGTCCATCAAAAGCGCCCTGGTCTATCTGGGCCAAGATGAGCTGAGGCGGTTCATGTCCGTGATCCTGATGTCCAATCTCGCCGCGTCGTCCACGCCGGAACTGGCCATCGCCTCCTGTGTCCGGGCGCGTTTCTGTGAGCAGCTGGGCGACCTGGCCCGACAGGCCGGTCATCGGCAGGAGCTGTTCACCCTGGGGCTTTTTTCCCTGATCGACGCCATCCTGGACCAGCCCATGGAAAAAATCATGGAAAACCTGCCCCTGTCCGACGCGATTCGTGAGCCCCTGATCAACAAGCGGGGAATCCTGGCCGATTACCTCAATCTGGTGGTCTGTTTCGAGAAAGGCGACTGGAAACGGCTGGACAGCCAGGCCAGGGTCATCGGCGTGGATGGCGCCTTGCTTCCCCAGCTCTACAAAGAGGCGGTGGCGTGGGCCGACGCGCTGCGGGCCCTGTGATGCCGCCTTTCCTTAAATGGATGACCCTCTTCAAGACAGGAGACAGCCTGGTATGAAAAAACATTTTCTGCAGCTCTGGTGCCTCGTGTTCTGGCTTTACGCCGTTCCCCTCCACGCGGCGACCTTTGACCATGAACATGGTCTTCTGGATATCCTTTTGAAAAAACATGTGATCATGTCGGCGGACAAGACGTCCTCCCGGGTCGACTACCAGGCTCTTGCCAAGGACAGGGGACTGATGAAGGCCTACCTTTCCGCGATTTCCTCGGTCAGCCAGGAGGAGTTCGACCGCTGGAACAGGAAAGAACAGCTGGCGTTCCTGATCAACGCCTACAACGCTTACACCCTTGACCTGGTGGTCCGCCACTATCCGGTCAAATCCGTTCGGAACATCGGGTCGTTTTTCAGGAAAACCTGGTCTATCCGGTTTGCGGATCTTCTTGGCCAGAAAAGGACGCTGGATGAGATAGAGCACGGGATGATCCGAAAAAAAGGGGTTTACAACGAACCGAGGGTCCATGCGGCGCTGGTCTTTGCCGCCGTGGGCAGTCCGGCGTTGAGGAACGAGGTCTACACTGCCGAGAAACTGGACGGGCAGCTGGAACAGGCCATGAGCCTTTTTCTTTCGGACAGGGCCAGGAACAGGTTTGACGGCCGTCTTGGGAGGTTCCATGTCTCGCCCCTGTTCCGCTGGAAAGGCGATGATTTCAAGGCTAAGTTCGGTTCTTTGGGGAATCTGTTCATCACCTATGCCGGGGCTCTGGCACTCAGCGAAGACGATGTGGCCGCAATAAAAAAAGAAGGGACCATCATCGAATTCGAAAATTTCGACTGGTCCCTGAACGATCGCTGATTGCCCGGGGTTTCAACTCATCCCCTTCGATCAGTCTGCATAATATTCCAAAGGCTGTATCTCCACCGTGACATTCTTCACTCCGGTGACATGCCCGGCAGATGTCTTGATCTCTTCGATCAGTTTTTCTTCCTGAATTTCACGGCCCTTGGCCTGGATATGAACGTTTCCATTATGAGCGAAAACCCCTATGCTTGGGCTGATGTTGAACACCATGGATTTGACTTCCGCAGCCAGGGCCAGGTCCTCGATCATTTTCCGGGAGTGTTCTGTGGTCCTGAACTGTTCTTTCTGAACGGTGTGGCAGATGATGTCCGCCGCGTCATCCACGGAAATTTTCCCGATGTGAATGACCAGGTCGTATAGGGAGGAATCGGCCGTGTCGATGCCGTAGAGGCTCATGCTCCATTTTCTACGTTGTTCGTCGTCTTTTTTGAGAATGTTTTTCGCTTCGTCATGGGAGATGTTTTCCCTTTCCATTTCGCATTTGATCCGGTCTTCCATGTCGGAAATGATCCGGATCTTGAGCACGTGGGGGATGTCCTTGACGAAAAACTGGCCGGCCAGGCCGTGGTATACGATGTTATCCTCCTTCAGGAAGTTGAGGAGGGTGCTCTGGATGAAGTTGATGTACTTGTCTTTGCTGTAGACGAACCGGTCCAGGATGGACGGCGCGTCGTGGATGGCTCGGATCAGCTTCATCTCGGGAATCTTGTATTTGTCCGAGGTGTCCAGGAGAATGTCCCGGGAAATGCACTTGTAGCCAAGCCGCTGTGATACGATTTCCGCGATTTCCTTGCCCCTGCTGTACGAACCTCGGGAGATGGTGATGATGGACATGGTAAACCTCCGTTATTATTTTAGAATGAACATATTCTGCCGACCCGGCCGTCGTTTCAGCGCAGAAAGCCGTCCATCCATAAGTGATGCGGGATGTTGGCCGGTGGGTATCTATGAATCATAAAGATCGTGAAAAAGGACAAAACGCTTGAATCAAGATGTCCGGGCAATGTGCGGAATCAGACCCGGTTCATAATGTTATTTAAACCATACACCATGCCGATACATAAAATCAAGATCCTGGTCCAGAATCTACAGGGCCATCGCATGGATCTTAACCCTCGCTATCGCTATCGGGATCGGGTTCGCTATCGAAATGTTCTGACGATCGAACCCGATAGCGATAGCGATCCCGATAGCGATTAACCGGAAACCATGCCCGCGAAAGAGGCAGTCCTCGATTTTCAGAGGGGACTTAGTTTGACTTCGTAACTTTACCCAACAGCTCCCAACCCTGTCATTCCGGGCGGCCTC
>CAZWTY010000040.1:0-33639 GCA_964637565.1 uncultured Desulforapulum sp.
AACCGGTAAATCTGGCCCATCCATTCGGCGTCACGGTTGGCCAGGTAGTCGTTTACCGTGATGATGTGGACCCCTTTGCCGGTCAGGGCGTTGAGGTAGGCCGGCAGTGTGGCCACCAGGGTTTTACCTTCACCTGTTTTCATTTCGGCGATGTTCCCGTGGTGCAGAACGATACCGCCGATCATCTGGCAATCGAAATGCCTCATGCCGAGCACCCGTTTCGACGCTTCCCTGACAGTGGCGAAAGCCTCGGGCAGGATATCCTCGAGGGTTTTTCCCTGGGCCAGAAGCTCTTTGAAATAACCGGTCATGGCTTTCAGCTCGTCATCGCTTTTCTTCTCCATCTCAGGTTCGAAGCTGTTGATCCGCTCCACAAACACCTGAATATTTTTTAATACCCGGTCATTTCTCGTCCCAAAAATCATTTTGAGTAAGTTGAAACCCATATGTACGTCACCCTCATTTTATTGGTTGGTTGGATGCATCAAGGTCAAACGGGAAAGCGGTTCGTTTGTCGTGCAACGTCTTAACATGCCAGCGAACATTACCATTCTTTCATGAAATACAAGGTCTTCTATTCTACAAATCCCCACGAAAAGCAAGGACAAAAGCCCCCTGCGGGAGATGGACGAAACCGCGTTCCATGGAATTTTTGGCAGGAAACCGTCTTCAAAAGCTGTATCGCCGAAATGACAGGAGTCTGAAACGCAGGACAGACCGGGGCGACCCTGTGAGGCCGGCCCCGGCGAGTTTTTTTAGAGCAGCCCGGCCGTCTCGTCCAGGCCGAGCATGATGTTCATGTTCTGGACTGCCTGTCCCGATGCCCCTTTCACCAGGTTGTCGATGGCGGAGATGATCACCAGCTGTCCGGTATCAGGGTTCAGATGAAACCCGATATCGCAGAAATTGGTGTTCTGGACATAGCGCACATCGGGCGGTTGGCTCACGTCATCGAAAATCCGGACAAAAGGACGGCCTTTATAGAATGATGTGAGACAGTCCATGATGTCCTGGGCGTTGAATTCCCCTTTCACCCGGGTGTAGAGGGTGGTCAGCATGCCCCGTGTCAGGGGAAGCAGATGGGGCACGAAGGTCAGACTGATGGGTTCCCCCGATTCCCTCGAAAGCACCTCTTCCATTTCGGGACGATGCCGGTGCCCCTCGATTTTATAGGCCTTGAACCCTTCGTTGACCTCACAGAAATGGGTACCCAGGGACACGGACCGGCCAGCTCCGCTCACACCCGACTTGGAATCGGCGATGATATGGGCTGTGTCGATCATGCCTTTTTTCAGCAAAGGAACCAAAGGAAGCAGGACGGTGGTGGGGTAACACCCCGGATTGCCGATCAGCCGGGCTTGGGCGATTTTCTCCCTGTAGACCTCGCAGAGTCCGTAAACGGAGATGTCGAGAAGCTCCCTGGCCGTGTGGGGCTGGTAAAACGCTTCGTAGGTCTCTACATTAGAAAACCTGAAGTCCGCCGAAAGATCGATGACCTTTTTTCCCCTTTCAATCAGCCCGGGAATGATGGACAAGGGGAGCTTGTGGGGCAGAGCTGTAAACACCACATCGGTTTTATCTGAAATAGCGTCGATATCAAATTCCTCGCAGACCAGGTCAGTCAGGCCTCTCAAGAACGGGAAAGCCTGGGCGAAAGGCACTCCGGCGTATTGCCGGGACGTAACGGCCGTCAGCTCCACATGGGGGTGGGCCGAAAGAATTTTGACAAGCTCCGCTCCGGCATACCCGGTCGCTCCGACAATACCAGCACGTATCATGAACGTTCTCCTTACTGTATGATAATCACGTTCTCATTCAAATCGCATGGAAAGATTCCAGTATAAAGACCGGAACGATTTTATCGTCGCGAAAATGTTTCCCGCGACATCGAACCGTGACCTGTTGTTCCATACGCCCTTTCCATTATCAAAGCGGCCGCCGATTATCAATGGGATAAAACGGGTGGCCATGGGGACCGGCCATGATATGCCGCACCAAACCTTTCTGGTCGACCAGATACGAAACAAGATTATTCCATTGAACATAGTTATCAATCCATTGTATTTTTTCATTTTTATGAAACGTATTTCAACTTTTCAAACCTGAACGCCTTGTTTGTGCGATGCAATATTTTATCTTGACATAGGCACAGAGCTGAATTATAGTGCGAGTGTTAAAGATGATTTGAATCCTATTCCGACATTCGAACTTACGGACAATCCGCAAATCAGATTCAAACGAGACCAAGACACTATTGGCATGAATGGGACACGGTCTTCTTGTTTTCAAGAATCCGGCAGAACATCGTGCAGAACAATTAAACACTGTAAAGGAGGCAACTATGCAGGACATGATGAAAAACATGATGGGCGATATGTGGAAGAACATGGACATGATGAAAAATTTCGATTTCGCCAAGAAATTCGATCTGATGAAAGATTTCAACGCCGCCAAGATCGGGCTTCAGGTTCTTGATTTCCAGAAAAGCACATTCAACAACACGTACAACACCCTGTTGAAACTTCAGGAACAGTCTGAAAAAATGGCCGAATCCTTCATGAAAGACAACGCCGCCATTCCTGACGAAGGCCGGAAAATCCTCGACGAATGGAAGCTTGTCATGAAAAAAGGCCAGACCGAAATCAAAAAATCCATTGATGAAGGTTTCTCCAAAGCTGAGTCGTTTTTCACCGAATCGACTCAAAGCACCAAAGCCGCGAAATAAAGCCGCCTGAATCGGAAAAAACCCGGTAGCATATAACCTTTCCCGGCCGGGAAAAGGTTATATGCTATTGTTATTCATCATCATTGAATTGGGGACAATCTATGACGAATCTGCACACGAATTTCTGGGAAAACGCCTTTACGGAGATGATTGAAAAAAGCAACCAGTTCATTCAGGACAATCCGTTGTTTCGGATGGACACCCTGTTCGAAGACAGCCTCACACGATTCAAAGAACTCTCGTCCATGATGCAGAAACTGAGCGGCTGGAATCTTTTTACAACCTTGAAAGACACCCCGGTACCCGGTTCCAACGACTTTTTCGAGCAGACAAAAAGTTTCATGAACTTCGACAAACTCTTCGAAGAGTCCATGGTTCGCTTTAAGGAATTGTCGTCGTACACAGAGCAGTTCAAACCCATGACCATGTTTTTCAACCCCACCGAATTCATGAGCATGGATTTCAAAAAAAACAGCGACGAATTCCTGAAACTGCTGGGCCTGATTTCCTTCGACGAATACCAGTCCCTCATTAAAAAATACGAGGAACTCAGAAAACAGAGCCAGGAATTCGAAAAAATCCAGGGCGAACAGGCCAGGAAAATATCAGAACTCAACCAGGCCGCTGCTTCGGAAAAGAAAAAAGCCGCCACACGGGATAAATCCGTGGATGAAAACAAGGCCCGCCTTGACGAACAGAAAAAAATCGCGGCTGACCTGAACAAAGAGCTGGACGCCCAGAAAAAACAAGCTCTTTCCCTTGAAAAAGAGCTGAATGAGCTAAAGAAACTGAACGAAAAGCTGAAAAAGGATGTCAGTGAAAAAGAGCTTCTGCTCAAAAAAACCCAGACAGAAAAAGCATAAACCCACGTTCGATCCGGCGCCTGACCTGTCTCTCCCTCCAAGGCCAGGCGCCACCCCACAGTGACTCTCCCGCGAAAATATCCTCTGTTATCACGGGCGTGCCCCGCTCCTTCTTTTACACCAGACTTTTTGCAACACCGGCAAGTGAGGGCTCGACACAGCTTCTCATTTGATATATTAATTTAAAAACTGCTTATTAAAAAACCGTCCCTCACCGCTGTGCTCATGGCATTACGAACCCGGTAAAAAAGAAGGTTTATTCTAAGCAAAAAACCTGAATCTTTTCAGCCATAACCGTCAGAGGCGCTCGACTATGAATTCCAATGAAATCAAAAGCCTGATCAAAAAAACCGAAGATATGGTTTCAGGTTTTTTCATCACCGGCGGTGAAAAATGGGAGACGGTTCCCCTGATCCTGAAGAAACTCTACCAGTTCGGAGGCGACCTGGTGGATCAGACAGAAAAAAAAGAGAATGTGGCCCGCCGGATCGAATGCAACGTCGGTTGCCCTTACTGCTGTTTCACACGGGTCACCCTCATGCCCTGCGAAGCCCTTCACATCGGCCAGCATATCCGGGAAAACTATTCCCTGAGGCAGACCGACGCCCTCATGAAAAAGATATCCAACATCCTGAGGCTGGTGAAAGGGAAATCGCCGGATGAACTGCCGTCGTTCTGGCGGAAAACTCCCTGCATCTTTCTTGAAAACGACAAATGCTCGATTTACGCCATCCGCCCTTTTCTATGCAGGGCCTGGCACTCCCTGAGCGTGGATCAGTGCAGACGGGCCTTCGAATCGGACAGGGAAGACGCAGAGATCGACACCACCCCTTTTCGCGGCGCGATATACGGCGCGGTTCATGAAGGCCTGACCCATGTGTGCCGGTCCATGGGGTGTGAATGGGAGACCACGGACATCCTTTCCTCTTTGCGAATCGTCCTGGCCCATCCCGACCCTTTCAGCGCCTGGATCAAGGGAGAACGGCTTTTTCGTTCATAGGTCCCCTGTCCCGGTTGTTCAGCCGTATGGCGATACCCGGCCAGTTGATCTCCTGGAGGTTTTTCACAAAGCGGAGGAGGAAGCCGTTTTTCATGGCTTCCCGCCGTTCGGACCGCTGGACGATTCCGTGATAGGGCAGCATTTTCGAAAGCGCCCTGTCTTTCTGACGTTCGTCGGGAGTCCACACATCGTTACGGCGAGAGTAATACGGGTCCTCGCCGTCAGTGCAGGGCTTTGAAAACACGTTGAAAAAACGGCAGGCCAGGGGCCGGGCCGGGTGAATGCCGCAGACGCCTTCCACCAGAAAAGGGCAGCCCTGCCCCGGGACAAAATCAAGCATCCGGGCCGAGATGGCTTCAAACATTTCCCGGGGAGCCCGGTCCAGAAGGTACCAGTAGATCCCCATAAGCTCCAGGGGATAAACCGGAATGGTCACATGGGTTTGGCAGCAGGAAGAGCATCCTTTGGCGCAGGCGAGCACACGCCCTTTTTTCATTTCAGATTCGATGGCCCCATAGATATCCTGGTCCGCGCTGTAAAACGCGTCAAAAAGCATGGAAAGCCAGGGATAGGCCTTTTCCTGATCCGGGAAATCCAGCCGGGCCGGTTCGGAATAGGCGGTTCGTCCGCTTTTTTTCTTTTTCGCCATGGCAAATCCAACTCCTGTTGATGGTCCCTGTTTTTTTTAAAACGCTTATAAACGGAAACATCGAACAAAACCATAAAAATTTCAGGCCAAACCCATCATGCCAAGATCTAAGCCTTGATTCTCAGGGGTGTGTGCTCCGCGAATTCTGAATAGTAACATCCTGATTTTCAATAAATTTGAATTGACACGACTGCAAAAAAACAGGTAATGTTAATTATAAATATTCATTCAGGATGATTTGAAAAAAGATCCGATTATCTCTCTTCTCACGTACGCATTTCATGTGTTTCAAGTCCTTCTCCATCTAATGAATATTCGGTCAACGATACCCGGATCGATGAATCCGGCTTTCTTGAAATCGAATCGTGGAGGAAACCATGTACCAGGACAAACGAAGATCATGTCCCCGTGACAATTTCACGGCATCGGTTCTCATATCCGAGACACTGGACGGGAATTATGTGGACGCGGTCATGCACAACCACAGCAAAAGCGGGATGTACATCGTCGCCCCCCAGCAGCTCGACTCTGAATCAGGCCTGTACGTCAACATGCTTGACACGGTTGAGCACGATATTTACAGGGGTTTTTTCGGACGGGTCAAATGGTGCCGGGAACTGAGAAGGTCCGAAGACCTGAACGACCACTTTGGCGTGGGCCTTCATTTCGTCATCAAAAGCCACCAGTATTTCGGGGGGATCGGCTGCATGACCGAATGCTGCTGTGATATCTGCGGCGCACGGATGTCTCTCCAGAAACTGATCAAGACCCGGGAGTACGTCCTGGAGTGCCCCGCATGCCATTCGGCCCTTGCCAAGTACCCTGATGGGAGCCTGAAATCGACCATCAACAACTATCTCATGGGCAACATTCTCTGACCACGTCATGACAAAGCCTGATGCATCGTCCGCACAGGTTCCCGCAGCAAAACTTACCGGGGTGAAAGCCTTTTAAACCCTCAACGTTTTTTTGCGCCCTGATCCAGCTGGAACCGGACAGGCCCCCTGTGGCCCGACTCCCCGTAGACCTTGTGAAGACCGTATGCCGAATGGGGGTTGGACCAGGACGTGGCAATGGCCACATGGCCCTTGGGAAAAGGCGTGACCTCCACGTCCATGAAATCCAGAGGCGCCAGGGCCGAACCCGCTTCCACCAGATCATCGCTTTCACCGTAACAGATCAGCCAGGGAATCATCTTTTCCTTGAGCCGTTTGATGTTCAGTTTTTTTCCGAACAGGGTCACGGGAAGAGTGCCGTCCTTTTCGATAGGATGGTTGAACGAGGCGAAACTCATCTTTGTGATCCCCAATGGGATGTCGGTCCTGTCGTATTTCAGCCAGTAATTCAGGGCGGTGGCTGTTTTGTTGAACACAAATTCCGCCTGTCCGTCGCTCTGGCCCAGCATGATCATGTCCCTGAAAAAGGAAACGATGGGTGTTTCCGTGTCGATGCTTTTCAGTTTGTAAACCCAGCTCATCAGATGGCCGTCGGCCACCGCGTTACCGCTGGGGAGTGTTTTACGGCCATAAGCCAGATTGTTGTATCGCGTTGGAAGGCTCTTGAGAAAATTCGCGAGCCCCGCGCACTTCGATCCGTCAATGGGGGCCACACAGGTGATCAGGGTGTCCACCAGACCGTCGAGTTCTCCTGTAACCATATCGCAGACCACGATAAATCCCCCCTGGCAGTAGCCGTTCAGGGTCACCGGCTGGCCGTGGAGTTTTTTCAGCTGTTCGCAGAAATATTTCAGGTCCCGTGCATCATCCTCCCCCTCCATGGTCTGAACCGCCGGATGGTCAGCCACGGGCTTCAGGATCCGGATATAGGTGGGTATGCCCTGGTTGGCGAAGGCATGGGCGTAGCTCTTGTTCTCATGGGGAAGAAAGCCCAGGATGTTCGCTCCGAGAACATAGGGGGGAATGATCACCACCGGTTTCAGACCGTCGTCTGTGGTGACCCGGCTGTCCGTGGGAGTGATCCGGTAAAGGATGAAGCGGTCGGTTTCGGCCATGACCTTGTCCTGCCCTCTTTCAAAGTGAAAGCCGAATTCCTCCCCGACTTCCCGTATGGCCATGGGGTATTCATGGGCGATCCGGTTCAGGGTGTTCATCCTGTTTCGGACCAGGTCCTTCAGTGTAGCACCTTCACCGCTTAAAAGGGTGTTGCGCCAAGCCTCCAGAAACTCCTGCCCTTCCCTGTTCAGGTAGTCGTTCAGGAACTTCCACGTTCCCGAGAAACCCCTTTCCGCGACGTCCATGTTGAAACGGAGAAGCTGAAGCTGGGCTTCCAGATTTTCCGACGGAGACACGGCAAGTGCGTTTTTCTTTTCCTCATCCATCAGATACCTGGATGCGGACATCATCGGATTCATGAATTCGTTCATGTAATCTGAAAGTCCCACAAGGTAGTTCTGGACAGCCCTGGCTGTGTCCACCCCATCTTTCAGGGAGGCTGTCCAGTCCGTGTTGAGAAGGGTCGACCGGAGAAGATGGTCGATGAATGAGTTTTTTTTCATGGGCGATCCTTGACCATGATTCGAGAGCGGCAACGACTCAGCGAACCGGAAGAAAACAATAACGGTGAATTTTCTGACAGTATATTAATTAAGGTATGATTCCGTCAAATACGCCCAAGGGTCCGGGCCGGTAAAAAACGGTTTTTCCTGATTGATTCAAGACGATTGTAATGAACGGCATGGAAAGCGTCAAGCAAAACCCTCCCATGGGACAAAAAGCCGGCCTCAGCTCATCGAAACACCGTCCTAAATCTCGATTCTCCAGCAGCGATGAATCTTCTTTCTCGGGGTGATGTAATCCACAGGAATGGTTTCCTCGGTGATCTCCCGGATGCCCCGGACCTCCAGATGCTCGAAACAGGGAGTGAAACTCTGGTGATTCGTTGAAAAAAAGATCGTTCCGTTTTTTCTCATCAACTGAACGACCATGCGAAGCATCACGGGATGGTCCCTCTGCACATCGAAATCCGTCCCATGGGCCCGGGTATTTGAAAAAGACGGCGGGTCCACCACGGCCAGATCGAACTCCAGGCCTTTGGCTGCCGCTTTTTTAAGGAAAGGCAGGGTGTGTTCCCGGACCAGGGTGTGCTCGGTTTCGGAAATCCCGTTCAGTCTGAAATTGTCACGGACCCAGTTGATGGCCGTTTCCGAGCGGTCCACGGACACCGAAGACCGGGCCCCGCCTTTGGCGGCATAGCAGGTGAAGGCCCCTGTGTAGCAGTAAAGGTTCAGAAAATCCCTGTCCTTTGCCATGTTTCTCACCATGACGCGGGTGTTGCGGTGATCCGAAAAGAGCCCGGTATCCACGTAATCGTAAGGATTCACGGAAAACAACAGGTCCCTTTCCCTCATCACGATTTTCTTATCGGTGTAATCGACCCGTTTGTAGCGCTTGCCCTCTTTGATTCCGTAAAACCGTTCTTTGAGATGGATATGTTCGAAAGGCACATCCAGAGCCCGTCCCAGGGCCTCGCCCATCATGGGAAGCCATTCGGGCACGCTCTGTTTCCGGGTGTACTCCCCCACCACCAGATGGCCGCCATACCAGTCCACCACCGCCCTGATTTCCGGGATATCCCAGTCGTACAGGCGAAACACGTCAATCTGTTCCCGGGCGAACGTTTTCCTGAGGTGTTTGAACTTTTTTTTGACCCTGTTGGCGAGCATTTCCGCCTGGCCCTGGAATTTTTTCCGGATTTCTTCGTCGATCATGCCGTTCCTTGTGCCTTTTTCCCTGAAGGTTAAACGGGCCTCGGGGACCGAGGTACCCATCCATCCATTTCCCGCGAAAGATGAATACACGCTTCTTACCGGAAAAACCATGAAAAGACAAGACCGGGTCCAGAGGCCGTACGGTGCAACCGGAGGGAATATTGACATTGACTCTTTCCGGCCGTTAAATTATATCTAACCCAAACATTTTTGCTTTTTCACTCTATGAAACAAGGGTCATTGCCATGAAACGCCTGTCTTGCCTGATCGGTTTAGCCATTCTCGTCTTTCACGTCGTACCTTCGTATGGTGACAACTTTACCGGAACCGGCTCTCGCTGGCCTGCGGCCCAGCTCAAATCCATCGCCGCGGACAACGGTTATGTCTACGCCGGAGACGGCGACACTCTCAGCATTTTCAGAAAAACCGATTTTCAGCGAGTGGCGTATCTGCGTTTCAAAAACACCACCGAAGGCGTCCGGTCTCTTGCCTATTACTCCACAGGTACCAAAAATGTCATCTACGCGGCCTGCGGATACTCGGGAATCCAGATCGTCGATGTGACCGACCCTTTGAATCCCAGCCAGGAGAACACCGGGCAGATAGGGCCTGACCTGGCCCACACCGGAGCTTTCGCCACCTCCATCCACGGCCCCATACCCGGCGCCGCAGCCTATGTCCGTGCCTACGATATCGAAATCCACAACCGTTACGCCTTTATCGCGGACAACACTTACGGTATCCGGGTTCTCGACCTGAACAACCCCCTGGTTCCCGAAGAAGCCGGATATCTGAGCCTGACGTCCGGTTCACCGAAATTCTATCCCCTGAGCATCGACATCTACGCCACAGGTCCCTCCAGCAATGTCTACGCGGTGCTTATCCTGAATTCATCCTGGGGCTCTCTGATCAGCCGGTACGGGGTCAGCGGCTTCGGCTCGCCCACCCTGACCCTGACCCATACGGGCTGGACCCTTCTCCAGTCCATCTCAGGCAGCGTGACCATGAACATCCTGGGCCTTGCCAACGATGTGACGGACCGTTACGCTTACTGCCTGGACAGCTACGCCAGCGACCTGATGATCTATGACGTCCTTCACCCCACAGACTTTGATGATGTCATCGAACCGATCTTCACCCAGCGGAACATCAACGGCAACTCGGCCAATCCCCTGGCCCTGTTCCAGCCCAGAAGCATCGATCTTCGCCGGATCCCCGGCGTCGATACCCACACGGACTACGCCTACGTCACCACCTACTACCCGGCCACAAACAAAGACACGGGTTATGTGCTGAAGCCAGGCCTAAAGATCATCAGCATGGCCGATGTGACAAAACCTCTGCCCGTGAACGGCGGGTCCTACGATATTCCCGGAGCCAACAGCGTGAAGGTGGTTGAGAACGATGTCTACGTGGCTTCCCAGCGTAACGGGATCTACAGTCTGAAAACCGATTTCAGCGCCGAAGAAAAAGTCAGCCTTTTCGCCACAGGAAAAACTCCTTTGAACGCCGCCGACATCACCGTGGTCAACAACGAAATCGTGTACCTCCCCGACAACCGGCCGGGAACGGGCGGCGGACTGACCATCCTGCGGGTGGCGCCTCCCTCGAAAATCGACGATGACGACGAGGAACAGGAAGACACCAAATCGGTGTATATCGCCAGCCCCGCCTTTCCCGTCCACGAGACGTTCCTGGCCACACCCGGTCAGGCCAAAGCCTTCACCATCAAGGACACGTTCTATTACGGATACATCGCCGACGGCACAGGGGGCATCCAGTTCCTCGACCTGAGACCCAAAGGCCTTGCCGCCCCTGTTCTTGTCCAGGACTCCAATCTGCCCATTGACGCGCCTTACGAAGTCGTCGACGTGAATGCCTACGGTAACACCCTGGTGGCCCTGACCACCGATCCGAACCAGGAACTCTGGGCCGTGGATGTGAGCGTGGGAACCTCGATGGCCATGCCCACCGACTACAGCGGCCAGAAAGCGGCCAGCAATGTCCCCGGCAGCGCCTCGGCCAGAAAGATCGTCACTTACAAAGGCCAGGAAGGGACCTACGCCCTGATCGCCAGCGGAACCGACGGACTGACCATTGTCAATCTCATTCCGGATACGGAAAACCCGGTTGTCGTCCTGCCTCCGGCACCGGAAAACCTGATCCGGGTGGACAACATCCTTGACGCGAGAAACGTGGATGCCGATGCCAAACGAACCGGGATCTACGCCTATGTGGCCGACGGCCAGCATGGCGTTCGTGTCGTCCGTCTCTACGACCCGTCCAACCTGGCGGACATGGCCCCTGAAGTCGTCAAGACCATCGATGTCTCCACCTACGGAAACGCTATCGATGCCTCGTATTACAACAACCACCTGTACGTTCTCACCGACAACCCGGACCACGCCGTTCTTCTCTACAACATGGCCGATGTCACGAAACCCGTCTTCATGAGTTCAAGCAGCTCCTACGGGGAAGGCCACGCCCTTTGGGCCACCCAGATCACCCTGCCCTGCACCGAGTGCACGTCGGGGTACTCGTACATCAAGGGTGTCTTCATCGCCGACGGACCGGGCGGCATCTCCTTCAAACAGGTCACCGATGAAAACTCCGGCATCGACGACCGCCTCTGGTCCGACGACAGCGCAACCTGCTTTGTCTCAAGCACCAGCCACAATCGCTTGAAAACAGGTTTATTTCCTGTGTTCGTGTTTCTGGGCATCTGCCTTGTTTCTGTTGTACTATGCGCCATGGTCATCCGGGGTCGCCTGACCATGAGACAGAAAAAGATGGATCATCGATGATATATCAACTTAAGCGCTAAGCTCCTTTAGCCATTTAAACGTCAGGGGGGGAACCATGACGAAACTCGTCAACGCGGATGGGGGCATCGACTTCGGAATCTACGGTTCAACCGTGGATTCCATCAACTACCTGGATTACCATCTGGAAAGACCCATGGGCGGAACCGTGTCCCGCCTGATGAAACGGCTCCAGTTCAAGCAGTTCAACTTTATCGGCATTCTGAACCCCGACATCACGGTGGGGCTGGCGGTGGTGGACATGCGATACCTGACCAGCGGTTTCTTCTACATCCATGACCGGACCACCTCTCACCTGACTGAAACCAAATCCATCGCCCCCTTTTTCAGCGGGCGCATCGCAGCCGATCCATCGAAGATCGACGCGGCGTATGCCTTTGGCGGGCTGGATATCCGCATCCTGAACAACACGGTCACAGCCCGGGGGAAAGACATGGATCTCCGGGTCGAGCTTGACCTTAGGCAAACCAATCCGTTGAGGATCTGCACCCGGGCCGGTTACAGGGGCTGGGCCTACACGGAAAAGACAACACCCGTGGCTGTGCGGGGCAAAATCCAGTGCAAGGGAAAGACCTGGGACATCTCCTCGCCTGAATCCATGGCCCTGGTCGACTGGTCCGCCGGATTCATGAGACGGAAGACATGCTGGAACTGGGCCGCGTCAGCGACCACCCTGCCCGATGGAAGGAGCTTCGGCCTCAACTGCGCCAGCGGGGTGAACGAGACAGGATTCACGGAAAACGCTTTCTGGCTGGACCACACTCTGGTCAAGGCGGATACGGTGAATTTCGTCTTTGACAGCAGGGATCTGATGAAACCCTGGACCGTCCGGTCCTTTGACGGAAAAATCGATCTTGAATTCCATCCGGACGGTCAACGGGGGGAACGGACGAACGCAGTCTTCGCCGCCACACGGTTCACCCAGCTCACGGGTTTCTACCAGGGGACCGTGACCACCGCATCGGGCGAAACGGTTTCCATACCCCATGTTCCGGGATTTGCCGAAGACCATTACATCCTCTGGTGATCCCCGGCATCCCGGCCTTGTGAAAAAACTTTCGCTTTGACTTGACAATCCCCGCAACTTCGGGAATGGTGTGCCACATTTGCCCCAAGGAACGAACACATAGAGGACACCATGTACCTGTACCAGACAAACAGCGAATATTACGCCCAGATCTCCGATGGACTGGAAGAACTGGGCCGGAAAGAACTGACCTGGCTCGGAGTCCGGCAGTTGAGAGCCGAACACCGAGGTTTCCATTTCAAAGCCGACCACGAAACCCTGTACCGGGTCAACTACAAATCACGGCTCTTCACCCGGGTCTTAGCCCCCCTGGTGTCCTTTCCCTGCCACGATGAAAAAAAACTCTACGACATGGCCCGATCCATCGAATGGAGCGATTTCATTTCCGAAACAGGATCCTTTGCCGTGTTCGCCCATGTGTCGGACAGCAAGATCAACAACTCCCATTTCGCGTCTCTAAAAGTCAAGGACGCCATCGTGGACCAGTTCAGGGACAAAACAGGAATCCGGCCCAACGTGGACACCAAGTTCCCCGATGTCTGGTTCAACCTCCATATCCGGAAAAACAGAGCGGTGATCAGCCTGGACACTTCGGGGGGCAGTCTCCACCGCCGGGGCTACAGGAGAAAATCCGTGGAAGCCCCCATGCAGGAAACCCTGGCCGCCGCCATCATCCAGCTCACCGAGTGGGACGGCGACGAACAGCCCCTGTACGATCCCATGTGCGGGTCGGGCACCCTTCTCTGTGAAGCCCTGATGTACTGCTGCAACATCCCCGCAGGATTCCTGAAAACCGATTTCGGATTCACCCGTCTTCCCGACTTCGACCGGGGCCTGTGGCAAGAGCTGAAACGGAAAAGCAAAAAACAGATCCGGAACCTGCCCGAGCACCTCATTGCCGGCAGCGACATATCCCCCCAGGCCGTGTCCGCCGCCATGGCCAACCTCAACAAGCTGCCCGGCGGGAAATATGTGGATATATCCCGGACGCCGTTCGAAGACATCGGCAACCTCCAGAATACCCTGATCGTCTGCAACCCGCCCTACGGCATCCGCCTGGACAAAGGCAAGGACATGGGACCGTTCTACAAACGTCTAGGGGATTTCCTGAAGTGCAACTGCCAGGGCTCCACGGCCTACATCTACTTCGGGGACAGGGAGTACATCAAAAAGGTGGGGCTCAAATCCGACATCAAAATCCCCTTAAAAAACGGAGGTCTCGACGGCCGGCTGGTAAAGTACGATCTGTACTGACTGCAAACCATCATAAAAAAAACTCCTCTGCCCCCGGCGGCCCTGCCGGGGGCCAAACTTTTTGAAAAAGTTTGACAAAACATGCCTTAAAATTTCACGCTTCGTAAAACGTCTTATTCCCAAAAAGTTTCGATAAATCAACCCCTCTGTTTTTCCGAGACATCCGTTTCCAAGACGGCTCCCATACCCAGGAAAAACCGTGGCCGGTCCAAAATTGAAAAGCCGGATCGGGTCGCTGTGTCCAGGGACAAGGCAAACTCCTTCCGGCTGACGTGGATCGGGGGCTCCACCATCAGAAATTTCCCTCCCGGAGCCATCAAACCGGCCAATTCATCGAAAAAAGCCCGCTGGTCGGGCAGTTCATGCACCACGTAAAACGCCATGGCAAAATCGAAAGACCCGGCAAGGTTCAACGAGGTTTCGCCGCACTGGTGGAGAATGACCCGTTCCTGCAGGGCGCTGCCATCCATTTTCCCCGCAATTCTTTTCAGCATGCCCACCTGAAGATCGCAGGCCACCACACATCCCCGGCCGCCCACCATGCGGGCCATGGGAAGGGTGAAAAAACCGGGGCCGCAGCCCACATCAAGAGCCCTCATCCCTTCTTTCACATAGGGTGCAAGAATCTTGTCCGGGTTATGAATCCAGGATCGAAGCCGACCCTCCAGATACCCGGAATACTCAACAGGACAGACACGGTGCCTGGCTGGTGCCGTTTTCATAAAGGTTTCCTCCTTGATCATGATGTCAGGGGTCGTGGTATCCCCGGACCTGAATGGATCTACCCGCCATAAGCGAGGAGAGAGCAGGATAAACGTCAGGTATGACCAGTGGCCGGATCAAGCACGATCTCGATAAAAAAACATCTCTCTATCAGAGATCCCGGAAGGCCCTGATCTTTCCGGGACGCCAGAAAGCCATCCATGTACCGTCCCAACGAGCCTTGTAATGCTTTCCCGAAACATAGAACCAGTCTTTGAGAAACGCGTCCCGTGATACGGCCCGGATGCCTGCCCCGGGGTTCAGGGAATCCACAAAAAACACGGAAGAATTTTGGAGATCGTCACCGATGAGGGTCAGGTAGTGGCCGGGAAGGAGGGACACTCCGTCCAGGTGGATGACCACCGGAACGCCGTGGTTCAGGAGTTTTTCCCGGATATCATCCAGTCTGTCGCTTCTGTCCCGGATGTTTTCCGGAGCGATGGACGATGAACACACGTGGACGTGGTAAAGCGGGTCGTCAGGGTTCCGTGAACGGTAGAGATTGGACACTTTGGCCATCAGGGTCCAGTTCGATCCCGTGCTGTAGGGCTGGATGTATTTCGCGAAATCCGAATCATCCACGAATCGTGAGGAAGAGCCCCGGATGGGGCGGATCGTGAGAGGCCGGTCAAGCCACCTTTTACCGGACCGGGCTTTAATCTCAAAGGTTCCGAAATCCCCGTAGTAGGCGATGATCTGGTACAGGGCGGCCGGGCCGCAGTAGCCGGAACCGTCGATGGGGGCCACCCATTCCCAGGCTCTGGCGTGGTGGACAGGCTGCCGGGCAGTTCCAGGGACCCGGCTTGATTTTTCATGAACCAGGCGGCCGCCGTGACATGGTGCCACCACACCCAGAGTCCACATAAAAACAAGTGCCGAGGCCAGGGGAAGAACAGGTGTCATTTTCAAGATTCATTTCCTTGCCAGGAAAGCCGGGGCCCCCGAAACCCGGACTTTACGAGACGTCTGCCGGTGCTTCCGGCCTACATTTTCACCACAAGAACGGCGATTCCCTCAAGGGCTCTCACCAGCTTGATGCTCACATCCCCCATGACGAACTCTTCGGCCTTGGACATCCTCTTCCGTCCGATGACCACCATGGTGGGTTTCAAAATCTGGGCCTGGTCGATGATGCCATCGGCAATGGTGGGATAGGGCTCCATTACCAGGACATTTTCGATATTTTCGGGAAAGAACCCCTTGCTGATCAGATAATCCCTGGCGTTTTCAAGGATGGCCGTGTATTTGGCCGGTTGCTGGTTCATGTACTTTTTACCCATCAGTTCCTCACCGCCCGAAGGCTTCCGGAACACATGGAGAAGAACGATCTGCAAGTCATCCGGACAAAGGGACAGATTGCCGATATAGTCCAGAACCGCCCGCGAGCTCATGGAATCGTTCAAGGCGACCAATAATTTGTTTCCCATGAAGACATCCCTCCACCTGTCGTTTGTCTCTCCGGTTTTCGTCACACAGGTGCTCTCCGAATGCGAACCCGACCTTTCGGAACCCACGCCCCAAGGTCCTGCCCGTTTTCCAAAGAGACTCTAGAACCCCTGAAGCATCCGTAAAGGCAGATTGCTCATCACGGCCCGGACTTCCTCAAGAAAGTTCTTGAGTCCGTTGGTTTCGATGACAAGGCCGAAATGTTCGGCCAGGATGTTGATGGAATCCTTGTCATCGTCATGAATCATCCATTTGTTGTTGTTGTAGAGTTTGAGAAGTCCCACCACATGTTTTCTGGATTTGATGGGGAATGACAGCATGGACACGATCCCTTCCTTTTCGATGGCTTCCGGGTTTTTCACCCTGGGATCGTTTTTGAAATCCTCGAAGTAAACCGGCTGGCCCGTCACGAATTCCTGAAGAAGATTTTCATCGTAATCCGGATGTTTCCGGATGTATTCGTCGCTCAGGCCGTGGCTGCACACGTAGTACAGCTTTTTTTCCCTGTCGTCGAACACGAGAACCGTGGCCGCCATGATATCGAAGGACCGGCAGATGCTTTCCACGATATGCTTGCCGAGAAGCACCACATCTTCGTAGGTCGATATGGCATGGCTGATCGCCCTGAACTGGGCCAGATTGATTTTTCTTTCCGGGACATAAACCATGAACCCACCTCCATGAACGTCATGTGCCTTGATACGGTTATAGGACACGCTGCTGGACCGGATTTGACCTGACAACTTTTTTCGTTTGAGATCTATGGCTTAAATCTACTCCAATCAGACAAGGGGAGTCAACTTCATTTTACGACACAGAACATCGCCAGGTAGCGGGGGTCCAGGTCCTTATCCTCCACAGCCCCGCATTCCCTCTCGATATCGGTGAACAGACGCTCCAGATCCCGGCCCATTCTTTCCGCGATCTCTGCACCGGTCAAACCTGAACGGCGAGCCAGAAAACCGAGAAAGTCCTCCTTCATGGCCGGCCTGATCACACCCGGTTTTTCCAGACTTCGTTTCCCGTCTTCCCAGAGGCTGCTAAAAAACGTCCTGAAATCGGACAGGGTCACGGGGCCTTCGCTCGTTTCCCCATGCCCTGACCAGCCATGCACCCACACCGTGAGCAGCACGTTGGCGAAGGTGACGAAAAAACCTCGAAAACTCTCAAGACGTGGCGACACCAGCGACAGGAGATCATCAAAATGACGGATTGCCGAAAGGATCTGTTCCGTCTGCTCCACGTCGGAAAGACTCCCGAATTCCCGGTACAGGGCTCCCCCGCCGCCCTGGTTGAAAAATACGGGACGTTTGACCAGAAGCCCCCCCAGAACCCCAAGCCAGGTTTCGCCCCAGAAGGCCAGGGGAAGCTTGCGGCCGGCGAACCAGCCTTCCCGGTTCAATCGCTCGGCCCGGTGCTTCAGGTCAAGCACGCGGCCAACGCCCAGGCGGAAAAGGTTTTTCAGGGAATGGTTCATCAAAAGAGCGGCGTTACGCCCACGTTCCTTCCCCTCCAGGATTTCCAGTCCGATATTCAGGAAAGACACGGCTTTTTTCACGATCTTTCCCAGGGTCTCCCGCTCGCGGATCTGCTCCTGGTCTGCGGCGATGATCTGGTTGCACAGGGCCGCGAATTCCGTGGCGAAGTCCCCGGGATCGACCATGCCGTCCAACTGGGCCAGGGCCTCGCTGAACCGGCCCGATCCTTCGAGCACCGTCACATGGGCCAGGGGGTAAGCCGAAAAGCCCTCTTCCTCGGGCCGGACCACCTTCCGGGCCACGGTCATGGATTCAACCTGCTCCACGGTAAGGGGGCTGTAGACATCAAGGGCCTCGTCAAACGGCAGAAATCCCTGTTCGGCCAGGCGCACGTTCCGCAGACGGAACACTTCCTCTTCGGTTTCCGCCGGAATGACGGACATGGCCTCGAGCATGACGTTCTGGTACAGGGCGTGGTCTATCGCAAGAAGCTTTTCAAGAAGCTCCCGGACCACCAGGTCCAGGTCCTCCTGGGAAATCATGTCATCGTCGGAACGGTCCGGAAGGGTTTCCGGTTTTTCCTTGACCCGCACGTAAAACCAGTCGTCCACGGTGAAGAAGCCGTCGGGAATCTCGGACGGGTCCTGGTTCTTTTCCCGAATGATGACCTCGATATTTTTGAAAAGGTACAGTTCGAAAAATTCCAGTCGCTCCACCATAAGCCAGCGGACAAGACGCGGTCCATCGGCAAGAAGCAGGGCTCTGAACCAGCGGGTCGCCGCGTCAAGATCCAGGGTATCCTTTTTCCAGACTTCCACGTCCAGCATGTACCCCCACTGTTCCGAAGTGGCCAGGGCCAGCACGGGCAGGGCGTCGGCGATGCCGATGTCATGGCTGAGGAAATACATATCCTGTTCGGAAAAACTCTGGACCAGGGTGGCGGGCAGATCCGCAGCCAGGATCATGTCCAGGGCTTTTTCAGGTGGAGCTTCGAGAATACCCCTTCTCTTCCGGAGAAGTTCCGCTTCCTTGCGCTGCCTGTTGAGCTCCATGGGTGTTCCGTCGGTCATAACGCCTCCTTGTATCACGGATGTTTCAGTTTCAGGTGTTTTCCCGCGAGCCACACGAGAAAGAGGACAGGAATCCCCATGACGGCCGTGAGAAGAAAAAACGCGGGATACCCCATGCCGTTCACCATGGTTCCCGAGTAACCGCCCACAATTTTGGGGATCAGGGTCATCAGACTACTGAAAATAGCGTACTGCATGGCGGTAAACGACACGTCGGTGAGGCTGGACAGAAAGGCGATAAACGCCGCGGTGGCGATGCCTCCGGCCAGGCTGTCCGCCGAAATGACCCAGTACAGCAGGGTCATGTTGTAACCGAAATCGGCCAGGATCATGAAAAGAATGTTGGTGGCCGACGAAAGAAGGGCCCCCAGAAACAGGATGCGCAGAACCCCGTAGCGCATGGACAGGATACCCCCCACAAAGCCGCCCACGATGGTCATCACCAGCCCGAACGTCTTGGACACCTCGGCGATCTCGATCTTGGAAAATCCCAGATCCTGGTAGAACACGTTGGCGATGACCCCCAGAACCGTGTCTGAAATCCTGTAAAGTCCCACAAGGCAGAGGATCAAAAGGGAAAGGTTCTTTCCGTACCTCTGGAAAAAATTCCGGATCGGCTCCACATAGGTTCTGTCCACCAGTTCTTTCCGGGAAAGCCCCAGGGAGATGCAAAGCATGGAAACCATCCATGCCGCACCGAGACTGGCGGCAAGCCGGAGGGCTTCAAGAATGAACCCGCCGGGGCCATGATCACCCAGGATCTGTTTCACGAAGGGTTCAAGCTGGACCACCAGCTTTTCACCGTGATGGAAAACAAGAATGAAGGCGGTGACGGAAAAAAGAAAAAGCCCGAGAAACTGGATGTTTTCGTTCTTCTGTGCCGGGACTTTTCTTTCGAAGTTCTGTTCGGGTTCATGGATCACCAGGGTGGTGATCACCCCCACCAACATGGTGGTCGCCATGATCAGGTAGGTGTATCGCCAGGCGTCGTACCGGTAAATCTCTTTGGTGGACCCGAGGAACTGGGCGATAAAAAGCGATCCGGCTCCCGAAAGGATCATGGCGATCCTGTACCCCGCCACATAGGCCGAGGCCATCATGGCCTGGAGTTCGGAGATCACCGCCTCGATCCTGTAAGCGTCGATGACGATATCCTGGGTGGCCGAAAAAAAACCCAGGGCCACCGCCCCGAGAAACATCAGGGTCAGGCTGTGAGCCCCGCGCGAAGGGTCCACCAGGGCCATGAACACGATGGAGGCGATCACGGCGATCTGGGACAAAATCATCCAGCTCCGTCGCCGTCCCAGGGTTTTGGTGAGCCAGGGAACGGGCAGCTGGTCGATGAGGGGCGCCCAGATAAACTTGAACGAATAGCCCAGGGAGGCCCAGCTGAAAAAGGTCACAGCCGAACGGTCGATACCCGCTTCCCGAAGCCAGAGCGAGAGGGATGAGAAAATGATCAGACTGGGGATTCCGGCGGAAAAGCCCAGAAAGAGCATGGCCATCACCCGGGGATGGAAAAACGAAACCACCGCGTCTTTCCAGGATCTGGTCATCGTTTCACTGTGATTCAACATGGATGTTCCTTCGTGAAATGGTTTTTAGTGGGCTTGCCTCGATGCCGTGCCCATGATTATCATCGGTGCCCCTTAAAACGCAACAGATCATAAACAAAAAGGAGGGGACTTTTAAAGCCCCCTCCTCCGGTCTTCTTGATACCTTATATAATAGGATCAGCCGAGATCAGCCGGTTTCACCACGGCTCCGAACCTGTCTTTCAGTTCAAGCAGCCCTTTTTTCTGATCGTTCAGAACGGTCATGCACTGACCGGGCAGGTTCTTTTCCTTGCCGTAGGCGGCGATCTGGAGATCGATCCGGCTTACGATGTTGTCGATGTAAAGGGAGAACTGACGGGTGTACAGGTCTTGGGTGTACTCCTTGGAGATGATGTCGCCGAACAGCTTTTTCAGGTCTTCGTATTTCGGAATGAAGCCGATGGGGGTTTCAATGGCGCCCACGTCGTTGTGAAAACGGCGTTCCAGCCAGGCCAGCCAGACTTTCACATCCCGCTTTTCACCCAGAAGTTTTTTCGTGCTTCCGCCACGGGCCTCGTCGGTGAGAAAGTAGTTGAGGCCGGCGATGATCGGACGGCCGCCGTTGGCGTTGAGCCGTGAGTTGCCGAAAAACTTGAACTGGGCGTCCATGTAATCACCCAGGGCTCCCGGGATAAAGGCGGCGTTGGCCCAGGGAGCCCGCTTCACACCGCTGGCCCCCACTTCCGTGGCCGTGGCGGCCGATACGATGGAGGCACCGATGACCACGCCCTGTTCCATGGTTTTGGCGACCCAAACCGGAGGCATGGTGTCGCTGTCCCTGCCGCTGTAGGTGATCACGCTGGTGATGACACCTTTGGGATCTTCAGAAGCCTTGGAATAGTTGGCAAGGGCACTGGCCACCAGGGTGGCCCGGGCATTGGGATGTGAGGGCGGGTTTCCGTTGCCCTTCACCCAGTCACCCTGGAAATTCACACCGCGCTCAGGAAGTTCTTCTCCGTTGCCCGTCCAGTGGGGAACGCCCGCCTCGTCCACCAGCACGTTGGACCAGATCACTTCGGTTCCCGGTTTCCTCAGAAGTTCCATCAGTTTGGGGTCACCTTCCCAGTTCACGTCCTCCACGATGCCGAAAATTCCGGACTCGGGATTGATGGACCGGATGTAACCGTTTTCGTCGATCCACATCTGGGCCAGGTCGTCACCCACGAAATGATGGCCGGCCATGGCCGTGGTGGTTTTCCCGCACCCGCTGGGGGCGGCTCCCGCAAACCAGGTCACACGGCCGGCGGGGCCTTCGATCCCCGTGATAAACATATGCTCGGCCAGTTCGTTGCCACGGTTGGTGTAAACGGCTTTGTCGATGGAAAAGCGATGGTTGCCTTTCTTCAGAAGCAGGGTGTTGCCGGCATAGGTGCAGTTGATGCTGTACGTGGTTTTGTCGTGACGGTCCATGTAGACCCGGGCGTCGGGCAGGTCTTCCGGCCTGTTTTTCCCCTGGGAATGGATGTTGGTGTAGAAGTGGCCCAGGCGTTTCACTTCAGCGTCGAAAGCCGAAAAGCAGTTCCTGTACAGCATTTCGGCGCTGTGACTGACGTAAAATGAGCTGGTGATCTCGATGGCGGGGTTGGAGCCCACAGCTCCCACCGGTCCCCTCATGTAGAACCCCACCACCATGACTTTGCCTTTCATGATGCCGGTCATCTTGACCTTGACATCGTTCAGGGCTTCTGTGCGGTCGATTCGGTTGGCAAGGGAGCTGACATCGTCTTCGGGTTCGGCCATGTAGAAGGTACGGTCCGTGATCCGGCCCTGTTCCTCTTTCAGGTCAAAGTGGATGGTGTGCCGGTCCATAGCCAGCTTCTTTTCTTCACCGGCTTTGAGGGACATCTCCCGGATATGCTGTTTATCCGCTTCCGAACCGGTGTTGACAAAAATCGAATCGGGATCGCACATGGCCGCCGCGTTGGCGATTTTCAGCAACGCGTCCTCTGTCGTGATCTTTTCGATCTTGGCCAGGTTTTCCTTGTCCATACGGGTTTCAAAAAGTTTTTTCGCTTCGGCGATCGTCGAGATACCGCCCATCATCACCTTTTTTTCAGCCATGTCATTCCCTGCCTTTTTTTGCACATGCCCTGAGGCACCTGCATATCGTTAGATGTGAACTATAAAATCCTTATCATTCCTGGTCATGGTCGCCGGACATGCATCCCTGCTTGACCGGCGCGGGCATGTTCTGATCGATCCAGACCAGGATTTTGTCGAATTCAGCGGCCATCTCGTTCAGGGCTTTTCCCCTGTGGCTGACCTTGCCCTTGTCTGCCAGATTGATTTCAGCGAAGGTTTTTCCCGATTCCGGATGAAAGAACACAGGGTCGTACCCGAACCCGTTGTTACCGGAAGGGGCTTCGGCGATCATACCTTCACAGCGGCCTTCGTAAGTCAGGGCGGCCCCCTTGGGAACAGCCAGGGAAATCACGCACTCAAAGGCGGCCCTTCGGTCGGCCTGGCCTTTCATTTCCGCAAGCAGCTTGTTGACGTTATCCTCGTCCGAGGCGTCTTCTCCGGCATAACGGGCTGAATACACCCCCGGCGCGCCTCCCAGGGCTTCCACCACCAGGCCGGAATCGTCGGCAATGGCGGGAATTCCAAGAACACGGGCGGTGAAACTCGCTTTTTTGTAGGCGTTTTCATCAAAGGTGGCCCCGTCCTCCACCACATTGGGGATGGGACCGAAATCATCGAGATTTTTGAGATCCACGGGGAATTGTTTCAGCAGATCCCGGATTTCCTCAGTTTTGCCCTTGTTCCGGGTGGCAAGGACGATCATCGTTCGCGTTCCCATGGTATCCTTTCACAGCATTGGCGTCACAAAAACAGAGACAGCAGCACCTTTCAAGACCCGCTCTATCCCCATGCCCCACAGGCGAGGCGGTTTCATTTTCCACCTTTGTGAACACATGAAAAATTCTCAGAACACACCGTATAATCCACAATTTGTTTTTTGTAAAGTCTTTGCATTCAAGCCTTTACATCTTTTCGAAAAAGAAAATCCCGGACGGTTCATTGCGAATAGCTGCGCGATATATGTTGTGTTTCGAACATTTTTAACGTTCACAAATAACCATTCGCACAGCTTGATCGATACCTCTAAACATCACAAACAACCGTTCCAGGCCCTGGATTTTCAGCGTAAACACGGATGAAAAGGGCGGATCAGGCGGTTTCCCGGAACATCTTTATTCTTTAAAATAGGCGTGTTGAAAAACTCCGACCCACGAAAGCCCATGACCCGTCCCGCGTTCCGCCAGGTCCGGTTCTGTGCGTTCGTTTCCTTTTCCCATCACTGGTTTCCGAACCCGTTCTGGGCTCCGCAGTCCGGACAGTCCCAGGTGATTCCGTTGCAGGTCACACCCCAGAAATTCTCGTCCATGCAGTTCTGGCACATGGCGAAACCGCAGCGGCAGCGCCAGCAGAACTCAGGCAGGTCCCCGCAGCAGTGGCAGGGTATCTCCCGCTGCTTTTGTTTCTTTTCCCTGTAAGAGGACACCTTCTTTTTCGTTTCCACTCCGCCTTCCTTCCGGCTCTCAGCCTTTGGCTTGTCGTTTACGACCATTCATGATAAGACCCGGAAAGAAAAGGAAACCTTTAAAAAAAGACGATTTTCAACCCGGGTCAAGCCGGGAAAATATAAGTCAGGCCCTGATCAAAGTCAAACACCCCAACCTTCGCTGGAGAACGACAACGCCCATGAACCCTTCACGGACCATTTTTCTGATCGACGGAAGCTCTTACATTTACAGGGGATTTCACGCACTTCCCATGCTTTCCAATTCCAAGGGCCTTCCCACGAACGCCATTTTGGGTTTCACCCAGATCCTCATCCGCCTGATCAAAGAGAAAAAACCCGACTACCTGGCCATGTTCTTCGACTCGAAAGGGCCTTCGTTCCGCCAGGACATCTTCCCGGAATACAAGGCCAACCGCCCCCCGATGCCGGACGAACTGTCGGTCCAGATCCCCTGGGTCAAGCAGATCACCGAAGGGTTCAAAATCAAAATATACGAAAAAACGGGGTTCGAAGCGGACGATCTGATGGGCACGGCGGCCGTGGAAGCGGAAAGACAGGGGTTTAACGTGATTCTTGTCAGCGGGGACAAGGATTTCATGCAGCTGGTGACAGACAGCATCATGATTTTCGATCCCGTGAAGGAAGTGATGATCGGGCGGAATGAGGTCAAGGAAAAAACCGGGGTGTTCCCGGAAAAGATCATCGACGTCATGGCCCTGACAGGCGACGCCTCGGACAACGTGCCCGGGGTTCCGGGCATCGGAAAAAAGACGGCCCCTGCCCTGATCGAGGAATTCGGAAGCCTGGACGCCCTTTACGAGCGAGTGGACAGCATTACAGGGAAAAAACAGAAAGAGAACCTCATCCAGAACAAGGACCTGGCCTTTTTGAGCCGCCGTCTTGTCACCATCGACACCTGTTCCCCCATGGATTTTTCCATCGACCAGTGCCGGGTGGAAGAACCTGACCGGGCGGTCCTTCACCAGCTTTTCGATGAACTGGGGTTCCGAAAATTCCAGCAGGATTTTCCCCGGCCCACCGACCATACGGCCAAGACCTACCGGGCCGTGCTCACCGAAGAGGAGCTGCGACGTCTCGCGCACACACTTTCCAGCGCCCCCTGCTTTTCCGTGGACACGGAAACCACCTCCATCGACCCCATGCGGGCGGCCCTGGTGGGCCTTTCCTTTGCCGTGAACGACCACGAGGGGTTCTACGTGCCCGTGGCCCACACCTGTCCCGGCACACCCGAACAGCTTCCCATGGACCTTGTCCTTGAAACCCTTCGGCCGATACTCGAAAATCCGGCCATCGGCAAAATCGGCCAGAACATCAAATACGACCTCATCGTTCTCAAACGCCACGGCATCAACCTCAAGGGGGTGACCTTCGACACCATGATCGCCTCCTACGTGCTCAACCCGGCCAAAAGAGCCCACAACCTCGACGATATCGCCATGGAGGTCCTGGGACACCGGACCGTCACTTACGAGGAAGTGGCTGGCAAGGGCAAGAACGCCCTCCTGTTCTCCCAGGTGCCCCTGGACAAAGCCGTGCCTTACGCCGCCGAAGACGCGGACATCACACGCCTGATCTACCTGCGTTACAAAGACGAGCTGGAAAAGGCTCCCGGCCTTCTGTCCCTTTTCGAGACCGTTGAAATGCCCCTTTGTCTTGTTCTGGCCCAGATGGAAACCCATGGAATCCGCGTGGACGAACAGACGCTGAAAGATCTTTCGGCCACCTTCGAAAACGAACTGTCGGCCACGGAACAGACGATTTACGACCTGGCAGGCGAACGGTTCAACATCCAGAGCAGCCAGCAGCTCGGAACCATCCTTTTTGAAAAGCTGAACCTTCCGGTCCAGAAGAAAACGAAAAAGAAGACCGGTTACTCCACCGACGTGGACGTGCTGACCACCCTGTCGGACCACCACGAACTCCCGGCAAAAATCCTAAGGTACCGGAGCCTGGCCAAGCTGAAATCCACTTACACAGACGCCCTGATCGGCCTGGTGAACCAGGAAACCGGAAGGATACACACCTCCTTCAACCAGACGGTGACCGTGACGGGCCGCCTGAGCAGCTCGGACCCCAACCTCCAGAACATCCCCATCAGGACCGAGGAAGGGAGGATGATCCGAAGCGCCTTCATTCCCGAAGACGGGTACGTGCTTGTATCCGCGGACTACTCCCAGATCGAGCTCAGGCTTCTCGCCCACTGTTCCGGGGATGAGATCCTCATCGAATCCTTCCGTGACGACGAGGACATCCACACGAGAACGGCCGCCGAAGTGTTCAACTGCCACCCGGCCCTGGTCACCCCGGACCTGAGACGACAGGCCAAGGCCATCAATTTCGGCATCGTTTACGGCATGAGCCCTTTCGGACTTTCACGGGAACTTAGCATCAGTCAGAAAATGGCCAGGACTTACATCACCCAGTACTTCGATCGCTACAAAGGCGTGAAACGCTACATGGACCAGGCGGTGGCCGAGGCCCGGGACACGGGAAAGACCAGCACCCTCCTCGGCCGGATACGGGAACTGCCTGAAATCCACAGCCCGAACATGGGGATGCGGCAGTTCGCCGAACGCTCCGCCATCAACACACCGATCCAGGGAACGGCCGCCGACCTGATCAAACTGGCCATGATCGCCTGCCACAAGGCCATTTCAGATAAAACCCTGAATGCCCGGATGCTGCTTTCCGTTCACGATGAAATCGTTTTTGAGGTCAAAGAGCCTGACGCAGGCAAGATGGCGGAAAGAATCCGGGAGATCATGGAACAAATCTGGAATCTAGACGTGCCCCTGAAGGTCAACGTGGCGGTGGGAAAAAACTGGGCTGAAGCCCACTGAGTGCGAGGGGATTCAGCCAGGCTTTCTATTTCTTCTTTTTCACAGGCCCTGAAGGTTCGGCCGGGGGGAGCAACTCCTCCTGGCCCGTGACCGCGTTTTTCACCGTCTCGTCAATGGCCGTATACACATCCCTGAAAGCCCCGGCAAAAGACGTGGGGGAAATTTTCCCCACCTCGATGAACTTCACGATGATCTCCTTGCTTGCCCTGAGTATCTGCTCATCCATGGATGAAGAGCCCATGATCTTTGATCCTTTCACACACCGTAAAATCCGGTTCATGTCCATTCAATGTCTTTGGGTTGTGTATCCGGCGGTGGAAGTTCAGGATTCATTCACGATGACTGCCGTGACGGTGCTGCCGTGACCGGGCTCAGGCACCATGGCCGGCCGCCGTGAGGTCTCGTCGTCGTCCTCGTCTTCCTCGTCTTGTTTGTCAGCTGGTTTTTTCTTGTTTTTGATTCCGCTTTTGAAAACCCCTTCGAACCGCTCTCCCGAAGGAGAAACGAAAACGCCGGGACCATCGTAGAGATCGGCCTTGAATTCCCCTTCATAGGTCGAACCGTCGGAGTTTTTAAGAAACCCCTTGCCGCTTTTCAGCCCCTTGATCAAGGTCCCCGTGTACACGCTTCCATCGGGAAAGGTGAAGTCGCCTTTACCGGACAGACGATACTTCCTGAACGCGTTTTCCTTGAACTTCCAATCCGTTTCCGTAGACAGCCAGCCCTTCTTCTGGCCTGTGGCGTCCCTCACATCCAGGTAACCCACCATTTTGCAGCCGTCCGGAAAAGTCCAGGTTCCCTTGCCCGACATCATGTCGTCCTTGAACGGCCCGGCGTAAGTGACGCCGCAGGGATAGTACAGGGCTCCCTGGCCGTGGTAGAGATTGTCCTTGAACTGGCCCACGTAACGCGTTCCATCACCGCGGACCAGCATTCCCTGGCCATTCATCTTCATGTCGTCGCTGAGCGACCCCTGGTACAGGGTGGTGTTCGGGAAAGCCAGGGTGCTGCTCCCCTTGATCACGCCGTTTTCGAAATATCCGGAACAGAGACTGCCGTCAGGTGCGGCCACAGCCCCTTTTCCGTTGAAATTGTTTTCCCTGAACTCGCCGGTGTACTGGTCCCCTGTGGTATAGATCATGGTTCCCACACCTTCGATCTTTCCATCCCTGTGTTCACCGATATACTTCAGCCCGCTGGTGAACAGCGTCGTCCCGAACCCGTTCTTGCTCCCATCCTTGAAATACCCGCTGTACTTGCGTCCGTCCAGATAGGTCAGAGTTCCATAGCCTTCATATTTTCCATTTTTGAATTCCCCGGAATAATAGACCCCGGAAGACAGACTCAGTACCCCGTAGCCTGTCATGCTTCCGTGGAAAAACTCTCCGTTGTAGTTGGAACCGTCCGGAAAGGTCATCATGCCCTGGCCGTGCATCGTCCCCCGAAGGAATTCACCGGTGTATACCCGGCCATCGGCAAACGTGCAGGACCCCTGTCCCGTCCTTTCCCCGTTGACGAACATTCCCCGGTAAACGGATTTATCCGGGAGGGCCATCACCCCTTTCCCGTTGACACACCCCCCCCGGAGGCATTGACCGACCTCAGGCCGGGGCGGCTGGATTTCCTGGGGAGAAGCGTTTGAAACAGCCGTGAGGCCGCCTGAAATACCTGCCGAAAAAAAACAGGTCAGCAACATAAACCTTATTATATACCTCATGTATCTCTGCTTTCCTCTGAGTTATCTTCTGAATCTGAAGCGCATGCTTTCCACTGCGCCGTTGTGCCGAATGGCTCTCCTCACAGCAATATCGAGCTGGCGCTGGGACAGAATGCCTTCGTTGACGAAAAACTGGCCGAAAAGGATATGGAATTTCTTCTGCTTGCCCAGGATGGCCAGGTGCTGAAAATCTGAAAGAAGCTCCACACGGCGCAGCGTTTCCCCGATCCTTTCCCCATGTTCCCTGCCGCCCAGCGCGGCCATCAGTTCTTCAGGTGTGATCATACGCCATCCCAGAGCGATCTCCCCGTATCTGGGCCTGGATCGCATATGATACGTCACCGCGCCGATAAGGTTCTGCCATGAAATCATTCCTGAATAGTACAGGAAATGGCCCAACCTGAGTTTCTGCTGCGGAATGGCTCCATAATAATACGCTGGCGGTTTCCTGCCAAACGTCCCCTGGGGTTTTTGGCTGAACGAACTGAAACCACGGTCCCGGCGCGGGGCCTGGGCCGCCTCCCGCACCTTTCTTTCCACCGCTTCCCGTTTTTCGACCACGGGAAGCAGGACTTCGTAAGCCCTCTGGACCTGCCGGAACAGATCGGCCTGCTCGTCCTCTTCACGGCCCAGGACTCTGGCCCTGTCCGGATGGGTCTCAAGGGCTTTCTTCCTGAAAGCGGTCTTCACAGCCAGAGGGTCCAGGTTTCTGACCAGAGAGAACGGAAAGGCATGCCTGACGTACTGCTCCGCCGGACTAAACAGAATCTGGTAAGCTCGCAGGATGTCGGTCCCCGATACGTCTGTCAGCATATTCCCTCGCCACCCATGGTTGTCGCGTTTCGGAAGCGTTTCTGAAGCAACGCCGCGCCTCTTGCCGGAAGTTGTCCTAATCAACACCATATAGTGTGTAGTTGTCAAGACCAAATATCATAATATGGTACACAAGACCAAGCCACGGGGCGAATTCGGCGCCATACCTCTCTGCGGGCTCGTTCATCATTATAAATGGCCGCTTTTTATTTAGCGTTTTTCGAGGTTTTTTAAAACCAATAAATTTTTCAAATACCATTTAAATCCAGACAATTACTAAACAACCACTTCTCCAGTCAAAAAAAATCGATGGGCGCAACGATTTCTGTTGACAATTAAATTTTGCCAATTTTTTTTAAATTTTTTTTTAAATCATATTTTCAGCATGTTACGTGATTAGTTTTAAAATATTATAACTAAATAACCGATATTGGACGGTTCCGGGGTTTTCTTTTTCAGATTTATCGGCTATAATCCCTCCAAAATGAACGACTCTGTAAGTTTCCGCAAACGAGTCAAGGGGTTAGACAGCACACACTGAATGGTATTCAGTGTGATAATTCCACGAATGGCGTGGTAAGCTGTCTTTCGGGCGATCATGGACCACAGGATTGAACATGTGTTCCGGACAACAAAAACCCGTCCCCATGATTCTGATGAAAACCAGTTTTTTGGAGAGCCCATGAACGATTCCGTGTTTGTTGCCGTTTCCCGCGGGACCGGCAACCCGAACCGCTCAACACGAGCCATTCATCTTCCATCCCTTGACCGGAAACAGGGACGGAAAACCACCTTCTTATCAGTTGACAAACATATCTGTCCTGCCCGGAAAAGCAGGGACGTAAGACTCCGTGACATTGACGGAAACATCACCCCGGGTCTTCTGATCCACCTCAAGGACTCCCGCAGCCCCATCATGAACAGTCAGTCCACCTCCAAAAGACAGTTGGCCCAGGCCGGCGGCTCTTTTGTTGAGCTTTGGACCGGAACCGCCGTCCGTCTTAGGGAAATGGGCCGTTCCAGCACAGTGGGCTTTCTGTAGGCGGAATCCACGATTTTTTAAGCGGAATGATAACAAGGCCGCAACCGAGCATGGTTCGTCTGTTTTCCGCCTTGATCCAGACATCACGACCGAGGGTGAATAATGAAAAAAAATTTAAAAATTCAGGTTATTAACTTATCAATACTTTTTATTGCCGTTCTCATGCTATCGTCATGTTCCACACGACAGGCCTTTTCCATCGTCATGAATGAAAGGACCCTGGGAACAGACATCCAGAAAACCTCTCTGGACATCGACAGAAAAGCTCTGGCCGCCAAACAACCAAGACCGGGCCTGTTCGATATCGAAGACGACGATGACATGGACGATCCGGACATGGCCTGGGAAGAACTCCCCATGGACGAACTGGACGGTCCGGCTCTTTCCCAGGTCCAGGAAGTTCTTATGAGGGAATACTCCGCCTGGAAAGGCACTCCCTACCGGTTTGGCGGAAACACCATGCGGGGCATCGACTGTTCCGGATTCGTGAAGCACATGTACACCGCGCTGTTCAGCCTGAACGTCCCCCGGTCCTCCCGGGAATTCGCCACCGTCGGTCAACGCATCCACAAAGACGAACTCCAACCCGGTGACCTGATCGTCTTTTCACGAAGAACCACCCCCAGCCACGTCGGCATCTACATCGGAAACAATAAATTCATCCACTCATCGAGAAACAAAGGCGTCTCCATGGCCGATCTCGACCAGCGATACTGGAGGAGAGCCTATCTCATGGCCCGACGGTTGATTCAACCCTGATGCTGTCGTAAAAAATCCGATTCCTGGGTTGTGTTTCACCCCCGATTGAGCCTTCAAGGCCATGGCCGCCCCTGACCACCAGGAAAGCAGCCATGGCCTTTTGATTTATCCGGAGCCCCCCCGGCCGGATCATGAATGCGTCAACCCTGACAGCCTGTATTTCAAGCGTTGACGGATAAAAAAACATCATATACAGTTTTCCTTCATCCGTGAAAAAGTCACGGCCCCATTTGACCCATCTATGAAGGAGACCATCATGGCAGACAGTCTGTACATCACGGGTAACGAGGCCAAAAGCGGGAAGTCGGCGATTCTCCTGGGCGTCATGGAAATGCTCCACCGCAAAATCAGCCGGGTCGGTTTTTTCAGGCCCATCATCGCGGATTCCAAAGAACCGGACAACAACATCCACCTGATCGCCACCTATTTCAACCTCCCCTACCCCTATGAAAAGATGTACGGTTTCACCGCCAGTGAAGCCACGAAACTGGCGGCCCAGGGCAAACCCATGGACGTCATCGAAGGCATCATCAAGAAATACAACGAACTCAAGGAGATGTGCGACTTCGTCCTCTGCGACGGCACGAATTACGGAGCGTCCACCGCGGCTTATGAATTCGACATCAACGTGGATATCAGCAAGAACCTTTCCTGCCCGGTTCTCCTGGTGGTAAGCGGGGCTGGCAAAAGCGTGGAATCGACCCTGGGTTCCGTGGAAGTGGCCCTCGAAGCCCTGAACGACAAGAAGTGCCATATGCTGGGCATTCTCGTGAACAGGATCCAGCACGAGCACGCCGAAACCATCATGAAACGGCTCCGTTCCAACCCCGTGGCGAAAAACCAGCTTCTTTACACCATCCCCGACGATCCTGCCATGAACCGGCCCACCCTGAAGGAAGTGGCCCGGGCCATCAAGGCCGAAGTCCTCTGCGGTGAAATGGAGATGTCGAGACACGTTCACTCGTTCAGGATAGGTGCCATGCAGATCCAGAACCTCCTGGCCTGCCTTGAACGAGGCTCCCTGATCATCACCACGGGTGACCGGGCCGATGTAATCGTCACCTGCATCGCCGTGGCGTCTTCGGCTTTCAGGCGAAGCATCTCCGGCATCGTTCTCAGCGGAGGCTACAAACCGGACAGGGACATCATGAACCTGATTCTCACCTCCCCCCGGATGGTGCCGGTGCTATTGGTCAACGAGGACACATTCCAGGTGGCTACCCGGATCAGCCGGATCCACACGAAGATCTCACCCACGGACCACCGCAAGATCACCGAACTTCTCGCCCTTTTCGAAAAGTATGTGGACACGGAAAAGCTGGAAACCACCCTGGTCACCACACCCAAAACCATCGTCACACCAAAGATGTTCGAGTTCAACCTGATCAGCCGGGCCAAAAAGAACAAACAGTGTGTGGTTTTGCCCGAAGGGGATGAAGAGAGGATCTTACGGGCCGTGGAAGTCCTGTCAGACCGGGATGTGGCCGACCTGGTGATTCTGGGGGACATCCAGGTGATCCGGGATCGGATAGACCTTCTGGGCCTCCGCATGGGGAAAACCCGGATCATCGACCCCGGAGAAAGCGAGATGTTCGAGGATTACGTCAATACCTTCTACGAAATGCGGAAACACAAGGGGCTCACCATTGAGAACGCCCGTGACATGATGAGAAACAGGAATTTCTTCGCCACCATGATGGTGTACAAAGGCCATGCCGACGCCATGGTGTCGGGAGCCGTCCACAGCACGGCGGAAACCATCCGTCCTGCCCTCCAGATCATCCGGACCAAACCGGGTTTTTCCATCGTGTCCAGCGTGTTTCTCATGTGCCTGGAAGACAGGGTCCTGGTCTACGGAGACTGTGCCGTGAACCCCGATCCCAACGCGGAAGAACTGGCTGAAATCGCACTGAGCTCGGCCCAGACCGCGAAAACTTTCGGCATTGAACCCATTGTGGCCATGTTGTCCTACTCCACGGGAAGTTCCGGCACAGGTGTCGACGTGGACAAGGTCCGGGAAGCCACCCGCATCGCCAGGGAAAAAGCGGCGACCCTGATGCCCGGCCTGAAAATCGAAGGCCCCATCCAGTACGACGCGGCGGTGGACATGGCCGTGGCACGGACCAAGCTGCCGGACAGCGAAGTAGCCGGCAAAGCGACAGTGTTCATCTTCCCCGACCTCAACACGGGCAACAACACCTACAAGGCGGTCCAGCGTTCCGCCGATGCCGTGGCCATCGGTCCCGTGCTCCAGGGCCTGAAGTTCCCGGTGAACGACCTGAGCCGTGGCTGCACCGTGCCCGACATCGTGAACACCGTGGCCATGACCGCGATCCAGGCCCAATTCGAAAAAGGTTTGTGCTGAATCACTGGCTGATTCAAATGAACCGTAACAGAAGATGAACGTTCGACAACGAATGAGGATAACATCATTTTTATTTTTATATGAAGTCAGCAATTCCCGGTGAACACTGTTTATGGGTCAAAGAAAAAGAGTTGTATG
>CAZWTY010000041.1:0-33167 GCA_964637565.1 uncultured Desulforapulum sp.
TGGCCGCTGCCATTATCGCCTACCGAAAGGCGGGAATTATTTACGGATAAGATCTAAGTCAGAAAGCGAGCAAGAAAGAGCCTGAGCGAGAATGGGCCCTCACATGCTCGTCGGAGCTCAGTGTCTTTCTTGCTCGCTTTCTGGTAAACGTTAAAATAGCGCTTTATATTCAGTTAAATAATCGTTTTTTGGAAAGGAGGAAATTTGCCTTGGCTTTCGAAGCCGTGCCGGAGTTTCTCCCTTTCGCCAGGTCAAAGTCGGGAAATAACATGGTGCATGACACCGCATTATTACAAGGCTGATGATGCCTGGTTATCTTTTAATTCGAACATGAAGTAGAGCTGCTATGAACGAATTTTATGTCGGTTGCGATGCCAGTAAAGGGTACGGTGATTTTGTGATTCTTGATGCCCAGAAAAAAACGATGGTCGAGAATTTCCAGCTGGATGACACCTTCACCGGCCATACCCATCTGTACCAGCAATTGGAAGCGTTTTTGAAACGCCATCCGGGGTCCAGGCTTTCGGCAGGTATTGAGAGCACAGGGGGTTATGAGAGTAATTGGTACTCTGCGCTCGCCCGGTTTGGGGCCAGCCTCACTATCCGTGTGGCACATATCAATCCTGTGGGCATAGCCAATGACAGTAAAGCTGAGCGCCAGCGCAACATAACCGATAAAATCAGTGCCAGAAATATTGCGGAGTATATGATCCGCCACCCTGAAAAGGTTGATTACGGCACTGAAAATCCACTGAGTAGCCTGAAGCGGCAGTGGGGTTATATCGCGCTGCTTAAAAAACAACTCACGCAGCTCTTGAACCATCTGGAAATATTGGTTTACACCGCAAACCCGGAACTTCTTATGTATTGCCGTAACGGGGTTCAGGGTTGGATGCTTCAATTGCTTCTGAAGTATCCGACCGCCAGAGAATTGGCCGCAGCTCGTGTAAAAACCGTTTCCAAAATTCCGTTTATCAGTGAGGACCGGGCGTCAAAGCTTATCGGAAGAGCCAAGGCCAGTGTGGCTTCAACGGTTGATGAGATCAGTTCACAACTCGTTTCATCCACCGTGACCCAGATTCTTCACCTGAAGCAGGTGATCAAAATGCAGACGGATCAACTGGAGAAGACATGCTCGCTGCCCGAGGTGGACCTTCTGACATCATGCACGGGGATCGGTAAAGTCACGGCGCTTGTTTTAATGATATACATTGAAACGATTGAACGTTTTTCCTCGTCCAAAAAGCTGGCCGCCTACTTCGGTCTTCATCCGGAGTACAGGCTTAGCGGCGATGGTAAAAAAGGCCGCTTCCGAATGAGTAAAAAGGGACAGCCCGAGCCACGAAAAATGCTGTATATGGCTTGCATGTCGGCCATCACAGCCAATCCCCTGATCAAAGAAATATACACCAGGAAAGTAGAACAAGGGATGGCCAAAAAGGCCGCGATCGGCGTTTGCATGCATAAAATGATACGACTTGTTTATGGGATGCTGAAGAACAATACGCCGTTTGATGCCCAGATAGATCGAACGAACAGAAATAACATTAAAATCAATGCGGCATCAAAGAAACAAGATAAAAGCCGAAGATTGCAGGATTATGAAAGCGACGCCCCGATATCACGTCGCCAGAATGCTAAAAGAATGGAGCAGAGGCCGTCCCAGGATGATGCCTTACCATCTCGTACGGGATCTGGCCTTGCTCCATGCTCAAGTTAACACACTATGGAATAACGAGTCGATGGCTTTGATTATTTAACCGAATTTTCAAAGAACTATTTACGGTTGACTTTGACCGAAATAACTCCGGCGGCCCTGCCGGGGGCCAAACTTTTTGAAAAAGTTTGACAAAACAGGTTTTGTAACATGCCTGAAAGCTATGTTGACAACCTACAGAAAGACGAAGGCCGTCATGTCGAATTCTGTACATTCCATCTCCGGGCCTCGCAACGTGCTACGGATCCCGCCGCCGCTGCTTGTGGTGGTCGAGGACGTGGGCTGGTGGAGCGGGTTCAACGGCGCTTCATCCGGCGAACCTTTCCGGACAGGCATAAACCGGAACCATGTGCCCGAGGATTACGAAGCCCTGGTGCGCCTTGCCGGAAAACTCGGAACCCAGATCGTGGCGGGCCTGGTGCTTTGCGAGTGGGACCGGCAGGGTTTTCTGGCCGAAATTCCCTCATCCACATGGCTGGGCAAGAACTGGAAAGGCTGCCGGACGGGAATGGAATCCCAGGAACAGGTCGTGTCCATTCTCAACGAAAACAAACACGGTGTCTGTCCGGCTGTTCACGGGGTGGGCCATGAGTACTGGCTGAACGGGAAATCGGACAGGACCGAATTTCACAATGCAGACGGCGTGATGCGGCGCAAAAACGAGGTGATGAGCCACCTTCAGGCCTTTTTCAGGCTATACGAATCCACGGGCCTTTCCCTGGACTCCCCACAGATTTTCATCCCGCCGGCCATGAAGCACAGCTTCGGCAACGGGGAGAATGGTTTCCAGAAGATCCTCGCAGAATTCGGAATCCGTTTCGTTGTCACCGTCCTTGAAAAGGCCCGGTCATACAGAGCCCCGCTTTTCCCCACCGTGACCGAAGACTGCGGCGTGGTTCTGGTCGAACGGGGAACCGCCCCTGTTTCATGGGGCACTGTCGCCGCAGATCCGGTGTTCGCTTTCAATCACCCGGTGCTTCCCCTGCACTGGGCCAATATCCTTCACAACGACCCGGCGCGAAACATGGACGTGGTGGATCGTTGGGCGGATCACCTGAAAAACGGCGCAGAGGCGAACGGTTTTGTGTTCCTCCCTGACGCCCTGAGATCGCTCCGCCAGATTGTGGTCAGTCAACTGGCCGTTATCCGGAAGGACAATGAAGGAACGACCCTCGATCTTTGCCATGTGAACCAGGTGATGCCCAACGTTCTTCCGGAAACCAGGTTTTACGCTTCGCTGCCCCAGGGACTGACACTGAATAAAAACGACGGACGGATCGAGCCGGCCGGTCATATCCGCTGCGATCTTGCCAGAATCCTCCCCTTTAAAGGCATCGCCACCCTTCGCCTCGAGGCACACACCCCAGACAAGGGATAATCCCGTCCACGCTCTGTCTATCACTCGATTCTTCCCGCATGGTGACCGATGACCGGCCAGGGACAAAGATACACGTCAAAACCGTCAATCAGTGCCCGGAATTTTTCCATGTTGACATCATCCCATAGGTATGAAATCTTTCCCAAAACCTAATGAAAAGGAGCTGGGAAGCAACATGAAACGTCACATCATTTTCTGGACTTTACTGATCGGCTTTTTGGCCGCGCCCAAAGCCCATGCGATCATCAACGGAACCCTTGACACCACCCACGACAGCGTGGGCGTGGTTTACTACGAGGGGAATGCGGTCACCACGGGTGTCCTTATCCATGAATCCTGGGTGCTCACGGTGGCCCACGCCCTGGAATACGGAACAGCCAGCCATTTCATCATCGGAGACAACTTCATCAGCCCGGATTCAACCGTCTACCTCATCGACCAGATCATCGTGCACCCGGATTTCGAGATGACGGGCGGCCTGCCTGTCCACAATTTCGCCCTGCTTCACCTGACGGCGCCGGTACACAATGTGGACATCCTGCCCCGCATGACGTCTCCGACGCTGATGGTTGGCACAAACGCCCTGGCCATCGGCTACGGCGCCACCTCCATCACCAACGATGACAACACCAGGCGCCATTTCATCATGAATGCCGTTGACTCAACCCAGAGCGATACCTTCACCCTTGAATTCGCGTCGGGCGGACCGTGCAGCGGAGATTCCGGAGGCCCTTGCATCATCAACTCCGGAGGGACGGATTACATTGCGGGAATCATCTCCTACGGGGACTGTGCATCCACCACCGTCTGCGGCAAGGTGTCTTCGATTGACGCGTTCATCACCAACACCCTCACGTCGGGCGATAACGCGAATCACATGCCCACGGCCCCCGGCCTGCTGACTCCCCAGGATGAGGCCACGGGGATAGACCCCGCATCGGTGACGTTTTCATGGAACACGGCAACGGATGCGGACGGGGATACGATCCGTTACCAGTTCTACCTGTCCGAAGATCCAGGGTTCGCAGGCTGCACACCGGTGAATGTGGGTTCAAAATCAGCCGGTTCCGTTCACATGGCGGGATTTTACGGTGCCGGGATCTTTCTCTGCCTCCTTCTGGCCGGCCTCAGGAAAAGGCTCCGCGGGCTTCCCGTGATCTGCCTGGCGCTCTTGCTCTGCGTTTTCGCGGCCTGTTCGGACAGCAGCGGCACTCCGGCGCCTGAAAACCAGGCGATGAGCCACATCGTAACAAGCCTGAACCCCGCCACCACCTATTACTGGAAAGTCACCGCCAATGACGGCCAGGGCGGCGTCCGAACCAGCGACGTCCGGAGTTTCACCACCAGCGGCGGGCTGTGATCGAGGGGAAACCCATGGTACGGGCGAACCTTAAGTTCGCCCGTACCAAAAACACCACGCGTCCGCCTGTCACATGCCGAAAAACCTGTCCATCACCCCTTTTCTGTAGCCCCAACCCATGACGTTGAAATAGGTTTCCGGAGTCAGGCGTTTGGACAGCCAGACGAATTTTCCGTCCAGCTGGGTGATGGTGTACAGTTTGTCTTTCTTCACGGATTTCACCACGTGTCTCGCCACGTCTTTTGCCGTGGTTTTCGATTTCTTGAAAAACGTGTCGGCCATTTTCTTCTGGCGTTCGTCAGGAGAGGTGAACTGGTCCATAAGGTTGGTCTTGAAAAAGGTGGGGGCCACCACGGTCACCCCGATGTTTTTCGGTTTCAGTTCCGCCCGGAGGGTTTCGGAAAGGGCGATGACACCGGCCTTGGTCACGTTGTAGCAGCTCATTTCCGGAAGGGAGGCGATGCCGGCGTTGGAAGCCACGTTGACGATGTGGCCGCCGCCCTGTTTCTCGAGGATGGGAATGAAGGTCCGGCAGCCGTAGATCACGCTTTTCAGGTTGACGTCCACAATCCAGTCCCAGGTTTCCAGGGGGATTTTTTCCATGTAACCCGCTGCGGCCACTCCGGCGTTGTTCACGATGATGTCCACCCCGCCCCATTGGGAGACCAGGGTTTCCGCCAGGGTGTCGAGCTGGTCGGGCTTCGTCACGTCGCAGAGCACGGAAAAGCCGGACCCGCCGTTCTTCTTCACCAGGTCCAGGGTTTCGTCGGCCCGTTCCATGTTGATGTCCGACGCGCAGATTTTCCATCCGAGCCGTGCGAATTCCAGAGCGATGGCGCGGCCCAGGCCTGACCCGGCGCCGGTGATCATGATCCGTTTCTTGGGAAACTTATCCATCCTTTCATACCCCCTGTTCGTTTGTGTGTGTGGTTGTGTGAGGAGAAGCCCCGGGAACCGCCCGTTCCTTTTCCCTGCCAAGGACTGTCCAGGCGTTGCGGATCAGGTCCCGGTGGAATCCCAGGAGCTTTTTGTGTTCGTTTGAAAAAACCTCGGGGTCGGTGATTTCCCCGGTCAGGTAGCTCATCATCATGGACCGCTTGAATTCCACATGGCCTTTGATCACCTCCCGGTCCAGGGTGTTCACGAACAGCCGGACGATTTTCGTCCGCATCTGCCGGGTGGAATTGGAGATCAAAAGCATCACCAGGTTTCCCGATTTCTCGGCCACCAGATCCTGGCTCAGCACTTCGAGTTCCGCGATCTTGTCCCGGTCGTCCAGGTGTTCCAGCTCCTCGTCGAAGATGTCGATCAGGCGTTTCATTTCCATGGTCGTCACCCGGGACATGGCCAGCCGGATCATCAAAGGCATGAATTCCATCCAGAAAGCCCAGACCTCCTCGATCAGGTAGGCGTCCACCAGGATGTCGTCCCCTTCCTCTTCCTGCTGCATGAACAGGGTCCTGAGGAAATCCACGCCGGCGTGTTTCCTGTAGTTTTTCACGTAGATGCCGTCGCCCTGGTGGATATCCAGGACCTGCATGCCTTCGAGCTGCTTCAGGGCGATCCGGAGGGATGTCCTGTCGATGCTCAGGTCCTGGGCCAGCTGCCGTTCCGGGGGAAGCTTGGTTCCCGCCTTGAGCTTGCTGTTGAAAATGTCCAGCAGCAGTTTCTTGATCACCACTTCGTGTTTCTGTAAGGCCATAACCCTCTTGTCAGTGTTTCTTGGAAATATTCAAAATTATCATCAAACCTTGATGGACTCGAAAAAAGTCGCCCGATGGCTATGGAAAAAGGCCCAGAGGCCAAACACTGTAACGCCGCATAGGGACTTTTTACGACGCCATCAACCTTGGGCTGAAATGCCTGAACCCTCAACCGGTTCAGTGCCTATCTCTACACTGGTTTTACGACCCAGGCAAGACTTTGTGATTGTTTTTTTCGAATTGGATACTTTTCTGCTTGACATAAGGCTAACTTTTGTAGTTGTTTTGGTTTAACCAATTTTACACAAAAAACAACCCAGGAGGCGGCACATGAACAACGTCTATGTGATCGGAGCCCACACCATTGCCTTTGGACGGTACCTCGATCAAAGCATCAAGGACCTGACGGCCATGACGGTGGAGGGATGCCTGAAAGACGCCGGTGTGGACAAAAAAGACATCCAGGCCCTGTGGTTTTCCAACTCGGGCTGGGGCGACCAGAAAGGCCAGAGCTGCATCCGGGGCCAGGTGGCCCTCAGGCCCACGGGCATCGACACCATCCCCATCACCAACGTGGAAAACGCCTGCGCCAGCGGGTCCACGGCGTTTCACCACGCCTGGATGGCTGTGGCCGGGGGCCATTACGACATGGCCATGGCCGTGGGTGCGGAGAAACTTTACCTGGAAAACAAGATGGCGGTGTTCGCCGGTTTCATGGCTGGCATCGACATCGAAAACGTGGTGGAGATCAGTCGAAGCCTTTCGGGGTTTTCCATGACAGCCGACGACATGAACGCCCTGGAAGCGTTCAGGATCAAATACCAGACCCATGGAAACAGGACGGGGCGTAAGGGGCGCAAACCGGTCAAGCAGCAGCTCAAGGACCTTCGGGACCAGATCGTGGTGGCCATCACCCTGGGCGAGAAGCTCGGATACGGCACCTTGAAAGAGCTGCGGAAGATCAGCGGGGCCACCGACCACTCGCCGTTTATGGACATCTACGGTTACGCGGCCCGGCAGCACATGAAAAAATACGGCAGCACCGTGGAGCAACTGGCCCTCATCGCCTCCAAGAACCACTTCAACAGCACCCTGAACCCCAACGCCCAGTACCGCTTCGAGGTGCCGGTGGAAAAAGTGCTGGCCGACCGGATCGTCAGCTTTCCCATCACCCGGGCCATGTGCGCCCCCATCGGCGACGGGTCCGCCTCGGCCATCGTCTGCTCGGAAAAAAAGGTGAAAGAACTGGGGCTCATGGGCCGGGCCGTGAAAATCCGGGCCTCGATTCTGGGATCGGGCCAGGCCTACCCCGAGCACGGCAGCGTGCCGGATATCGGCGAACGCCTGGCCAAAAAAGCCTATGAAACAGCCGGTGTGGGCCCCGGCGACATCAGTCTGGCCGAGGTCCACGACGCCACGTCTTTCGGCGAGCTGCACCAGTCGGAGAACCTGGGTTTCTGCCCCAGGGGCGAGGGCGGGATCCTCGCCGAGTCGGGAGCCACCCGGCTGGACGGCCGGATTCCCATGAACACCAGCGGAGGACTGACCTCCAGGGGACACCCCATCGGGGCCAGCGGCCTTGCCCAGATCCACGAGCTGGTGGTTCAGCTCCGGAGGGAGGCCGGAAAACGCCAGGTGAAAAACCCGGTTCTCGGTATGGCGGAAAACGGCGGCGGAGCCCTGGGCCACGAAGAGGCGGCGATGTGCATGCACATCCTCGAGGCGCCGTCGCGTTAGATAGGGTGTTAAAAGAATATTCCGAAGGAGTAACGGTTGAACGTTGAACATTGATGAACTCGTAAAAAGTCATCAATGGATGGCAAAGTACAAAAGTTCGAGTTCAAGGCGTCGCGAATCCCGAGGAATGAGGCGTACTTAGGGTACGCCGCAGTGACGAGGGATGAAGCGCAACGCAGAAATCGGACTTTTTACGAAGCCATCAACATTCAACGCCCAACGTCCAACATCGAATGAAGGATAACTCCATTAAGATAGTGTGGAATTCCAGAATT
Organism: uncultured Desulforapulum sp.; assembly: GCA_964637565.1. GTDB lineage: Bacteria > Desulfobacterota > Desulfobacteria > Desulfobacterales > Desulfolunaceae > DYJE01. Next base: position 8,171 of record CAZWTY010000041.1, read on the forward strand.
TTTTCGGAAATAATGAAAGTGACATCCATTCACCATTCGATGGACTGTGTTCGATGCTCAACCATTCAAGCTCGCCGGAATCTCGTTCTGACGATCAATCCAGGCAACCTCACGGCGATCGAGTACCGGGCCTGACATAAAGTCTTGCAGAGACACAGCTTGTCGACTATATATGAACCATCTCTCACATTTACCCCCTTGGGGGGTGTTTCTGTCATTTAGTTTCAAGGGTTCATTATCGGCCCTCGTCTTCAGCGCATTTCGACTTTTTCGCAACGATGCCCGCGCCGGCAACCAGGGCGCGATTGAAAATTATCTTTGAACGGGTTTTTGGACCGGCGTTTTTTTCTCACTGTGGATTCGGTTTCAGTTCCATGGCGTCCTCGCCCTGATCGTCTCCAAGCCCGTGGTCTTCGGCAACCCTGTATTTTTCGAAAGGGAAAAACATGCAGGATCATTCCATATCCATGAAAACCCACGAAGGAAGCTCTGGCCTTGGACGCCCGGTGGCGTTTACGGGTGCCAGATCCCAGAAACACCCGACCGGAACCGGCAACGAAGCAGAAGAGAAGAAAACAAAAAACCCCGATCTTTCAGAGTGGACCCCGGTGGAACAGGTGATTTTCAACCGCCGCAGCACCCGGGCTTTCAAGAAGGAGCCGATCCCCGATTTCATGATCCGAAGGATTCTCGAAGCGGGCCGCTACGCCCCGTCCGCAGGCAACTCCCAGCCCTGGAAATTCGCCGTGGTGAACAGCCCTGACATCATCGAGGCCATGGAAAAGGACGCGACCATGATGGCCAAAATTTTCATGTGGCTGCTGGACTACAACCGCCCCTCGTTTTTCAGGCGGGTGTTCCTGAAGCCCTACGCGAAGATAATCATCCGTCTCCAGAAAAACCAGCTTCACCCGGTGCCCTTCGGTCTTCTGTCCGAAATCGCCAGGGGCAAGGCTCCGGTGTTTCACGGCGCCCCCACCCTGATCCTTTTATATGAGGATGTGCGCGGGGTGTCCTGCCCGGCTACGGACATCGGGATCTGCGGCCAGAACATGGTCCTTGCGGCCCACAGCATGGGCGCGGCCACCTGCTGGATCGGCCTGGTGAAACTTTTGATGTACCTGCCCAAGTGGCGGAAATTCTTCAACGTAACCTACCCGTACAAACTGAACGACCTGATCGCCGTGGGCTGGCCCAAAGTGAAATCCGACGGTCCCGTGCCCCGGGAAATCCAGCTTGTCCACTGGTACGAAGGCGGAATGAACGAAAAACCCAGAGTGGAAAGACAGGGGGACCAGCCATGACCACAGCCGTTACCGTAAAACCCTGGACACGGATTCCCGACTACAACTCACCCAGGGACATGGATACCGCAGTCCTGGCTTTTGACCGGACCAAATGCCGGCGCTGCGACGTCTGCACCTTCATCTGCCCGGCCCGGTCCATCGAAAGGGATGCCGAGACCGGCTGGAACGGCGGGATTCCCTTTCTCCGGGACGCGGCGCCCGGCGTCACCAACTGCGTGGCCTGCGGATGCTGCCTTGCGGCCTGCCCCGAAGGCGCCATCCGGATCACCCGGAACTTCAACCCTGGCGGCTACTACACCCGCCTGACCCAGCCCGGGGACCTGGCCTGGCCGAAACTCTTCGGTCCGGGCACAGATTCCGGCCCCGCGAGGAACCGGAAAAAACCGGAAGCCGGCCATCCGGAAGAAGAAGCCCGGGGCTCCCTGAAATCAGCCCTGGTCCGGAAGCTGTACTCGGCCTTGTGGGTGAAACGCGGGTTTTCCGGCGCTGTCTCCTTTCTGTCCCACGAGACGAAGCACGGCCGGTTGAGAGACACACTCAGAAAATTCGCGAAAGGCGAAACTTTCGACATTTCCTGGGCCCAGCTTCTCGCGGAAAGCGCCGCCGAAGTCCCGGACAAACCCTGCCTTCTCTACAACGACGAACAATTCACCTACCGGGAGATGGCCGCCAACGCCAACCGACTGGGACATTACCTCCAGGGCCTGGGATGCGGCAAAGGGTCGGGTCTTGGGATCATCATGCGAAACTCCCCCCGGTTCCTGGACCTTTTTTTCGGCTCCCAGACCCTCGGCATGTACACCGTGCCCATGAACCCGGAACTCAAAGGCGACGGCCTGGCCTACATCGTGAACCACAGCGACATCCGGCACCTGGTGGTGGACGCGGAACTTCTGGGGCCGGTGGTCGACAACCTGGACCGGTTCGAACACCTCAGTACTGAAAACATCATCGTAAACGACATCGAGGAAGAAGCCCGGGGCATCGAGATCCCCCCCGGCATGCGCCGCCTGTCCGAGGCGTACGACCAACCGGACACCGCCCCCGGTATCGGACACAACCCCGAAGACATCTGCCTGATCATCTACACCTCAGGCACAACGGGCCCGCCCAAGGGCGTGGTCTACCGCTACAACACCAGCGGGGTCCAGCTTTTAAGCCTGGGCGGCCGGGTGTTTTTCAAACCGGACGACGTGTACTACACCTACCTGTCCCTGTGCCACGGCAACGCCCTGTTCATCACGGTGTCCATGTCCCTTGCCGTGCGCTGCACCATCGCCCTGTCCCGGAAATTTTCGGCCAGCCGGTTCTGGGACACGGTGAGAACTTACAACGCCACGGTGTTCAACACCATCGGCTCGATCATCCCCATTCTCATGAAACAGCCCGAACGATCCGACGACAGGGACCACCGGGTGAGAATCGTTCTTTCCGCGGCCTGCCCCGTGGACATGTGGGAACCCTTCGAACAGCGGTTCGGCGTCAAGATCTTCGAAGGATACGGAGCCGTGGACGGCGGAGGCAAGGGCATCATGAACCTGGGCACGGCGCCTCCCGGTTCCTTAGGCAAACCCCCGAGCATGAAATCCATCCGCATCGTGGACGAAGAGGGCCGGGACGTGCCGGACAACACGCCGGGCGAGCTTCTCTTCGCCATCCGGAACAGCCGGAAACTGGTGGAGTACTACAAAAACCCCGAGGCCTCGGAAAAGAAATCAAAAGACGGCTGGCTCCACACCGGGGACATCATCCGGCGGGACAGCCGGGGTTACTTCTACTTTGTGGGCCGGAACACCGAATCCATGAGAAAAGGCGGTGAAAACGTGTCGGCCTACGAGGTGGAGCACGCCATCATGCAGCACCCGGACGTGGAGGACGCCGCGGTTTACGCCGTACCCTCCGAGCTGGGAGAGGATGAGATCATGGCCGCCGTGAAGATCCTGAACGGAAACCGCCTCGATCCCCGGAGCCTCAGGACCTTTCTTTCGGAACGTCTGGCCAGATATGCCGTTCCCCGGTATATACGCATTGTGGAAGAATTCCCGAAAACAAACACCCACCGGATCATCAAAAAACCCCTGGAAGACCAGGGAGTCACGGCAGACACCTTTGACGCCGCGCATCCGGTTTAGACCTGTGGGAGGTTTAGGGCGCATGAAGCTCGGGACCATCAGCTCATACCGGCGTGGATTCCGGGTCGGCTCCGGATTTCAAACGATGTGGTTCAACCCTGTTCTGTATTTTATCAAACGCTTCCGCATGGCGGAGGCCGCCCGGAATGACAGGGTTGGGAAGTCGGGTAACTCGTTGATTTGTGAAGACCTTTTCAGGAGTTTTTTGTTGCTGGATTATTAAAAAAGTTGTGGAGGTTCAGACAGAGACCATGTCCGTAGAAGAAATTTTTGACAGATACGCCGCCAGCTATGACCTGTCCAGAAAAAAACTGATTCCCTGTTTCGATGATTTTTACCGGGTCGCCCTGGACATCGCGCCTTTCGAAAAGGATGAACCGATACGGGTGCTGGATCTGGGGGCGGGAACGGGCCTGATGGCGGAAAGGGTGGCTGCGGGCTATCCCGGCTCGTCCATCGTGTTGCTGGATATCTCGGCCGACATGCTGGCCGTGGCCAGGGAAAGGCTCGGGCCTTACCCCAACCGGTTCGATTTTGTCGTTTCAAACTACGCCCAGCCCGGAACGATTCAGGGGAATTACGACCTGGTCATCTCCTCCCTTTCCATTCACCACCTGACCGAGGACGAGAAACGGGCGTTATTCAAAACCGTCTTCGCCCATCTCAACCCCGGAGGGTCTTTCATCAACGCCGACCAGGTGCTTGGGGAGACGCCGGACATCGAGGCCGCCTACAAAGCCGCCTGGGAACGGCAGATCCGGGAGGCGGGGGCAACGGACGAGGAAATCAGCGCTGCCCATGAGCGAATGAAGGAAGATGACATGTCGACCCTGTCATCCCAGCTGCAATGGCTGAAAGACGCGGGTTTTGACGCAGTCAACTGCTGGTACCAGAATTACAGTTTCGCCGTTTTCAGCGGTGTCAAACCGGCGAAAGAATAGGCCGGGCCAGATCAAGCCTGTGCCAAGTCACTTTGTACCGGATTTTCAACCACGAACCATTTCAAGGAGGCGACATGCAACATCCCCATGAAACGACGGTCCTCACCCATGAAAACGATCCGGTCCTTCTTCGCCCTTCGACGGGTGTTGTGGGAATGACCGACGGACAAAAAGAGCAGGCCGCTCTGGCCAAAGCCTGGGAAGTCCGGAAGCCCGCTCCGAGAACAAGCAAGAAAGAGCTGGCCCTTCTGTCCAAGGCCGCTTCGGAATTCGCGAAAAAACAGCTGGCCCCGGACCGTGAGAAAAACGACACCTACCCCTTCGGCCCTTTTTTCGACGAGGTATTGGACAAGGCCTTTGGCCTGGATTTCTTCCACATTCTCCTTCCCGAAACCATGAACGGCATGAACCAGGGGATTTCGGCCCTGGCCGTGACCCTCGACCCGATTTGCCAGGAAGACAGCAGTCTGGGGGGCATCCTTTTCACCACGGCGGCGGCCCATGAACTGATGTTCGCCGCAGATGCCACACAAGAACTGGGGCGTCTCGCCGGACAGACCGCTGTCCGGGACTTCCTGGTCGCCATGCCGGTGTTCAACAACCCGGCCGAAGTCAGGCATCTGGCCGACGTCAGGCGAACAGCCGACACCTTTGTCCTTTCCGGAAACCTGGAATACCTGGTTCTGGGGGGAATGGCCCGCCAGGCCCTGGTTCCCGCGTCCAGCCCGGGATCTTCAGCCTACTCCTGGTTCCTGGTGGATCTTGACCAGGACGGCGTGACGAAAAGCGAGCCGATCCTCAGCCTGGGCCTCCACGCCTGTCCGGCGGTGGACATGACATTCGCAGGAGTCAAAGGAACCCTCATCGGCGAGGAAGGCAAAGGGTCGGACTATTTCGACAAGATGGCGGGCCGGATGCACGCCGCCGCCGCCGCCATGTCCCTGGGCATCATGAAAGGATCGTTCAGGGAAGCCTTCGACTACGCGAAGAAACGCGAACAGGGCGGACACACCATCATCAACTGGTCCGAAGTCAAGATGATGCTGTCCAACATGGCCATCAAGATCACCAACGCCGAGATGATCCTGGAAAGGGTCTGCAAAGCCGTGGATCTCCAGGAACCCAAGTGGGAAGCCCGGTCATGTGCCGCGGCCCTGCACATCCAGGACATGGCCTGCGACCTGACCACCGACGGCATCCAGCTTCTGGGCGGCGTGGGCTACATGAAGGATTTCGGCCAGGAAAAACGGTTCCGGGACGCCAAACACGTCCAGGCCCTTTTGGGCATCGTTCCCGTCAGGAAGATCTCATTTATCGAAACCATGATCTGACCAGGAGAAACCCATGATCACACGAAAAGAAATCAAACATTACCTGGCTCAGGAACCGGCCTTCGACGACATCACATGCGGCCTGAAAGCCACCGCAAAGCAACCTGCCGGCATTGTCCGGGAAACGCGAAAAGTCGTGGCCCTGGCCCGGAAGTTCAACGAGGAGGTCGTGAGACCTCACGCCCTTTCCATGGACCGCACCATGCAGGCAGACCCGGATTACCTGCCCTGGGACCTGGTGAAAAAAGCCAACGAGTGGGGCTTCTTCACGATGTGGATTCCCAAGCTGTTCGGGGGCCACGGGTACAGCATCCCCACCCTGGCCTATTTCATGGAGGAAACAGGGTCCGCGTGCCTGGGCCTTTCCAACCTGATCTGTGTCCACTACCTGGCCATCTCCACCATTTTCGGGTCCTGGAACCCCCGGATGATCAACCGTCTCTGCCGTCTGGTGGCCGACGGGGAACGGACCGGAAGACCCTGCCTGATCTCCACGGCCATCACCGAGCCGGGAGCCGGAACGGACGTGGAGGAAGTGGAACTGGTGGAACGGGGCAAGGTGGCCTGCCACGCGGAAAAAGTCGAAGGCGGATACAAGATCAACGGGTCCAAGGTGTTCATTTCCAGCGGACACGTGTCCACCTGGCACATGGTGATCTGCTACACGGACCTGAAAAACCCCTCGTCCAGCATGATCATCCTGGCGGTGAAAACAGGCACGCCTGGCTTCCGTTTCGGTCGGGTGGAGCACAAGATGGGGGTCAAGATCTGCCCGGCCAGCGAGCTGATCTTTGAAGACTGTTTCGTGCCCGACGACCTGGTGCTCTGCGGTCCCGAAGACGGGGCCAGGACAAAACGCGGAGCCCGGAACACCAACGCCCAGATCCTCGACTACGTGCTGAGCTCGTCACGGGCCGGCGTGGGGGCCTGGGGCGCGGGGGCCGCACGGGGGGCCTATGAAACGGCCCTGGATTTCGCCCTGAACACCGAAGTGAACGGCAAACTCTTGGTGAACCACGAATGGGCCCAGGCCATGCTGGCCGAAATGTACAAGAACCTCAGCCTGGCCCGGCTGGCCTACACCGAATCCAATTACGCCAACGGCCTGTACGGCATGTTCAGAACCATCCAGCTGAAACCGGTCTACTACTATCTCACGTTCATGCCCAAAGCGATCCTCGACCGTTTCGCCGCCCCCTTGATGAACCTGGTCCAGGCCACCTGGCTGTTCCGGAAAATCCACCTGGACGGGCAGACCGACGAAGAGTTTCACCGCACCGCAGGCTGGGGTTCCCTGGCCAAGTTCAGCGGCACGGACCTGGGCGTCCGGAACTGCCACATGGCCCTGGAGATGATGGGCCAGGCCGGCCTGCGCCACGACAACCGGGCGGAGAAAATGCTGAGGGATTCCAAGCTGCTCCAGATCTACGAGGGAACAAACCAGCTGAACCGGCTGAACATGTTCAAATGCCTGGTGGGCCGGAATCACCCCCGGGCCAGGGTCTTCGAGGTGGAGTGACGGGATGGCCTTCCAAGAAAAAAACATTGATTTTTGATTCAAATCAGGCCATGCAGTCAAAGCACGGATGAAGAACAAAACGTGGCCACCCTTCGTTGTTCTTCTTAATCACATTTACCATTCATTCGCCTTTTGATGTGCGACAGGAGTTTTTCATGATCATACTTCTTTTCAAACTGGCCTTTTATCTCGTCCTGCTTCACGCCCTCTGGTACGCGGCCAGCCGGATCATCACCCGGCGCAACCCTCCGTCCGAACGGGAGATCAAGGCCTTTAACCAGGCTGAAAAGGATATCTTCGGCCTGGACGCCGTGAAAGACATCCTCGAACAGCCGACAATCCGGATCTCTGGGGAAACGGTCAGCCTGACAATTCTGGCCCGTGAACCGGGCAAGCCCACCCTGGTGTTCATCCCCGGAACGTCGGTCTACGCCCAGCTTTACACGGGCTTTCTCAAAGCCATGTACGACGAGGGGTTCAACGTGGTGTCCTTCGACCCCAGGGGCCATGGACGAAGCGGAGGCCCCCGGGGAGACTACACCTTTGGCGGCATCGTGGACGACGCCCTGGCGGTCTGCGCCTACGCCCGGGAACGGTTCGGAGACAACGTGGCCATCGCCGGCAGCAGCCAGGGAGGCATGGCGGCTTTCTACGCCGCGGCCCGGGACAATTCCCTGAAAGCCGCGGTCTGCCACAACCTGGCCGACCTCAACGGCCGTGACAATCTGGTGCTGGCCCGGTTCACCATGCCGGCACCCCTCACACCCCTGGCCCTCAAGGTTCTTGATTTTTACAAGGACTTCGCCTTTCCCTCGGCCCTTTACCTGGACCTGACCCGGGAGTTCCTGCCCGACGGACGTGACGCCGCCGGTTTTCTCAGGAAAGATCCCCTGGCCGTCACCTGGTTCACGTTCCGCGCCCTCCGCTCCCTGGTGATGACGCCCCTCCCGAAACCGGTCGAAAAAATCACCGTACCCGTGATGGTGGTCCACTCCGACAGGGACCACATTTTCCCCCAGGATTACGTGGAGGACCTCTACCGACGGCTGAGCTGCCCCAAGGAATTTCTCCTTTTAAAGGACAGGGAACACCTGATCATGACCAACAACGTGGACGAGGTCGCCCCTTCCGTGGCAGCCTGGCTGAAAAAAACCATGGAACAGGCCTAAGTGAATCCGGTTCAGATCTATCCGGGAATCTACCGGGTCCGACTGCCCCTTGCCGGAAAGAAACCCGGGCCGGTGAACGTCTACCTGTTCAAAGGAAAGGACAGCGTGGCCCTTCTCGACACCGGGACCATCGCCACCTGGCGGTATCTTGAAGACCGCCTGAAGACCATCGGAATGGGGTTCCGGGACATCGACCGGATCGTGATGAGCCACGGCCACGTGGACCATTACGGAGCCGCCCGGAGAATCCTGGACCTGGGAGGCGGCAAGGCCATGGTCTATGCCCATCCTGCGGACACCCAGGCCATCGAGACGGGCTCCGACGTGCCCGCCTCGGCCTACCGGCGTTTTCTCCGGCTCACAGGCACACCCCTTCGCTACCATCTGGGCATCGTTCCCATGTTCTTTCTGTTCCGGATGCGCATGGGACGGGGCTGTCCCGTCCATGTCCCGTTGAGGGACGGCGACAGCCTGGGCCTGGGGGATTACAGGGCCACGATCATCGAAACACCGGGCCACACCCGGGGATCGGTGTGTTTTCATCTGGAACGCGAAAAGCTCCTGTTCGCCGGAGACCACATCCTGCCCCACATCACGCCCAACGCCTTTCCCATGCTGGAAACCGACGGACCGCCCAGACGGAGCAGCCAGAAGGAATTCTACGAATCCCTTGAAAAAATCGAACGCCTGGGCCAGCTCACCGTCTTTCCGGCCCACGGCCAGATTATCGGAAATTTCTCGAAGATCCACGCCATGTACAAGGCCAGTTTTTCCCAGCGGCAGCAGGCCATTCTCGATACGATCAGGCGTCACCCGGGCCAGACGGTTTACACCATGGCCCTGGGGCACTTTCCGGAAATCCGCCAGTCCCGCCGTTTTCTGCTTGAACTGTACCTCGCCATCGCCGAGGTATTCACCCATATCCAGGTTCTCGAAAGCCTTGGCCGTGTCCGGACACGTTTCGACAACCACATTCTACGAGTGGAGTACACCCCATGAAAATCCAGAGAATCAAAGACCGGTGCGACCTGTGCATGCTCTGTGTGCGGGAATGCGTGTCCGGCGCATGGAGGACCGTGAACGACGAACCGTTCATGGCCGCCCCCGAACTCTGCAACCGTTGCGGTCACTGCGTGGCGGTCTGCCCCAAATCCGCCATTTTCCATGAAGCCCTGGACTACGACCAGGTGACCCGGGTCGACCGGGACCTTGTGAAACCTGAGGTCTACAGAGAAATCGCCCTGTCCCGCCGCAGCATCCGCCAGTACCGGAAAGATTCGGTGCCACGGGAAGTCCTGGAAGAGATCCTCGACGTTTCAAGCCATGCCCCCACGGCCAGCAACGGGCAGAACGTGTCCTACACCGTGATCCAGGACAGAAAAATTCTGAGCGGCATCTCGGATCAGGTGTTCGGCTTCAGCAAGAGCCTCTACGCCAGGACCCGCAAAGGTCTGGGCAAAAGCATCTACACCGTGCTGAAGCGGTTCTACCCCGAGGGGATCAGCCGGTACCTGGACCCCATGGACCACTACATCGCCGAAGCGGACAAGGGAAGGGACTACATCCTACACAACGCGCCGGTTCTGGTTTTGATCCACGGGCCGAAAAAAGGCAGTTTCGTGAACGAGAACTGCAACATCGCCGCCACCCACATCATGAACTATGCCCACAGCCTGGGCCTGGGTTCCTGCTACATCGGGTTCCTGGTGCTGGCCCTGGCCCATTCCGCGTCACTCCGTCGGAAGGTGGCCGTGCCCAAGGACCGGAAAGTCTACGCCTGTCTTGTTCTCGGTTACCCGGCTTACCGGCACGCCTTTACCGCCTCCCGGAAAAAACCCCAGATCCGATGGATGATCGGCCATGAATGAACACACCGTGTCCCTGTACAAAAAGACCCTGGATGTCATGGGCGGCTGCGTGGACGAGGTGTTCCTTTCAGCTCCGCGCATCGCCCGGCCGTTCAAAAAACCCCGGAATATCGCTCGGGCCGAGTACGAGCGGCAGGTGGATTTCTATTTCGAAAACGGCACCGTGGAAAACCCCACGGGGTTCTTCACGGTGTCCGACGAGGTCCCGGAACACCGGGTTGTGGAAGACAAACCCTACAAAGACGGACGGTTCCAGGTGCTGTCCTGGGATAGCGTTTACCAGGTGAAAAATCCGCTGATCCGGGACCGCTACCTGTCTTTTCCCGAAAACAGGACAGGCTACCTGGTGCGGTGGGTCCATCCCGAACCTCCGGGTAAAACCGTGCTCTGTCTCCACGGGTACATGCTGGGTGAACCGGATCAGGCCCACCGCATGTTCCATGTGGAAAAGCTCTACGCTATGGGGCTCGACGTGGCCCTTTTCATCACCCCGTTCCACTGGAGACGGGCTCCCGCGTCCCGGCTTCTCCGGGGCATCTTTGTCCAGACGGACGATGTGGTCATGTCCTTGGAGGCCATGGGCCAGAGCATGGCCGACCTCCACACCGCCCGTCTTCTCCTGGAAAAACTCGAAGCTGGCGCCATCGGTTTCATCGGTGCCAGCCTGGGCGGCTACAACGCGGCCCTTTACTCCTGCCTTTCCGACCGTCACGCCTTCGCCGCCATGATGGTTCCGGCGGTGAATTTCTCCAAACCCTACGGCCCGGCCTTTGCCCGGCTGCCATTTGAGATCGAACCCTCGTTCATGGAAAAAATCGTGAAAGTCTGGGAGCTTCCCTCACCCCTGAACCACCGGCCGAAACTCGATACAGACCGGATGCTGTTCGTGGCCTCCCGGGGCGACCGGCTCTGCCCCTTCGAGTACCTGGTGGAACTCCAGAAACGCTGGAACTTCAAGAACTACCGCTATATGACCGGCGGGCACTGGCTGATCTTCAACGAACGGGTCCGGGGCAGGGCCTGGTATGGTTTTCTGGGGGAGATGGGTTTTATCGAAACAACCAGACATTTGCTTTGACTTCAGGCCCCCAGATCCTTTATTATAAATCATACATTGACCACCGTGTCGGCCGTTCGTTGTTTGGCATCGAACACACATTCTCATTCCAGGGAAACCGAAACCCTCATTTGCGACTGCCTGACCTGAATCGCAGCGTTTTCGCCTGACCTCGGATCTTCACTTTGTCTGTGACACATACCGGAACACGACCGGGCCCTTTAGCTTTACGAACCATCGCTATTTCAGGAGGTAACGCCATGGTTGAATCAAGCAGACTTTACAAGAGAAAATCCGTATCCATCCCCGTGATGTTCCTTCCGGACGAGTTCCCCATCGTGGCATCCCATACGGAAGCCCTTCCCATGACGCCTTTCGGGACCATCGCCAGGGAATCTTTCGGAGCGTCCACAAAAAACACCAGCGCCGAGGGCCTCTGCCTGGTGACGGAAAAGAAACTGGAACCGGGAACGGAAATCGAGATCAGGATGGTGGATTTCAAACCCATTCCCATGGGGTCGGAATCCATGGCCCAGTGCCAGGCCAAAGTGGTCTGGTGCATCCCCGTGGGCCAGACCGCCATGGGAAAATGCTACGAGGTCGGGGCAAGGAAAACATGCCAGAACGACCTTCCCATCCTCAACCTGGGCAGCCGGCATTTCGCCAGCCTGAAGTGCATGTGACAGGGGGTTTGCCAGATCTTCGGGACATGGAAACGGGGATGGAATGGGAAAGGCTCGGAGACGTGTGTCCACGCCGTTTATGAGATGCTCCGAAACGGTGCGGACACACGACAATCATTCAGGAAGTCTGGCCAGCCGTCAAGCTGCGCCCGAACAGACACTGATCAGGGCTGACAATCTGTCGAACTGCTCTTTGGTCATTTTTCCGAAAGAGACGCCGATCCGCTTCATGGCCTCTCCTGTTTCAGGATCGTTGGGGTCAAGGGTCCGGTCCGAAACGATCCGGCATTCCAGATCATCCAGATTCACGCCTTTGTCCGCCATGATCACGGCCACGTCGATCAGAGCGTTACGGTCGTCCTCTTTTTCGTCACAGACAAAGGCCAGGCCGCCCCGGCTGATGTCCACAATGCGGATGTTCCGGATTCCCTTGTCTCCGGACACGGACAGAAAATTGTCCAGGGTCCTGACCCTGGGTTCGTGACGCCTGTCCAGATGGCGGACCAGAATGGTTTCCAGGTTTTTATAGGAAAAAGGTTTCTGGAGAAAGCCGTGAACACCCCTTGCCATCAGGTCGTCCACCGATTCATCCTCGGATTGTCCGCTGCAGACGATGACTTTCACCCCGGGCCTTGCCGCCGTGAGGAGGTCGAAAATCTCCGGCCCTTTCATGTCCGGCATGTCCATGTCCATGAGTACGAGGTCGAAACGGACGCCGGGGTCGTTGGCTGCGTCCACGGCACTCTGGCCTGTGGCCGCCTCGATGACCGAGTATCCCATTTTCTCCATCATGGCCCTGCCCACCTCCATGACGATATCCTCGTCTTCGATGAGCATCACCACGCGGCTCACTGCGTCCACGTTGTGGTCTTTCTGAATTTCCATGATCAGGAACCTGTTGTTTTAGAATTATTCACGGTTGACGAACCAGCCGAAACCGCAGTATGGACCCGTTTCCTTTTGTTTGACCCGATCGGTCGCCGGCTGTTACGGTTCATCGAATACGAAGCACGCTTTCATTTAAGCATCGGCTCCATCAGCATTTTTCTTTATCTCATTTTCACGGTTTCTTCTCAACAGATCTTTCATGATATCCATCAAACGGTCCAGGGCCACCGGTTTTGAAAGGTAGGCGTTTGCTCCGGCCGCAAGGCATTTTTCCCGGTCGCCTTTCATGGCCCTGGCCGTGAGGGCTATCACCGGAGTATCCTTGAACCGATCATGGCGCCTGATGAACTCCATGGCTTCCACACCTCCCATGCCCGGCATGAGGAGATCCATGATCACCAGATCCACATCCCCTTCCCGCTCGAGAATCTCAAGCCCCTGGTCTCCGTTCCGGGCCACGAGAATGGTCAGCTGATCGTTTTCGAAGCAGTGGATCAGGGCATAGACGTTTCTCATGTCCATGTCCACAATGAGAATCTTGCTCCCGGCCAGTTCTCGGTGAGCGGCCGCAAGCTCCACGTCCTCCTGTCCTTTTTCCACCAAAGGCGGCGCAACGGCCGTATCCTGGCTTTCCAGGACGTTCTCTTCCCCGTTATCCCCAAACACGTTTGGGATGATGAAAACAAAGGTGCTTCCCACGTCCACCTCACTGTGGAGCAGGATCCCCCCGCCCATCAACCGGACCAGCTCCCGTGAAATAGAGAGGCCAAGCCCTGTTCCCCCGTATTTCTTTCCAATGCTTCTGTCCGCCTGGCAGAAGGCCTCGAACACCGCGTCATGCCGGTCTTCCGGAATCCCCGTCCCCGTGTCCTCCACCTTCACCATGAGAGATTTTGCCGGTTCGCCCTGGATCTGAAGCTCCGGGGGAAAATGTTCCGGCACGGAAAAAACAATTTTCACATGACCTGAAACGGTGAATTTCACCGCGTTGGACACCAGGTTCTTGAGAACCTGATCCAGCCTCTTCAGATCCACAAAAAGGGCGTCCGGGGTGTTCGCCCGGATGTCCGTGACGAGGTCGATCCCTTTTTCCCTGCATATATCGGAAAAATTCAGCCTGATCCGCCGTTCGATGTCCGCCAGCCTGGCCTGGACAGGCAGGAGTTCGAGCCGGCCGGCCTCGATCCGGGAAAGGTCCAGGATGTCGTCGATAAGGTTGAGCAGGTCCAGGCCGGCCATATGGATGGTCTGGGCGAACTCGATCTGCCTTTTAACCAGATTTCCCTGGCGGTTTTCCGAAAGGAGGCGGGAGATCAGGAGGATGCTGTTCAGGGGCGTCCTGAGTTCATGGCTCATGTTGGCCAGAAATTCCGACTTGTGACGGCTGACGCTTTCCAGACTCCGGGTTTTCTCGATCAGCTCGGCCTGGATTTTTTCAAGCTCCAGGTTCTTCTCCCTGACCGCGTCTTTCTGCTGCTCGAGGTAATAACTCCGTTCCTCCAGAGCCGTGTTGATCCGGATCAGTTCCTCTTCCTTGGCCATGAGCTGACGTTCGGACTTCTGGAGCTTTTCAGCCTGTTCCTTGAGGTCTTTGTTGATCAGGTTCAGTTCCTGTTGCTTCTGTCTCAGATCGTCGGCCTGTTTCACCGTTTTGTCTAACAGCTCTTTCATCCTGAGCCGTGACACCGCTGAGAACAGGGCGATGGCCACGCTTTCGGAAACCAGATCCAGAAAATCCAGGTCCTTTTCGGAAAACCTGCCATGGACAGCCAGCTCCACCACACCCTCCACCCGGCCCTCACGGACAAAGGGAAAAGCCATCACCGAGGCCAGCCTGATTTCGGCGACCAGAGCCTGGGCATCGAGAAAGTACCCGGGGCAGTCGGAAAACACGATTTTGCGTTTTTCCCTCATGACCTGTCCCACAAGGCCCTCTCCCGGATCTATGGAAAGGGGCGGAGTCCTGTGGGCCGACAGGGCGAAACCGCTGTAGAGTTTCAACCGGTCGTCCTTTCCGTCCCGGACGTAAAAGGCCCCCACGGAGGCTTTGAAACAAAGACAGAAAAAGGAAAGAACGTGACGGCTCAGGTCGTCCAGGGTCTTGTCTCCCCGGAGAATCTCGTTCAAATCGGCCTGGAGGGTTTTCTGGCGGGCCTGGATACGTCCCTGTTCGTGGGTTTCCCTCAACCTGTCGACCATCCCGTTGAGGGACAGGGCGAACAGGTCGCTGGGGCCCTTGACAGCCACCTGGGCGTGGAAATCTCCGGAGGCCAGGGCCTGCATGGCCCTGGCCGCGTCTTTCAGCGATTCGGTCATCCGTTTGAGGGAATGGCCCAGCTCGTCGTTAGCCGACCTCAATTCGATGTCGGTGGTGTAATCCCCTGCGGCCAGGTCCATGGCCAGCCGGGCCGTCTCTTTCAGAAACTCCACCACCCGCCTGAAATTCCGGACAAACTGGCCCATTTCATCGTCCGGACAGTCGATCTCCACCAGGGTCAGGTCTCCCATGGCCACTTTTTCAGCCCAGTCCCCCAGGGCCGAGACAGGCTGGATGATCTTTCCGGCCAGAGCCACAGCAAGGCCTGCCATCACCACGGCAAGAATGGCCGCCAGAAAAAAAAGAGCCACCCAGACCTTGTCTTTCATGGCATAGACGTCTTTCCCCTCCATTTCAGCCACAATCATGAAAGGGACTCCCAGAACGGTCAGGGGGGAACTGACCCAGAACATGGTCGTCCCATCCTCCGTGGCCTGACGGTTGAGCCCCGAATGGAGGTCCTCCTTCCCCCAGACCTCTCTGGTTTTTCCCACGGCCAGATCCCATGGCGTCAGGGCTTTTTTGACCGTACGTTTCCCCTTGTCCGTCCTCAGCCGTCCGTCGATACCGCAGAGATAAAGATCGAAGGTCTGGCCGAGGTCGGCGTGTACGCCCACCACCCGGTTCAAGCCTTCCACATCGAAACGCACAGCCAGAAGGCCGATGGTTTCGCCATTCACGCCTGACAAGTTCTTGACCATATGGGCCACGGGAACGTTTTCGCCGCCCTGGGGTGCGTACTCGTAATCGGAAAAAACGACCCGGTCGGTGTTCATGGCGGTTTTAAGGGCCCCGGAAAACAAGGTGTCGTAATATGTTTTTCCGAAAAGGTCGGAGCCTTTGGCAAGACCTCCGTTTTTGGAGTAGGTGACCACTCCCCGGGTATCGATCATGAACAGGTCCCGGTAGGATTCGGGCTTAAGGTGCTGGGGGAGAACCGTGATCTCGAATTCGTCACGGATATCTTCCGGCGTTCCGTAAATTTCGTGAGACGAAGAGCGCTCCCCAGCCCTTTCAGAATCGACGCTGTCCATCATGGCCCGGGTGATCCTTCGGCCCGAAAGGGCTTGGAACGCCATGGACATATCCTCGAAATAATGCTCCACATCATGTTTCATGGACGCGGCCAGACTCCGCATGAGCCTTTCCGTCTGGTCTTCGGTTTGGGCTTTCAAAAGCATGTGGCCGGCGAGAACCGTCAGGCCGAGGGGCAGCAGGGCGAACAGCACGAACCAGAGGACAAGGCGGTTTCCCATCCCCAGTATCGTCCGCTTTTCCGGGGGTTTCACCCGGTCCTGACCCTGTCCGCCTGTCCCGTTCATCGTTCGGTCTCTTTGCCCCCTGAGCCGCTGTCTTTCGTTTGACCCATCAGCCCCCGGTAAACGGCCGCTTCCGTGGCTACAGCCACCCGTTCTTCAATCTGTTCGAGAAAATGGACCCGTTCCCTTGGAAAGGGATGAAATCCACCCGCTTCAAATACAGCTGTCACACGGCCTTTTCTCTCAAAAGGGAAAATCAGGATATGGGAAGGCTTGGAAAACCCCAGTGCCGATTTGACCACAAGTCCCGTGTCCCCGGGTGTGTCCAAGGTCATCATTCTCCGGCTGCGGACAGCCTGTCCCACCAGCCCCTCTCCAACGGGAAAAACCTTGGACAAAAGGTCGGAACCATCTGCCGCAAAGGTTCCAACAGCCCGGACCATCCCGTCCCTTTCGTCCACGTAGTAGAACAGCCCGACTCCGGCTCCCATCACGTCGCAGAGATAGGACACCAGGCGGGAGGCCAGAGCCCCGAGATGCTCTTCTTCCCTCAGTATATCCGAGACCATCATCTGCCGGGTCTTGTTGCGGCTCTGTTCCTCGATTTCACGTTTGCTGATCTCCAGGTCCTCGTTGATCCGCCTGAGTTTTTCCTCCGCTTCGGTGCGCCTGGCGATGTCCGCGGCCAGATATTCGTTGATACCGTTGATGGCCTCCACCATGAAATCAAGGATATCTTTATTTTCCGAGCTTCTTCGTTCCAGACTGAGACGAACATCGAGTTTGTTGATGTCGAGGGTCCTGAAAAACTGGGCGATACGGGTGAGATGTTTCATGATCAGATGGTGGAAAATGATCAAGATACACATGGACAGGATGGAGATCTCCATCACTTTCATCAGGATCGTGGAGAACGCCTGGCGGATCACGTTGTCCTTGATCCAGTCAAGCCCGGCGTAAACCGTAAGGGTTCCCATGGCCATCCCGCCTTCCAGCCCTTCCCGGTTCAGGGGATAACTTTTTTCCATGAACCGTCGGTCATGGATATCCCCGAGGGTGACGATGGGCCGGCCCTGGCTGCCGGTCACATCCCTTATCTCGGCCTTGACAATGGAAGGAAGATTCAGGAGCCCCTGGATCTGGGTTTCCATCTGCTGGGTGTCATAGGACCACAGGCTGGCTGCGATGGGGGCCAGATAGCTCCGTTCGATCTGGCTGAAAACGTCCTGGACTTTTCGCATGTCCCTTCGGTAAAGCTGATACAACTGGAACCCTGAGGCCAGAAAGGTAAAAAGGGCGCTGGAAAGAAGAATGTAGAGAAGCAGGACAAAGGACAGGCGGTTGCTTGTGATGTTTGTTTTGATTCTGTACACCATAGATCGTCGCCGCCATGGATGTGAGTCTGTTTGTCTGCCAGGTAATACTAAAGGGCTTCGCCGCAGCGGGCGATGAAGCCGTCCACCCTGCTCAGGACATCATGGGTAAGAGCGCCGAATTGCAGATGAAGCAGATCGGGTTCCAGCCCCTGTTTCCCGGAAAAACCCGAACCGTTCCCGGACGTGAGAATCCGGAAAGGAACCCCCGGAATCATCAGGCCGGCCGGTTCCGACACAAGGGCCAGTTCACCCCAGCCTGTAAAAGACCAGGACACGGAATCAACGGGACCTATGGCGGCCCCTGACCGGCTGATATCCACCAGGGTGTTCTTCACCGTTTCCCGGCTTCCGGACAGCAGAACGTGACCGTCTTTCACCCGATAGCGTTTTTCCTTCCTCCGTTCGATGAGCTTTCGCATATTCATAGCCAGCTCTCCGAAACTGTAGGGTTTCTGCATGAAAACCTGGGCTCCCGCCTTGATCATGGCCTCGCCCCGGCCATCCACGGAGTAACCGCTGCACACGATCGCCTTGAGGTCCGGGCAGATCTCCTTCAGCCTGGGGTAAAGCTCATCCCCTTTGATATCGGGGATCTCGATATCGATCATGGCCAGGTCGATCCTGTCTTTCATCCGTTCCGCCATCTCCAGCGCGGCCCGGCCCGTTGCGGCCGCGAAAGGTTTGTATCCCAGCCGTTTCAGCATGGTGACGGCCAGATCCCGGACGCAGTCGTCATCGTCGATCACCAGAACGGTTCCCGTGACCTCCTCAAGGGTTTTTCCAGGATCTGTGAAAACCCTGGCCGGCCTGTAGGACGAAACCGGCAGGTACACCGACACCGTGGTTCCCTCCCCGGGCGCCGTCTGAACACCGATCCACCCCCCGTGGCTGGTCACGATTCCCTGGACCGCGGCCATGTCCAGGCCCCTTCCCTGAAACTTGGTGGAGAAAAAAGGTTCGAACATCCTGTCGGCCACGTCCCTACTCATGCCCACCCCGTTGTCCCGGATCTCCAGACAGGCCACATGGGCCTGTCCCGCCATGCCCCGGGCTCCCCGCCGGTCTCCGCCCCGGATAAAACGGGTCCTCACCCAGATCCGCCCCGAATCCCCCACGGCCTCCACAGCGTTGTTCATGATGGCCGAAACCACCATGGACATCTTGTGTTCATCGGCGTCGATGAGCATACTTCCCGAATCGAGGTCCGAATCCACGGCGATACTTTCCGGGGCCCTGAAGGCTTTACTGAGGCAGCTGGAAACCAGCCCGTTCAGTTCCACCTGTCCCTGGCTGCTGTTCCCTGTCCTGGCATAGGCCAAAAGCTTGTCGGTGAGGGCTGTCATCCGTTTCACCGATTCGAAGACCATGGCGCTGAACCGGCTCACGCTGGCATTGTCCGGGAAGTCCATCCGTAAGAGTTCCACATGGCCGGTGATGATGTTGAGGGTGTTGTTGAACTGGTGGGCGATACCCCCGGCGAGGTCGGACAGGGCCCGGTTGATCCGGCGGGTTTCCGCCGTTCCGCAGGCGGCGTTTTGCCGCTTCAGCCTGGAACGCTCGACGAAAAAGGAAATTTTCTTCTTCATCATCAGGGGATCCACGGGGCGCAGCAGAAAATCAACGGCTCCCATATCGTAACAGCGGGGAGCCTCTTCGGCCCTTTCCCTGTCCGCCATGACCACCAGAGGAACGTCCCTGACCAGGTCGAGGTCACGGAGGCGTGCCACGGCTTCAAGGCCCCCTTCATGTGAAAAATCCCGATCCACGATCAACAGGGCCACGTCTTCCGTTTCAAGTATTTCCCGCACCTTTTCGACGGAACCCACCGGAACCAAAAGAAATCCACTATCACCCGTAACGCTTGCAAAAATCTCCGTGTCATCGCTTCGTGCCGAAGCGAGAAGCACAACCGGCTCCTGATGTTTTTCACGGATCGTGTGTTGTTCTGTCATGGGGCGCCTGATTTTTTTGTCGATCACCTGCCTGACCGTCGGCCCCGGCCAGACGGAAAAAACGATCCGCCCCGGAACCGAAGCCTGTCCATCGCCTTCGGGAAAAGCCGGTCCTGTGGAAAAAATGAGCTGTCTGGCCAACGACCAAGTCCTTGACCGTTACTGCCGGTGTGATTCCTGAATTGGTCTAACTATATGATAATTTACAAATATCTAGACCACAGATCCCTGAAAAACACAAGACAAAATCCCGTCAGGCCAAAGTGTTCCCTGGAAAAAACAGCGATTTAGGCGTTGCAAATTCATTTTTTTTGTGTGAGATTAAAACAAGTTACGATCCCAAAAGTATCGTCCAGATCATCATGATTTCAATCCGGCAAGTGGATGTGGTGTGTTGGCATGCGGAGCCTGTTACGAAAAAACCGACAGGAGCGGACAGGTGATCACCGGGGTCGGGGTGAAAAACTTTTTTCTACCGAACGTCACAGAAAAACACCGGGCCGGGGAAGGAAAACCCTCATCCGGAAAAACCGGACAGACATCGCAGGCCATGACCGTAAACGACAGTCCAGACCAGAAAGACAAGGAACCCTGGCTCGTGATCCTCGACCACAGAAGGGACCACGCCTGCGCCGTATCCCAAGCCCTCAGGGAAAAAGGGTATGCCTGTTCCTTTGTTTCATCTGCCGGAACAGAAGCAAGTGAAGGCTCCCATCTCAACCCTGAAATGATCCTTGTGGGAAAATCACGGACTCAACCCGGCGTTCTTTCATATGACGAACTCCCCCAAAACCTGAAGACCCTGACCGACGACCTGGACCGCATCAACCAGACCCTCAGGCTCCGGGACCCCAATCCCGAAGACGAACTCCGGGAAGCCAACGAGAAACTTTTGAAAGCCATCGAAAGGGCCAACGAGATGGCCGTGAAGGCCGAACTGGCCAACATGGCGAAAAGCGAATTCCTGGCCAACATGAGCCATGAAATCAGGACGCCCATGAACGGCGTCATGGGCATGGCCGATCTTCTCCTCGGCACGGACCTGGACGAGGAACAGCGGAACTACGCCGACCTGATCCAGGAAAGCGCCGCAGCCCTTCTCGTGATCATCAACGACATCCTGGACTATTCCAAGATCGAAGCCAAGAAAATGGATCTGGAACACATCGACTTCGACCTCCGGAGCATGGTCGAAAGCGTGGGGGAAGTCCTCTCCATCAAAGCCAGCGAAAAAAACCTGGAATTTTCCCTTCTGATCTACCAGAAAGTGCCGGTTTTCGTGAAAGGCGATCCGGGAAGGATACGCCAGATCCTCATGAACCTCTGCGGCAACGCCATCAAATTCACCGAAAAAGGTGAAGTCTTTCTCACCGTGTCCCTGGTTTCCGAAGACGAAGACCGGGCTTTGATCCGTTTCGACGTGGAAGACACGGGAATCGGCATTCCGGAACACATCGTGCCCACCCTGTTCGAATCCTTCAAACAGGCCGACGCCTCCTTCACCCGGAAATACGGGGGAACCGGCCTGGGCCTCTCCATCTCACGGGAACTGGCCCACATAATGAACGGGGACATCGGGGTCACCAGCGTTCCGGGCCAGGGCTCCACGTTCTGGTTCACCGTGGATCTGGAAAAACAGAAAGACGTTCCGCATTTCGAATCGGCAAGCCCCGTTCTCGTGAAAAACCTGAAGATCCTCATCGCCGAAGACAGCTCGTCCAGCCGCCAGGTGCTGTCCGAATACCTGAAATCCTGGGGCTGCCGTTACAGGGACGCCACCAACGGCAACGACGCCCTGGCCCTCCTGCGTGAGGCCGCCGAGAACGGCGAGCCATTCGATTTGGCCATCCTGGACAAGAAAATGCCCGGCATGGGCGGCGAGGACCTGGGAATCCTGATCAAGAACGACCCCCTTCTCCAGAACACCCTCTTGATCATGTGCACGGGCCAGGGAGAGCGGGGAGATGCCAAGCGCATGAAAAAAATCGGGTTCTCCGCCTACCTCACCAAACCTGTCCGGCAGAGCCAGCTGTTCCAGTGCATCGCCATCGTGAACGACGACAACAGAGCCCGTCAGACAGCCCCCCGCCGGGAAATTTTCGTGACCCGCCACGATATCCCCGAAAAAAAAGCGAACGACTGCCTGGTTCTTCTGGCCGAAGACAATCCGGTCAACCAGAAAGTGGCCATCCGGCTTCTCGAGAAGGAAGGCTACCGGGTCGATGTGGTGTCCAACGGCAAAGAGGCGGTGGAGGCCCTGAGCAAACCGGGAGTCCCGTCCTACGACATGGTGCTCATGGACATCCAGATGCCGGAGATGAACGGACTCGAGGCAGCCATGACCATCCGGAATCCCCAGTCTCCGGTGATCAACAAATCCATTCCCATCATCGCCATGACGGCCAACGCCATGACAGGAGACAGGGAACGCTGCATCGAATCGGGGATGAACGATTACGTCTCCAAACCCATCAACCAGAAAATCCTGTTTGAAACACTGGCCAAATACAGGTCGGCGAATCGTTGACGGTGGCGGGGGTTGTTGAAATCTGTATCCAAGGGGCGACATGAATACCAAACGAATCCTGATCGTAAGTCCGGACAATACCCAGCGTGAGAATTTGCGGGACATTCTGAACAGTGAAAACCGCCAGATCCGAAGCTGCCCCCCCGGGGAATTGGACACGGGAAACCTGCGAGGGTCTTTTCAGCCCCAGATCGTCCTGGTCGACGTCCCCGACGGCGCAGAAACGCCTTCAGCCCTGATCGAAACGATGATGGCCGGCCTCCCCCTCTGCCATGTCATCGTTCTGACCTTCGGTGAAAAGGACCGTGCCCTTGAACAGCGTTTCCGTAAAACCCTCCGTTTCCTGAAAAAACCCTTTACCAACGAACACCTGTCCGACCTTGTGGATCACTTTTCCGAAATCGTGGACCTCAAAACGGAAAAAATGATCGCGGAAACTTCCCTGATCAAACGAAACCGGGACCTGGAGAACATCAACGAACGCCTCCGCCAGATCGTCAAGTCCACCCGGCGCCTCACGTCTTTGAACGGCAAGGAGGACCTGGGACCCGTGATGCTCCACGAATTCGCCGGGGCCATGAACGCACGGGGCGGAAGCCTTTTCCTTCACCGAGGCGACGAACTCGTTCTCGTCTACACCCTGGACAGGGGGCATATCCCCGAACGGCTGCCCCTGCCCCTGTCGGCCCAGTCGGTCCTGGGCCTCGTCCTGTCCCGATGTGAGCCCCTCCTGATCGAAGACATCCGGAAAGAAAACCGGCCCATCCCCAGCGGGTTCAGCGGGTACTCCGACCCCTCCTTGCTGGCGTTTCCCATGATGGAAAGAAACGGAGCCATCGTGGGCATCATCACCCTGCACAACAAGGTCAATCCGCCGTTCACCCGCCAGGACAAGGAACTGGGAACGATCCTCGCCTCCTACGGAAGTGAAACCCTCCGGGCCACCCAGGCCATCGAGGATTTGAAACGGAGCGAGGAGAAAGCCCGCACCATCCTCGAGGCCAACCCCGATCCGGTGATGGTTTACGACAACGAGAAAAACGTCCAGTATTTCAACCCGGCGTTCAGCCGTGTTTTCGGATGGTCCCTTACCGAATGGGCCGGCCGGACCCTGGACAGGTTCGTGCCCGAAAAGGACAGGGAGCTGGACTGCCTCATGGGCGACATGGAGAAGAAAGGGGAAAGTTATTCCGGCATCGAAACCCTGAGGTACTCCAAAACAGGCCGGCTGATTCCCGTCACCATCAGCGGGGCCTCGTTCACCGACAGCAAGGGAACGATCCTGGGAAGCGTCAGAAACATCCGGGACATCACCGACCAGAAAAACCTGGAAGAACAGTTGATCCAGGGTCAGAAAATGGAGGCCATCGGAACACTGGCAAGCGGCATCGCCCATGATTTCAACAACATCCTTTCCGCCATCTTCGGCAACCTTGAGCTGGCCATGCTGGACCTCCCCGAAAACACCCCGTCCAGGCGAAACATCGACAACATCCAGAAAGCGGCCAAAAGGGCCAGGGACCTGGTCAGCCAGATATTGTCCTTCAGCCGCAAAACCGAAAACCCCCTGGGGAACGGACGCCGGATCCTGCCCCATTTGATCATCAGGGAAGCCATGGTGCTTCTCAGGGCCTCCCTGCCCTCGACCATCGAAATCCGGGAGATGATCTCCGACAAAAAAGGGGCCATCCATGCCGACCCCACCCAGTTTCACCAGATCATCATGAATCTCTGCACCAACGCCCACCACGCCATGAAGGCGAACGGCGGGGTCCTGACCATCGGGCTCGAAAGAGTCAGGGACCCTCTGGGCGGTGAAAACACCAAGGCCCCGTGTTTCGTGAAACTCACGGTGGAAGACACGGGGTGCGGCATGGACGAGGCCACCTTGAAACGGATTTTCGATCCCTACTTCACCACCAAACCCAAGGACCTGGGCACGGGCCTCGGCCTCTCGGTGGTCAGGAAAATCGTGGATGACTGCAAAGGTGAGATTTCCGTATTTTCAAGCCCGGGCACGGGAACCCGGTTCGAACTTCTGTTTCCCGAATCGGACGGCATGGAAGCGGAGATCGTGGAATCGGCCCCGGCCTTGGGAAAAGGAAGCGGAACCATCCTTTTCGTGGATGACGAAACCGACATCGCCAGCCTCGGCGTCACCCTGCTCCAGCGCCTCGGATACCGCGTGGAATCGTCCACCTTTCCCCTTGAGGCCCTTCAGAAAATCAAATCCGCCCCTTATGCCTTCGACATGGTGATCACCGACATGACCATGCCGAAAATGACGGGCACACGGCTGGCTTCGGCGATCAAGACCATCAGACCCGATCTCCCCGTCATCCTCTGCACCGGCTTCAGCCAGTCCGAACTTCTGGACAGCCAGGAAACGGGAGCCGTGGACGCGATCCTGAAAAAACCGGTGAACCTCCGGATCTTTTCGGAAACCATCTCGGGTCTTCTTGAAAAAGACCGAAAAAAAGGGCCTTCTCCCGAAGGAACCCCTTCCCCGCCCCGATCGTTTATCCCGTGACAGCCTCATGTCAAGACATGGATCTGAATCGGTATCGCTATCGGTATCGCTATCGGTATCGGATTCGATAACGCTGGTTAAGATCAATGTTATAGTGGTTGTCAGAATAAAATTCCGATTGCCGCATTTTTATGAACATCG
>CAZWTY010000042.1:0-33146 GCA_964637565.1 uncultured Desulforapulum sp.
AATCCATGAAACCGGCTGATTTTTATGGGCTGGCTGTTTCACCGGGAATTGCTGAGAAAATGTTGTTTTCCATCTGTGGCATCGTACTTCTGGCTTTTGTCGCCATCGTTTCCTACATCACCCTGGCGTCCTCACGAAACGCGGAAATCGAAGCCAGTCAGCTGGCGGTTGAAATTGGGTACAGATACGGCGGCGCCATCAAATCGGACATGAACATGGCCAGCGGTGTGGCCCGAACCCTGGCCCATACCCTGGAAGGCATGAAACTGATGAGTCCCGAACCAAGCCGGGCCATGGTGAACGCCATCATGAAGCGGATCATGGAAGAAAACCCCGATTGTTACGGTGTCTGGGCCGCCTTTGAACCCAATGCTTTTGATGGAAAGGACGCGGAATCAGCCAACCAGCCGGGCAGCGACGCCAACGGCCTGTATCAGCCTTACTGGCACAAATCAGGAAATGACATCAAGCTGGACGTAACCGGTATGCAGGCCGAAAACGACCCGGTGGGGGCATGGTACTGGAAACCATTCAAATCCGGTGAGGATTTTGTCAACGAGCCCACGGTGTTTAATTACGACGGTAAAGACGTGACTCTGGTCGGCGTCTGTATTCCTATCAAAATTGACGGCAAGGTGATCGGTGTTGCCGGGGTGGATTATTCCATGGACAAATTCAAGGAGGTGGTGGGTGCCGTCAAACCCTACGAAACAGGTTACGGGTTCTTTATTTCTAGCAGCGGGATTTTCGTGGCCCATCCCTCGGCAGATCGAATTGGAAAAAACATGAAAGATCTGTCCGATATCACCTACAGCGACGAAGTCATCGCCGCCATCCAGAACGGAACCCTCCATACGGAGACCCGGACTTCAAGGGTTTCAGGGGAAAAATCGATTTTTGTTTACACTCCCTTTACCGTGGGATACGCCACCACACCCTGGTGCTTTGCCGTCAGTGTTCCCCTGGACAAGGTTCTTGATGGGGTCAACACCATCCGGAACAGAAGTGTGCTGATCGTTCTTTTGACCCTTGCCGCCCTTTTTTCCCTTGTTTACTTTATCTCCACACGGGTCATTTCCGCGCCTATCCAAAAAGTGGTCCAGAACCTCAAGGATATCGCGGAAGGAGAGGGAGATCTCACCCGAAGGCTCCGGGTCACATCCCAGGATGAGATCGGCAACCTGGCCAACTGGTTCAATATCTTCATGGACAAACTCCAGGACCTGATTCGCCAGACCGTGTCCACCTCGGGGGCTGTGGGCGATTCGTCGTCGGAACTCCTCACCATTTCAGGGGAGATGGTCAGCAGCACCTCCGTCGCCCGTGACAAGGCCGACAAGGTCACCAGGGCGGCCGAAGAGATGAGTGGAAACATCCATTCCATTGCGGCGGCCATGGAACAGGCTACCACCAATATCAATATGGTGGCTGTGGCCACGGAAGAAATGGCGTCCACCATCCATGAAATCGCACGGAATTCCGAACAGGCACGGGGAATTTCCACCAGGGCCGTGACCACGTCTCGGGACGCGTCGGAGAAAATGAACCGGCTGGGGGTGGCAGCCGTGGATATCGGCCATGTGACAGAAACCATCAACGACATCTCGAACCAGACCAACCTCCTGGCCCTGAACGCCACCATCGAGGCGGCGAGGGCCGGAGAGGCGGGCAAGGGTTTCGCCGTGGTGGCCGGAGAGATCAAGGAGCTGTCCCGTCAGACCGCAGACGCCACCCTGGAAATCAAGAAACGAATCGAAGGCATCCAGTCGGTCACGGTGGAAACCGTGGAGGAAATCGGAGCTGTGGTTGATATCATCCGTGAAATCAGCGATATCATCACCACCATCGCCACATCGGTGGAAGAGCAGTCCGCAGCGACCCGGGAAATCTCCCAGAACATCAGCCAGGCGTCTTCCGGTATCAACGATGTGAACGAGAAGATCAACCGGAACGCCCAGGTGGCTTCTGTGATTTCAAAGGAAATCGCCGACGTGGATGGATCGGCCGCCGAGATCCTTAAAAACAGCGACCGCGTCAACCGCAGCGCCGACCAACTGACGGAACTGGCTCGACAGCTTTCCGAAAGGGTGGGCCGGTTCAAGGTGTGACCGAAAAATCGAAGGGATATGAAAGAATAAAAAAAGGCCGTGGACCCTTTTGGGGGATCCACGGCCTTTGCGTTTTTTTGGCTCAGGCTTTTAGACAGCCGCTCCGCAGGCCGGACAGAACTTGAAGGTCTCGTCCTTGATCGGGCTGTGGCATTTGCCGCAGCGCTTGGGAACCGGTCCCAGAACCACGAGGAGCTCGCCTTCCTTGACCGGGGTCATGTGTCTGTCGTGTTTGTAATCGGCGGTTTTCAGAACCCGTTCGACCACACCGTCCATGGGAGAAAGCACGGCTTTTTCCTGTTTCATGATGGTGATATTGAACAGTTCCTCGCCCTTGACCACCATGTCGCCCGGTTTTACGTACATCACCCAGAGATCGCCGGTGCTGGGAGACCCGACGTGGCAGATGTTTTTCTTGTCGGCCATTTCGATGCCGCCGACGCCAAGACTCGTGGGTTCCGCCACCTGGACGGCGTGGGAGAAGGTTTCGTCATCCAGATGATATCTGACCAGCCGCACGCCCTGGGGGTCGACGGGACCGATGTCGATCAGGGACATCCTGTGGGGTTTGCCGTCGGTGTCACAGAAGGTCATTTCACGTCCCACAGTCAGGCCTTCGAACCACACATCCAGGGGCAGGCGGTTGGGGTTTCCGTAATTGTGACGGAAAATGATGGTCTTGAGGGCGTCTCCGGGATGGTTGAGGTAAAGGACCAGTTCCTCTGAAGTGGGCGTCCGTTCGATCTGGGCGGTCAACGATTCGGTTTCGGCTTCGATATCGATGCTTTCCAGGGCTTTCAAAGGTGAATCTTCGGTGCGCTGGGCCATGAAGGTTTTGTAATCCGCACCGAAGGCGCTTTCATAGACCCATTCCGGGGGAAATCCAAGGGGCATCTTGCCGAATTTCCCGAGAAGGAGGTTTCTGAACGCGTCGTTGCTTTCCTTGTAGAGAGTCAGGCGCTCGTGCTTCAGATCGTCGCTCAGGCGGCTTTCGGGAACACCGGCCACTGATTCCAGAACCCAGAGAAGGTGGGCCACTTCGTCTTCGCCGCCACGTTTGAACGCCCCGGTAACCGCGAGAAACGCCGTGTTCCAGGTGATCTGGGAGCCGGGCGTCACGTCGTGGTAACGCACGATCTGCCGTGTCCCGGCAAGGAAACGGAGCATGTAGGGCAGAAGGTGAATGTAGCCCTGTTTCATGGCCCCTTCCTGGGAAGAGCTGGTGGCTCCGCCCGGCATGCCGTGGTAGATCACGTCATGGTCGATGCCCTGGAAATAGGGGGCGGTGTAGCGATCGTAATACGGCATGATCTGCTTCAGGACGAAGTTGCAGGTCCTGATGTTGTCCTTGTTCAGGGCCGTTTTGAGACCCATCTCCTCTTCGATGTAGGCGGCGGTGGAAAGCACCTCGCCCTGACCGTACCAGCGGACCGAAGAGCCGATGGCCGTGTCCACGATATGGGCTCCGGCCTTGGCCGCAGCCCCCACGGACGGGGTGAACAGGCCGTCGGTGAAATGACGGTGGTAATGGATCACCAGTTCGGGGTATTTTTCCCGGATGGCCGAAACGAGGCTGCTGATGAAGCGGGGAGGACAGACCCCGGCCATGTCCTTGAGCCCCAGGATGAAATCCCGCTGGGCTTTTTTGGGGGACTGTCCGGAGATGCGGGCGATCATCGCCACGATTTCATCCACCACGTTCATGTAATGGGGCACGTCGAAACCTTTGGCCCAGGACAGGCTGATGGCCGGTTCAAACACATTGCCACGGGCCGCCATCACCACTTCGGCAAGAGGCGCCATGTTTTCCACATGGTTCAGGAAGTCGAAGCAGCGGACGATGTCGTGGTGCTCGCAGATCATCTCGCCCGTGATCTGCATCAGGTTTCTGGGCTGGGGCTTGTAGCCCAGGAGATTGGTGGAGCGGACCAAAATCTGCTTGGGCGTGTTGGGGGCGATCTGGTCCCAGACACGGGCTTCGTTGAAGGGGTAGGTCATGTTGGCCATAAGGGCCACGTGAAAGTGGGCGCCGCCTCCGTTTTCAATGGAGAAGAAACCGCAGCGGTCCAGGTAAGGCCCGATGATGATGTCCTCGGCCAGCCTGAAACGGTTGCCGCTGTTGGACTGGGTGATGTCACGGGGCGTGGTGTCGGTGAAATGGATCCGGCCGGAATCCCTGACGTAGTCGAGAAGGGCTTTTCTGTCTTTTCTCGGATAGATGATGTCGGGCCGGGATTTGTCGATCTTGGGAAGAACCGGTGAAAATTCCGGCATGCGTTTGTCTTCGAGGCCCCGGTATTCGCCGAGCTGGACAAAGGGGTTGTATCCCCTGGCGGAAATTTCGGCGGTGAGCCGGCTGAGCCGTACGGCCTCCGGGTCCAGGTCCTTGTAGTACATCAGTTCGGGCGTGACACTGACGAATTTGGTGTTGTAGTCGCCGGAACGGAACTTCGGATGGGCGATGATCCTGGCGTGGAACGGGATGGTGGTTTTGGGACCGCCGATGATGTATTCCTTCAAGGCCCGTTCCATGGTGGCCAGGGTTTTGTTCCAGTCTTTGCCGTAAGCGATGAGGAGAGCCGCCGCTGAATCATAGTAGGGCGGGAACTCGTGGCCGCCGGAGATACAGGAGTCGAGACGGATGCCGGGGCCGCCGGGAGAGATGTACCGGCTGATCAGGCCTGAGTTGGGGGTGAATCCGTGCCTGGGATCTTCGCAGTTGATTCTCACCTGGAGGGCCTGGGAGATGGGGCGGGTGTTTTCCTCGTTGAAACGGAGTTTCGCCCCGAAAGCCACGGCGATCTGTTCCTCGACCAGGTCGATTCCGTAACGGCATTCGGTGATACCGTGTTCCACCTGGAGCCGGGTGTTGGCTTCGATGAGATACACGTTGAGATCGTCGTCCACCAGGAATTCCACGGTGGCCAGCGAATAGTAGCCCACAGACGTGACCAGTTTTTTCGAATACTCCTTGAGTTTCGTGCGCAGTTCCTCGGTCATTTTCGGCCAGGGAGACGGGGTGATTTCCACCAGCTTCTGATGGTTTCTCTGGACGGTGCAGTCCCGTTCGTCAAATGCGAACACGTTTCCGTAACGGTCGGCGATGGTCTGGATTTCGATGTGGCGCACCGAGGTGAGGAGCTTTTCAACGAACAGCCTGGGGTTGCCGAAACTTGCGTGGGCCAGGGCCGACGCTTTGGAAAAGGCGCTTTCCAGCTGTTCGAGATCGTGGACTTCGTAGATACCCCTTCCGCCGCCGCCCCCTTCGGCCTTGAGCATCACAGGAAGTCCCATGTCAATGGCCACTTGCCGCGCCGTGGCCACGTCAACGGCACCCACAGATCCTGGAACAACCGGAATGTCCAGGCTTCGGGCAAGTTCACGGAGTTTTACCTTGTTGCCGAGAAGTTCCATGCCTTCCGTGGAAGGGCCGATGAAAAGAATCCCCGCGTCCTCACATTTACCTGGAAAACTCGAATCTTCCGAAGCGAAACCCCAGCCCGGGTGGATGGCGGCAATGTTCTGTTTTTTCGCCAGGGCGATGAGCTTGTCCAGATCCAGATAGGCCCTGGGGTTTTCTCCGAGCAGCACAAGCTCCCTGGCCCCTGCGGTGAAAGGAGCTGTCTTGTCCACGTCGGTCACCGTCATCACCGGCACAGCCTGAAGAAGTTCACCGATGGTCCGGCTGATACGCCGGGCCGCGATACCCCGGTTGGCCACCAGAATTTTTTTGCCTTTGATTTCACTGCACACGTCTTCGAACGTTTTCATGTATCCTCCAGAAATTTAATGAACGACGGGGAAAAAACTTCCGGTAAGGAAGGTGGCTTCCCCGTCCGCTGTTATCAATCGAATACCCCCCTGTTTTGTTAATCCTGACAGAACGGCCGGGAAATTCCGTCCGTCGGGGGACGTAAATACAACAGGCTCGTCCTTGAACGCCATGATGCTTTCAAGTTGCCTGACAAGGTCAGGGCCTCCACCGGAGACGCTGTGATCTTGAGCCACCTGCATGAGCGTCTCATGGATCAGGGACCACAACTCGAACGGAGCCGTGACAAGGCCGAAGTCCTTCAGGTCGCCCGGCGGAAACGCCTGGGGGTCACGCATGGCTACCGTGGGTGGAGAACAGGTAATATTGATGCCGATTCCCGCGATCATGATTCCTGAACGGTTTTCAACCAGGATTCCGCCTATTTTTTTTCGGCCGACCAGAATGTCGTTTGGCCACTTGAATTCGCTGTCAAGGCCGAGTGACTTCAAAGCCATGGATACGGCAAGGGCCGGAACAAACGTCGGAAAGGCGGGGTGCTGGGCCAGATTGCCGAGCCTGACGGATGCGAAAAGGTTTCCCGTCTCGGAAATCCAGGAACGGTGGAACTGGCCACGGCCGGTTGTCTGGCTGTCAGCCAGAACCGAGGCCCATTCCGGGAATTCATGTCGGTCAAAAAGCGTCCATGCCACATCCATGGTCGAAGCGCATCGTTCTATATGATACAAGTCAACATTGTGGCACAGGTTGCGGAGACGGTCAACCCTTATGATTTCAAGTGGTTGTTTGTGATTAGCTCCGTTGTCGGGAATCGGAAGAAAAAGTGGCTCGCTGTTTGAGAAGCGGTCTGAAAAAGAAGTGGCCGGAGCATGTTCGCCCATTGAACTCAACCGTCTGACCCTCAAGAGAAAGAAACGCCTGAGACAAAAAACCGGAATCCACTGAAGTCAGGTGAATTCCGGTTAACATATCAATTCAAGCAACCGTCACATTCGGACGGTGATTCGGGCCATTTACATTCTTTTTGATGGATTTGTCAATGAAAACCTTTGGGGATGGAATATTTGGATACATGTTACGTGTTGACAGAGCATCGCTTTTTTTTCTAAACTGCCTCTTTCCGGATACTTGGCCGAAACACTTTTTAATTCAAGGATTTTATAGGGTTGAGGGCGATTTATGCACGGCATCCTTCCACAGATCGGTATTTCACTTCTGGCAGCCACGGCCCTTGGTTTTATATTCCAGTATTTCAGGCAGCCGGTGATTTTAGGATACCTGGTGGCGGGCGCCCTGATCGGACCTGAAATCGGCTTCAAGCTGGTGTCGGAGCCTGAAAGCATCGAGGTGATTTCGGAAATCGGGTTGATTCTCCTGCTTTTCATCATCGGGCTTGAAATCAATCCCAAACATCTGATTTCTTCGGGTAAAAAGCTGATCTTCACCGGTATCGGCCAGTTTATCGTCTGTGCTGTCATGGGATTCGGTTTTTTTCTTCTTCCGTTCTTTCACCTGAAAGGCGCCATGGACGCACTGTACCTGGCCCTGTTCTGCGGTCTCAGCAGTACGGCCATTGTGGTGAAGATCCTTTTCGATAAATTCGAACTCGATACCCTGCCGGGCCGCCTGACCATCGGAATTCTGATTTTCCAGGATATCTGGGCCATTCTGATTCTCGCCCTCCAGCCGAATTTCACCAACCCCAACCTGCTTCTGGTTTGTCTCGCTTTGCTTAAAAGCGCCGGTCTTCTGGCGGCGGGCTACCTGCTCAGCCGTTACGTGATGGGATGGATTTACGGGCAGATTTCCAAGACACCTGAAATGGTGGTGGCCATGTCCATCGCCTGGTGCGCCCTGATGGCGGGCATCGGCTCCTTTATCGGCCTTTCCATGGAGATGGGGGCTCTTATCGCCGGGGTGTCCATTTCCGCTTTTCCGTACAGCGTCCATGTGTCGGCCAAGGTCCTGCCCTTGCGGGACTTCTTTTTGACCCTTTTCTTCCTGTCCATCGGGATGAAGATCCCCGCGCCAGATTCCGGGCTTCTCGTTTTTTCCGCCGTGATCGTCCTGTTCGTGATTCTGTCACGGTTTTTCAGCATCTACCCCATTCTGGCCTTTGCCGGAAGCGGGCGGAGGACCTGCTTCATCACCAGTCTCAATCTGGCCCAGATCAGTGAGTTTTCCTTGGTGGTGGCCGCTCTGGGTGTGGGCTACGGTCATATCGACCAGCGTCTTTTGTCCCTGATCATCTACGCCATGGCGTTCACGTCGGTTCTCACGTCCTATGCCATCAAGGGCAACCACCAGCTTTACCTGGTTTTCGACCGGCTTCTTTCGAAAATCGGCTTTCCGGCAAAGGACCGTGAAGTTCTGGAAAACGAGGAAAAGCGGAGTTACCCCGTGGTGCTTCTCGGGTATCACCGGGGGGCAAAAGCTTTTATCGAGCGGATTTCCCTCATGGCGCCCAGGATGCTGTCAAAAATCATGGTCATCGATTACAATCCGGAACTTTTGAAAAAGCTCAATGACAAGGGAATCAAGGGGGTATTCGGGGATATCAGCAGTCTGGACACCCTGGAGCATGTCCATGTGAGCGAGGCCCGGGTCATCGTGTCCACCATTCCCGACATGCTGCTCAAAGGAACCAGCAACCAGGCCATGGTCAAGGCCTGCCGTGCCCTGGCTCCACAGGCCACCATCGTGGCCACGGCAGATGAGATGGAACAGGTGGTCGAGCTGAAAAGCACAGGGGCCAACGAAGTGCTTCTGCCCTATTCGCTGATGGGGCGTCAGCTGGTGGACATTGTGCTTCACACCTTTGAAGGGGAAGGTCATCCGGGATAAGGATGGGGGCATGGGCCGGCTTTCGTGTCCTCAAGCCGACCTGCGTAGGTGTCTCTATGAACGGAACAGACAAGGGAGCGGGTCATTTTAAACATGACCCGCTCCTTTTCGATGGCGATAGCGAACCCGATAGCGATAGCGATTTTTTTATTGATCAGGAAAAAACGTTCTGCCTGTTGCTGTGGGTCCAGAAAAAACGAACGGAGCCCTCGTTTTCTTCCCAGGCGATGTAGCCTTTCTTGACCAGATCTTCAAGGTGAAGGGCTGTGAAATCAGGTTTCAGGCCGGTTTTTTCAGCGACGATTCCGGCCAGTTCGCAAAGGGCCTTTTCGTAGTCCCCTTTCTGGAAACCATGCTCCTCGACCAGATCTTCGGACAGGATTTTGTAGATCATCTTCATGCGGTGAAAACCGCCGATCTGCATGAATTCGTCGTCGCTCAGGGGTTCATTTTCCCTGAACCTGCGTTCCAGTTCGTCCCAGTCTTTTTTGATCGTGGCCGTGGCCCTGTCCACGAAGGCCTGGATATCTGACGGTTCCACGTTCGAGGTTTTCACGATCACGTTGTCCGCGTCGTACAGATCCCAGTCGTCGCTCAATATTTCAAGATCGTAGTCCCCGATGTTGTCACGGACCGTCGTGCCAGGGAAGGGGGCCAGGACGTGGAAGCCGTAAAGGATATCCAGTTCCTTGCTGAAACGGTAGGAATCTTCCAGGGTTTCCAGGGTTTCTCCGGGAAGTCCGGCCAGGAACGAGGCGTGGGCCGTAACCCCGGCTTTCCGGCAGGCCTCCACCGCGTGGCGGGCCTGGTCCAGGGTGATGCCTTTTCTCACACGGACCAGCATGTCCGGGTTGCCTGACTCGATACCGAAGCTCACCGCATGGCAGCCCGCTTCCTTCATCAGTTTCAGGGTGTCGTAATCCACGGTGTTCACCCGGGCGAAAGCGCTCCAGCGGAACTTCAGGTTCCGGCGTTTCAGTTCGTCACAGAACTCCACCACCCGTTTCTTGTTGGCGGTGAAAAGGTCGTCGGCGATGTTGATGAAATCGAAACCATAAGCCAGGATATCCTCGATCTCGTCGACCACACGGCGGGTGGACCGGTGGCGAACCTTGAACCCCACCATTTTCCGGCCAAGACAGAAGATGCACTTGTTGGGGCAGCCACGGCTGGTGATGATGCTCACCGGGAAACCCAGGGCCTGGTACCGGGACATGGGAAGAAGATGCCGGGAGGGAAGGGGAAGGTCATCGATGTCTTCCATCAGGGGGCGGTCTTCTGTTTTCGTGATGATCCCGTTGCCGTCCCGGAAGGCGATTCCCCGGATGTCTTTCCAGGCGTTCCGGTCTTTGATCCGGGGCACCAGTTCGGCCAGGGTCTGTTCGCCTTCCCCGATAATCACCAGGTCTGTTTCCGGGTAGTCTGAAAGGGTGTTGGTCCAGTCAAAGGACACGTGGGGACCGCCGAATACGGTGATGACACGGGGGTCGATTTGTTTGGCGTCCCTAAGAATCGAGGCGGCTTTTTTGTAGTTCATGGTCACCGATGTGGTGCCGATGACGTCAGGCCTGAATGCGGCCATTTCCCCCGCGAGTTTTTCCGGAGAGTACTTCCGGACGATGTAATCGAATATTCTCACCTCGGCACCGGCGCGTTCGCAGGCGGCGGCCACATACGTGACGCCCAGAGGCGGGGAAGGGGCTTCTTCAAGGGGATAGGGCGGGGCGATCAAGGCGATTTTTATCATGATGTCAATCTGTTGAATTTAATGAATCGTAACGGGTCAGGGAAAAAACACCCACCCGAAAAACCCTTGACAAGGTCTTGGGGAGAGGTCGTCTTTTCCGGAAAAAAACATGACCGGAGATAATCACGGATCGGGAAAAGTTGTCAACAGATAATACAATATAGAGCAGGGTTTCAGCCGATCCTCTGGGGTCGTCCGGATTCACAGGATCCGTGCTTGCCAGGAGCCTTCGTCGATGATAACAGATGTATGGACTTTTCCCAGGCGGCCCTTCCGGCAACCATCCCACACATCGAACTGGAGGCTGAGACGTGAAACTTGTGACATGCCTGATTTCTTCCGAGCCCGCCCCGGTCATCGGGGTTCTTTCAGACGACGGAACATCCATCACGGTTCTTGAAAAAGCCGCGGAGATCCTCGACCCTCAAAGCGTTCCCATGTTTCGTGACATGGTCTCCTTTCTTTCCGGAGCCGAGCAGGCCCTGGACAAGGCCAGGGCCCTTGTCGGGTTCGCGGAAACAGAAAAAACACCCGACCTTGTGGTTCCTTCGGACCAGGCCCGTCTCCTTTCCCCTGTGCCCAGGCCGGAGTCCATCCGTGACAGCATGGCTTTCGAGGATCATATCATCAACTGCATACGAACCGTGGGCCTTGCGAAACTGGCCTGGATCGACGAGAAGATCGAAAAAAAGCTGGGCCGCAAATGGAGCCTGGCTTTTCACCTGAACAGGGCGTTCTACACACAGCCCCTGTACTACAAGAGCAACCGTTTTTCCGTGGTGGGGCACGACGCCGAGGTCCGTATTCCGGATTATACCCGCATGATGGACTATGAGCTGGAGTTCGGAATCTTTCTCTGGAAAAGAGGCCGGGACATCCCGGTTGAAAAAGCTGGGGAATACATTGGGGCATACACGATATTCAACGATTTTTCAGCCCGTGACGCTCAGCTTGCGGAACAGAAAGGCCGTCTCGGGCCGGCCAAGGGCAAGGATTTCGATACAGGAAACGCCATAGGGCCTTATCTTGTGACCGCCGATGAAATCAAAGATCCTTACAATCTTGAAATGACGGCGTCGGTAAACGGGGAAATCTGGTCCAGGGGACGGACCTCGGACATGCACTGGCGTTTCGAGGATATCATCGCCCATGTGTCCCGCTCGGAAACCCTGTATCCCGGGGAATTCATCGGCTCAGGGACCTGCTCGGGGCCTGGGGGAAAAGGGTGTGGCCTGGAGCTGGGCCGCTTCCTTGAATCGGGAGATGTGGTGGAGCTTTCCGTTGAAAAGATAGGAATCCTCCGGAACAAGGTGGTGTGAAAGCGCCTGTCCTGGAAGAACAGAAGACCTGAGGTTCGGTAAAAACACGTTTGACAAAACGTCATTCTATGCTATTTGATTACTGATTTAAACACGTCACACAATGTTCTCATGAGCTAAACGCGGGTTGCGGAAATCCGCGGGTTGAAGCAGGAATCCTGTCAGAGTGCCGGGAGGACAAGCCTCTCTTTTGTTTTTGAATCATTTTCGATGAAAATTCCGGCTGGACGGACAGGGCTCCTCGATAATCCGGGTTCGATCCTGTTTACGGCGAATTTGTATCAAGGAGAGATGAATGGTTCGATGGTTTGCTGCACTTATCGCGCTGACTCTGATCGTTGCTGTGGTTGCGGGCGGGAGTTCCGGAAACAGGATTTCCGGCGGACACTCCAGGGAGCTTCGGACCGATATTGTCAAGGTCAATGCCCTGAACCGTCCGGAAATGAACGAAAGACCGGCGGTCCTGTTCTACCATGACCTGCATACCGATGCGATGGAAGAAAACAAGGATGGTTGCCGGGCCTGTCACCGGTCCGTGTCCGGTAAAGACGCCTTCCGGTTTATCGACCTTGAAGCAGGAACGAAAGACCAGCGGATGGACGCCTACCATGGCCGCTGCGTCGGTTGCCACAAGGAGAATCTGTCCGCCGGACACGATTCGGGCCCTGTGATATGCAGCGGATGCCATAAGGACAAACCCAGCGTCACGTCTTCCTCCGTTTCAGGCCGTTTCGACAAATCCCTGCACCAGCGCCACATGAACGCCCTGGACCAGTCCTGCCAGTCCTGCCACCATGTCTATGACCAGAAAAATTCCAAGCTCGTCTACCGGAAAGGCAAGGAGGAATCCTGCGCTTACTGCCACAGCGACGGTACCCCGGTCAAGGCACCTCTTAAACAGGCCAGCGAACGTGACCTGAAACATGCGTCCCACATGCAATGTGTGGGTTGCCACGAGAGCCGCAAAGCCTTGGGAAAAAAATCCGGGCCGAATCGGTGCGAGGGGTGTCATGATCCGACTGCGAAAAACGTGATGACGAAGACGGCAGACATCAAACGGCTTGACATGGGTCAGAAAGATTTCACGATGCTGAAGGACCAGAAGGTCTACAGCCCCCTTTCCCGGAAAAACAGAATGGATTTCGTTCCGTTCGATCATAAGAACCATGAAATGAAAAACGATTCCTGCCGGGTCTGCCACCATAAAAGCCTGGATGCCTGCGTGACCTGCCATACGGCGGAGGGTTCACCCAAGGGGGCGAACATCAGCCTTGAGAAAGTCATGCACATGCCCAAATCCGAACGAAGCTGCAACGGCTGTCATGAGATGAAACGCCGGACGGAAAACTGCGCGGGCTGCCACACGTTCGACGTGAACTGGATCAAGGACGAACGGAAAAGCTGCGCCCAGTGCCATGTGGTCCCTGGAATCGAAAAGGATGAAAACGCCCAGGCCTCGTCGTTGATTTATTCGAGAATCAGGAAGAACCTGGCCTTGGATCCGTCCAAGATTCCGGACCGGATCGTGATCAACAAACTCGAAAAAGAATACGGTCCGGTTGTCTTTCCCCACAGGAAAATCGTCAACGCCCTGTATTCCAAGATAAACGACAACCGTATGGCCCAGTATTTCCATGAAAAGACGTCGCTTTGCATGGGGTGTCATCACAACAGCCCGGCCACGGCGAACCCCACGGCCTGCGGCAACTGCCACAGCGCGGCAGTCAAGGACAAGGACTCCGACCGGAAGCCCGGTCTTCTGGGGGCTTACCATATCCAGTGCATGGAATGCCACGCCCAGATGAACATCAGGCAGCCCGAGAATTGCATCTCCTGCCATAAGAAGAAATGACGGAGACCGATCTTACGGGGATTTATCATTGTTGAATTGAGGAACAATACATGGCGATATCACGAAGACGTTTTCTTTCCTGGGTGGGGGCTGCCGGTGCAGGATTGACCATTCCACGGGCCACCCGGGCCGGAAGTCTGGAACATTTCGAAGGGTACCCCGAAAGTCTGGGTGTTCTTCACGACACCACCCGCTGCGTGGGGTGCCGTCTGTGCGAAGAGGCCTGCAATCGTGTCAACAACCTTCCCGTTCCGGAAAAAAATTTCAAGGACCTGAGCGTTCTGGAAGAAAAACGGCGCACCACCCCGGACGCCTACACGGTGGTCAACCGGTATCAGGAAGGGGAGGGTGCGAAGCCCCTGTTCCGGAAAAACCAGTGCAACCATTGCCTTGAACCGGCCTGTGCGTCGGCCTGTTTCGTCAGGGCCTTCAAAAAGAGCAGGAACGGAGCCGTGGTCTACGATCCTTCGCTCTGCGTGGGTTGCAGGTACTGCATGGTGGCCTGTCCTTTTGAGATCCCCACCTACGATTACGACGAACCCCTTACCCCCGAAGTGAGAAAATGCACCTTGTGCGCCCCCCGTCTTGAAAAGGGCCAGATCCCGGGATGTGTGGAGGCCTGCCCCAAAGAGGCGCTGACCTTCGGAAAACGAACCGACCTGATCAAAATCGCCCGGGAAAGGATCGCCAAGCATCCGGACCGCTACATCGACCACGTCTACGGTGAGAAGGAAATGGGGGGCACGAGCTGGCTTTACCTGTCCGGCGTTCCGTTCAAGGAACTTGGGATGAGGGAGGACCTTGGCGTGACTCCGGCTCCGTCCTTCACCTCGGGTGCCCTGAGCGTGGTGCCCATGGTGGTGGGGATATGGCCGGTTTTCCTTGCGGGGATGTACGGCATGAACAAGCGGCGTGAAAAGATCGCCGAAGAAGAAAAGAACCAGGCCGTGGCCCTGGCTGTTGAAAACGCCAACGACCAGGCGGAAGAGCGGCTGACCGCCGCCCTTGCCAAGGCCGACGCCGAAAAACGAAAAGCCCTGGAAAAAGCCGAAGCGAAAAAGGAAAAGGCTGTGAAAGAAGCCCTTGAGTCCGCTAACACCGATGTCAAGGCTGATGACGGGGAAGACCGGGAAGGGGAGAACGGATGACACAAGACGATGTCAAACAAAAGAACAGCTGGTTCACCCCGTTCAATGTAATCACGGGAATCATCGTGATCGCGGGCCTGGCGGTGACGGTGATCCGTTTTACCCAGGGCCTTGCCTCGGTTACCCGGCTTTCCGATTACAACCCCTGGGGAATCTGGATCGGATTCGACCTGATGGTGGGCGTGGCCCTGGCGGCGGGAGGCTATGTGACATCCTCCGCCGTGTACCTTTTTGGCATGAAAAAATACCACTCGGCGGTCAGACCCGCCATTCTCACCGCGTTTCTCGGTTACCTGTTCGTGGTGATAGCCCTCCACTACGATGTGGGGCGTCCCTGGCGGCTTCCCTATCCCTTTATCATGGGCTGGGGGACCACCTCCCTTCTGTTCGAAGTGGGTCTGTGTGTCGCCCTCTATCTGACCGTCCTTTTCCTGGAATTTTCACCAGCCGCCATGGAGTGGCTGGGATACAGGCGCACCAGGAACCTGGTACACCGGCTGACCATCGTTCTCACCATCTTCGGCGTGGTGCTGTCCACCCTTCATCAGTCGTCTCTCGGCGCGCTTTTCCTGGCGGCTCCGTCCAAGCTCCATCCCCTGTGGTACACACCTTACCTGCCCACGTATTTTTTTGTGTCCAGCGTCATCGCGGGGCTGTCCATGGTGATTTTCGAGGGGACTCTGTCCCACAAGGCGTTCCATGACACGATGGGCAAAACCTATCTGGAAGAGCACGAACCGTTGACCTATGGTTTTGCCAAGGCGGCGTCCCTTGTCCTTGCAGGTTACTTCACCATCAAGGTGGTGGGGCTTGCCGCAGGCAACTCCTGGCATCTGCTCACCACAGGTTACGGCCTCTGGTACCTGGTGGAACTCATCGGTTTTATCCTTCTTCCCTGTTTTCTCTACGCCGTGGGCGTCAGGGACAAGAAAATCCGCCTGATCCGCTGGACATCGGGTCTCGCCGTTCTGGGGATCGTGATCAACCGGCTGAACGTGTCGGTCATCGCCTTCAACTGGCACCTGCCCGCCAGTGAAAGGTATTTTCCCTCGTTCATGGAAATCGTGATCAGTGTGTTCATGGTGACCCTTATCGTGATCTGCTTCCGCTTCATCGCGACAAGGATGCCGATCTTTTACGATCATCCGGAGTACAGTCCGGACAGACATTAGAAAAAGTTTGCGGAGGCGTCTATGGACGGATTTCATACCCTGCTTGAATTTCTTCTCCACACCGAAAGTGTGGTTTACATCGTCATGGGTCTTTCCCTGCCTCTGGTCCTCTTGTTCTGGCTGTTCCTGACAGACAGGGACGAGGACATCCTCAAGTGAGGATGGCGTTTTTCAACGATCTGTAACGGTATCGAGGTTCTCATGTATCAGTTTATCACCGGCCCCTTGCTGTGGTTTTCATTCATATTCTTTTTTGTGGGTTGTCTTGTCCGTGTGGTTCTTTACATCCGGGGTCTTGACTGGAGACTGGACCGGGTCACCTACACGAAGAACGTTTCCTTTGGTGTCAGGGGGGCCTTGCGTTCGATCTTTTTCTGGCTGGTCCCCTACGGAACCAGGAGCTGGAGAAACAATCCCATTTACACCCTGGTGATCTTTCTCTTTCATTTAGGGGTGATCGTCACCCCTGTCTTTCTTTCGGCCCATAACATCATCCTCCAGGAACGATGGGGCTTCCGGCTGCCTTCTTTTCCGGACAGCCTGTCCGACGCCCTGACCGTGACGGTGATCGTCACCGCCCTGATCATTCTGGCCAGGCGCATGGCCCTTTTTCATGTGCGTGTCCTGACACGGCCCCATGACATCCTCGTCATGCTGATCACCGTGGCTC
This sequence comes from uncultured Desulforapulum sp., assembly GCA_964637565.1. Lineage (GTDB taxonomy): Bacteria > Desulfobacterota > Desulfobacteria > Desulfobacterales > Desulfolunaceae > DYJE01. The sequence goes on from CAZWTY010000042.1 coordinate 16,633, forward strand.
CGTTCATCACCGGTTTTTTCGCCTACCACCAGGTGTCCGGCTCCTCTTTCTGGACCCTGGCCCACATCCTTTCCGGTGAAGTGATGCTGGTGGCCATTCCGGTGACCAAACTGTCCCATGTGGTTCTGTTTTTCTGCTCACGGGCCCAGATAGGCATCGATTTCGGCGTGAAAAGGGGCGGGATGAAGTCCGGGGGCATGACCTGGTAAAACTGTTTTCAGGCAGACTGAAATCACGAAAAGCACACGACGCATGTGAAGGATAAGGATCGTATGGCTCAAGGAACTCTGTGCAACAACCGGCCGATCACCACGGAAGAAGAACTCCACACCCTGCTTGCCGACACCAACGGGCGCAAGTACTACGAGGAGATGCACGCCCTGGATGTGGACACGGAAAAGCTGGGACAACTTATCGAAAAGACCTGCAAGTCCCGGATCAGAACCTGGCTGAACATCTGCACGCGCTGCGGTCTCTGCGCCGACACCTGCTTTTTTTATCTGGCCAACAACCACAATCCCAAGCAGGTGCCTTCTTACAAGATCCAGACCACCCTGGGCGAACTGGTCCGGCGCAAAGGAAAGGTGGACAACGCCTTCATGCAGTACGCCATGGATACGGCCTGGGGGAAATGCACCTGTTGCAACCGGTGCAGTCTCTACTGCCCCATGGGCATCGGGATGGGGGTGATGTTCAGCTATCTTCGCGGCCTCTGCTTCTCCCAGGGATTCGTGCCTTGGGAAATGAAGATCGGCGCGGGCATGCACCGGGTTTACCGGGCCCAGATGGATATCACCGGTGAGGATTTCGTGGACACCTGCCAGTGGATGGTCGAGGAAAACGAAGAGGAGTACCCCGGTCTCGAAATCCCTGTGGACAAGGAAGAGGTGGATACGATCTACACCCTGAACGCACGGGAACCCAAGCATTACCCCGAAGACGTGGGGGACGCGGCGATTCTTTTCCATCTGGCCGGAGAGAACTGGACCGTTCCGAGCAAAGGCTGGGAAGAGACGAGCCTGGCCATGTTTGCCGGAGACTGGGAAGGGGCGGCCTTGCAGGTCAAGGAAGTGTACGGCGCCATCGAACGCCTGAAACCCAAACGCATGGTGGTCACCGAATGCGGTCACGCCTACAGGGCCACCGTCATTGAAGGGCCCTACTGGGCAGGTCTGGAATCGGGGAAAACACCGGTGGAAACCATCCACTACGTGGAGTGGGTGCTTGAAGCCCTGAAAACCGGCAAACTGAAAATCGATCCCGCCAAAAAAATCAAGGAACCCGTCACGTACCAGGACTCATGCAACTACATCCGTAACGGAGGCCTGGCCCATGTGGGCCGTGAGATCATGAGCTACATCGCCGAGGATTTCCGGGAAATGAAGCCCTGCAAAGAGCATAATTTTTGTTGCGGCGGCGGCGGCGGACTGAACGGCATCGGCCGTTACCGCCAGCAGAGAAACATCGGAATGAAGATCAAAAAAGACCAGATTCTGGCCACGGGTGCCAAACTGGTCGTCACACCCTGCCACAACTGTTGGGACGCCATCCGTGATATCGAGGAAGTCTACAAAATCGGCATCCGTCAGACGTTTCTGAAGCCCCTTCTGCTCAGCATGGTGATCGTTCCGGACCATCTGAAGGCGGAAGTGGAGTGATAACAAGAATCTCCGAAACGCCTCTGTTTTTTTGAGGAAACACCATGAATAAACGCCTGGATGACATAAATACCCGAATGCCCGGTTGTGAAGGGAAATGTGAAAATAACGTTGAGCACCGGTTCTCGCTGGAGCTTCTGGATCACCTGGCCCACCATTTCCATCTGGCCTACATCCTCGTTGACAGGGATCTCCGTGTCGTGGACTGGAAGTGGGCGGTGGACGAATTATGGCCGTTCTGGAACGATGGGGTGAGGTGCCGGCAACTGGCCGATCTGGTTTTTCCCGAAAACAACAGGGAATGGTTCAACGACTTTCTAAGTCTAATTTTTCAGGAACCCCAGGACACCTTCGACATATTCAGCCACACCGATGATCAGGGAAACGAAAAAATCTGCGAATGGCATTTCGCCCCGGTGAGGGATAAAGACGGAACAATCAGCGGAATCGCCATGGTGGTCCGTGACATCACCCAGTCCACCCACATCGAAAACGAGCTGGAAAGCATGAAGCGGAGCGGCCTTGTCCGGGTGTTCCAGAACGCCCCCATTGGCATCTACAAGGCGGATCTGGAGGGGGATTTTCTCAGCGTCAATCCGGAACTGGCCTGGATGCTGGGCTACGAATCCGATGAGTCCCTCATGAGAGAGAGGAAAGGCCTTGGAAAAGGTTTTTTTGCCGATGAGAAACAGCGGCGCGAATTTTTTTTCTACATCATGGAGGCCGAACAGGTCAATCAGTTCAAGTCCAAGGTGGTGAGAAAGGACGGATCGTCCATCTGGACGCTTTCAAACGCCCTGATCATCAAAAACAACGCAGGCAGAAAAACAGGTTTCTACGGGTTTCTCATCGACATCAGTCCTTCGGTGAGGGCTGCGGAAGAACTGAAGTTAGCCAAGGATCTGGCTGAATCGGCCACCCAGGCGAAAAGTGATTTTCTGGCCAACATGAGCCATGAAATCAGGACTCCGCTGAACGCCATCATCGGGTTTACCAACCTTGTCCTCAAATCCGACCTGGACGAAAAACAAAGGGACTACATCTCCAAGGTCGGGATATCCGGCCGGGCTCTTTTGGGAATCATCAACGACATCCTTGACTTTTCCAAGATCGAAGCGGGAAAACTGGAACTGGAGTCCACGGATTTCACCCTCTACGACATGCTGAACAACCTTTCCGACATGTTCGCCAACAGCGTGATGGAGAAAAAGATCGAACTGATCATCTCCGCCTCCCCCAACGTGCCTGTCCGGCTCAAGGGAGACCCTGTCCGCCTCAACCAGATCCTGATCAACCTGATCAACAACTCGATCAAATTCACGAAAAAAGGCGAGGTGGTGGTCTGGGCGTCACTGGTTGAAAAAACCGCCGGCAGAATCAGGCTCCAGTTTTCCGTCAGCGACACGGGCATCGGCATGACACCCGAACAGAGGGCCCGTCTTTTTGAATCCTTCAGCCAGGCCGATACCTCGACCACCCGGAAATTCGGCGGAACGGGCCTTGGACTGTCCATTTCCAAGCGTCTGGTGGAAATGATGAACGGCAGGATCTGGGTGAAAAGCGAAGCCGGAAAAGGCAGTACCTTCGCCTTTCATGTGGACATGATGGCCGCCGACGGGGAAAAGGAACGGAAGCTGGAGATACCCGACAGGCTTTCAGGCCTTCACATCCTTGTCCAGGATGAAAATCCCGCCACCCGTGAAGTGATCATGATGATCCTGATCAGTTACTCGTTCCATGTCCGCTGCGTGGAATCGGCGGCGGAAACGGTTCGGGAGCTGGAAAGGGCCAAAAGGGACGGGAACCCTTATGAAATGGTCATCATCAACTGTCAGCAGGGAAGGGAATACCTGACCCGGACCACCCGTTCCATTCGTGAGTGGGAAACGGAAAATCGGAAAGAGATCGAACCGGTGATCCGGAGCCGAACCGTGGGATCGAATCCGGTCAACCAGATTCCCATCATCATCACCCTGGGTTTCGGTCAGGAAGAAGACAGGAAGGCGGCGGAGAACGAGGGGGTCAGCTCCTTTGTCTTCAAGCCCATCAAACAGACCCAGCTATTGAACACCATCGTGAAATCCTACGGCTCCCCGCCACTTTACCTGTCAGATCCCGCATCCCAGGAAGACATTTCCGACGACGTGAAACAGGTGATCCGGGACAGCTACGTGCTTCTCGTCGATGACAATGAAATCAACCTGGAAGTGGCCACTGAAACCATGAAGCGTCAGGGTATCGTGGTGGATGTGGCTGATGGCGGGCAGAAGGCTCTGGACAAAATCCAGGCCAAGGGAAGGGTGGTGCGTGACGACGGAACGATCCTCCATCCCTATGACGCGGTTCTGATGGATCTCCAGATGCCTGAAATGGACGGTTACAGAACAACCGCACTGATCAGGGAATGGGAAAAAGAAAACGGGGCGGGGGATGGGCCACTCATGCCCATCATCGCCATGTCCGCCCACGCCCTTTCCCACGAGATCGAGAAATGCCGTGACGCAGGGATGAACGGATATGTGGCCAAACCCATCGAACCAAAGATTCTTTTCACCGAACTGGCCCGGCTGATATTGAAAGTTGAAAGGCGTTACTCGGAAGATGACCGAAAGACTCCGTCCTGGACACCGGGTGAGGTTGTGGATACCCATGGGCTGTCCGGAACGTTGAGGCTCGAAGGGATCGACGTCGAGCTCGGGCTTTCCAAGATTTCGGGCAACAGGGAACTCTACCTGCGGCTGCTCAACAAATTTTTCCAGAACAACAAAAACACGGTCAAAGACCTTGAAATAGCCATCGGGCAGAACGACTGCGAACAGATCCGGGTGATATCCCATACCATCAAAGGCGTTTCCGGAAACCTGGGGATGAACGATCTTTTCGAGAGCTCAAGCCATGTTGAAAAGGCGGCCAAGGATGGGAACCTTGAAATCGTCCAGTCCTGTTTTACCCGGTTTGTTTCGGACATGGAAACGGTGCTCGCATCCATCGAAGCCATGGCCGTGACCCTCGATGTCCATGAAACTTCCTGCGATGAGACGTCACAGGAGCCCCATGATTATGACATCCTCCATGTGATTCAGTGTATCGAGCATGCGGTGTCCAAGGTGGACGACGACATCACCGAAGTCAGGGCCGGAATTCTTCAGCTGAAACAGGCCCTTTCGGGAAGTGAATTTTTCCAGGACGTGATGGCTATCGAACAGTCCATGGACGATTTTGATCCGGATCAGACCAAGCGGGGATTCATCGTTCTTTTGAACCGCCTCAGGAAAAGCCTGAAACAAACGGAGGGAATCGACGCTGATTCCAAAACCTCGAAAGTTCTGGTTGTGGACGATGTGTCGGAAAATATCGAAGTTCTGATGGAGTTGCTCAAATCCGATTACAAGGTGGTGGGCGCCCGTAACGGGGAAAAAGCCCTGGAGATCGTCCGGTCCAAGCAGGCTCCGGATATCGTGCTTCTCGATGTCAACATGCCGGGTCTCAGCGGGTTCGATGTGTGCCGGACGATGAAGGAAAAGGAAGGGACTCGCGACATTCCCGTGATCTTTATCACGGCGGAAAGTGAAGTGGCCGAACAGGCCAGGGGATTCGATCTGGGGGCCGTGGATTACATCACCAAGCCCATTGTTCCGGCCATCGTGAAAATGCGGGTGAAAACCCAGCTGGAGATCAAGAAACAACGGGATCTTCTGGCACGGCTTTCCACCATCGACGGTCTGACCCAGATCCCGAACCGAAGACGTTTCGACGATATCCTTTTACGAGACTGGAACCGCTGTACCCGGAACAACGCCTACCTGTCCCTGATTCTCATGGATATCGACCATTTCAAACAGTACAACGACCACTACGGTCATCAGACCGGAGACGACTGCCTGAAGCAGGTGGCCGCCGCCCTTCTCAAAGGATGCATGCGTGAAACGGATCTGGTGGCAAGGTACGGCGGAGAGGAATTCGTGGCGGTTCTTCCGGACACGGATCACGACGGGGCTATGGTGGTGGCGGATCGCATGCGGAACCTTATCGCCTTCCTTGACATTCCCCATGCCAATTCTTCCGCCGCCGGTTATGTCACCGTCAGCCAGGGCGTGGTTACCACGATCCCCAGGCAGTCCATGACCGTTCAGCAGTTCATCGAAAACGCCGATGAATGTCTTTACGAAGCCAAAAGAACAGGCCGGAACAGGGCGGTGTCGCGAACCGTCAGATAGTCAAAGGGGGCGCGAACACCCCGTGCCCCCTTTGATTATTTTATAGGGACAGCAGGCGTTTGACCGAGGCCACGATCTGGTCGGTGGACTCCGGCCCCTTGGGAACATAATCGTCCGCCTCCAAGCTCATTCCATCATGGTGGGAATACCGGGTCGACGTGACATGGTCGGCCACGGCGGTGAGCATCAGGATGGGGATATCTTCGAATTTCTTGTTTTTCTTCAGTTCGGCGCAGACCTGATAACCATCTTTGTCAGGCATCATCACGTCGAGCACGATGGCGTCCGGCGGGTTGGCCGTCACTTTTTCGATGGCCTCGTTTCCGTCGTAGGCCACTTCCGCGTCAAAGCCCTCTTTGATGAAACGTTTCCTTAGAAGGGCGATCAAATCGGGTTCATCGTCAACCAAAAGCACTCTTTTTTTGTCACTCATGTGTTCTTCCTCCGTGTGTGATGCTGTCAGATGAAGTGGGTCCGGGCTGGACCGCACCGACGGTTCAGCTTACGTCCGGCCTTGGCCAGAGCCCGGCTTTTTGTACGATTTCAGGTACTTTTTCCTCCCATTCTATGGCCATGATGTGAAAGCCGCAAACACCCTCGACCTGTTTGAGGCGTTCGATGGATTCGATGCAGATTTTGATGCCTTCCTCCCCCTGTTTCTCCTTGGGTGTGTCGCTCATGCGCTTGACCACGTCGTCAGGGACATCCATGCCGGGGACACGGTTTTTCATGTACTTGGCCATGCCGGCGTTCTTGAACGGGGTCAGGCCCGCAAGGATGTAAACCTTTTCGTGAAGGCCACGATCCCTGACCTGTTTCATCCACAGTTCGAATTTATCGAGATTGTAGATGCACTGGGTCTGGATGAACTCCACACCGGCCGCCACCTTTTTCGCCAGCCTCGGGACCCTGATTTCAAAAGGGTCGGCAAAGGGGTTGGCCGCCGCGCCCACGAACATGTTCGGCGGGCGCTTGATCTCATCACCTCCCAGAAATTTTCCTTCGTCCCTCATATACCTCACGGTCTGGATCAGCTGCATGGAATCCAGGTCGTGAACGTTCTGCCCCCCCGGACAGTCTCCGAAGCTCTGATGGTCCCCGGAAAGACAGAGAACATTGTTGATGTCAAACGAAGCGGCCCCCAGGATGTCGCTTTGAAGGGCGATGCGGTTCCTGTCCCGGGTCACCATCTGGAGCACCGGTTCCACGCCCATGAGTTTCAGGCGGATACAGGCCGCAAGGCTGCACAGGCGTGTCATGGAGGTCTGGTTGTCCGTGATGTTCACCACATCCACATAGTCTTTCAGCATCTTTCCTTTGTGGGTGATCACCTCGGGATCGGACCCCCGTGGAGGGCCGCATTCCGAAGTGACGGCCAGATGACCGGCAGCCAGGATCTTTTCCAGTTTGCTGTCTGTTTTCACGGCGCGTTTTTCTCTCATTCCTCGATGTCCTCCCTGATCTGTTTCCTGGGGCCTCCGGCCCTGTCCGTGGACCAGTCCTTGATCGGGGCCAGGGTTTCATAACGGTCCATCTGGCCCAGCGCGTTGAGCCGGTTGATGATCAACTGCCACGCACAGTCGACCTCTTTGTTAATTTCGCAGGAACCCCGGGTGGAACCGCCGCAGGGGCCGTTCATCACCCGTTTGGCGCAGCGGGCGATGGGGCAGATCCCTGCTGTCTGGCCAAGGACGCAGTTGCCGCAGGCCTGGCAGCGTTCGGTCATCACGCCGAGACGTTCCACCGCGCCGAGAAATGTGGTGTTGAGCCCGGGATAGACCACGGTATCGGGATATTTTTCCGCAAGGAACTGAACCCCGATTCCGCAGGCCGTGGACAGCACCGCATCGGCTTTGGTGATCTGCTCGTTCACCGGATCGAAGAACTCGTGTTCGCACTGACGTTCGATGCCCGAGTTGGTGATGACCATGTCCGAACCCTCCTGTCCGGCTTTCATCCGCAGAAGGGAGGCCAGGGTTTCCGCTTCCTTGTTTCCGCCTTCATGGCAGACCGCCACACAGGTGTTGCATCCCAGGACAAGCACCTGCCCGTGCGCGTGGATCATGTCCCATATTTCATCCAGAGGTTTCTGCTTGCCGACTATCATGGGGTCATCGCTCCTTTTGCCGTTTCGGCGGTTTGCCGTTCTTTTTTCCGTATAAGGGCCATTCGCACCGGGGAAGGGCCGAGGTTCCTTATTTTATCCGTGAACGTGCGGCAGATTTCAGCCCAGCGCGGGCCCATGGCCGCGGACAGGTTGAACATCTCCAGACGTTCGGAATCGATTCCCACTTTTTCAAGGAGTTGTTTGGTATGTCTGACATGTTTGGCCGCGTTCGTATTTCCTTCCAGGAAATGACATTGGCCTTCGAGTCAGCCGGCCACGAACACGCCGTCCACCCCCCGTTCAAAGGCCCGGAGAATGTAGGCCCTGTCCAGTTTTCCCGTGCAGGGCAGGCGGATGATCTTTACGTTCCAGGGGTAAGACAGCCTCATGACGCCCGACAGGTCCGCCGCCGCGAAGGCGCAGTAGTGACAGGCAAAGGCGAGGATCTCCGGCTCCAAGAGTTCAGGCCGTTCCACGGGCTTTTCTATCGGTGGTTTTTCCATGTCCTTTGGTTTTGTGGCGGGTTCAGCCATGATTTAATCCTCCATTCGAACGTGTGTCAGGCGATGTTTTCCGTCAGGGCGTCGATCATGGCCAAAATCTGGTCGTCCCTGAAGTTGTTGACCTGAAAGGCTTTGGCCGGGCAGATGGCGCTGCATATGCCGCAGCCCGCGCATTTGACCTCGTTGTGACTGATTTTCCCGTCCTTGTCGATGTAAGGGGACCCGTAAGGGCAGAGCCTGAAACAGGCCAGGCAGGACATGCACAGGTCCCTGTCGTGTCTGGCGATGATTCCCGAAACCCCGAGCCTGTCATGGGAAAGCAGCACACCGGCCCGGCCCGCGGCGGAAAGGGCCTGGCTGATGGTCTCGTCGATGTTCTTCGGGGCATGGGCAAGGCCCGCCACGAAAAAACCCTCGCTGGGGAAATCCACCGGACGGAGTTTGACATGGGCCTCGAGGAAAAAACCGTCCGCGTTCCGGGTGAGCTTGTAACGGCTTCCGATGTCTTCGGCGGAAGGGCTGGGCCTCAGACCCGTGGAAAGCACCAGGTAATCGGCCTGGATGGTGATATCCCGCCTCAGCATGTAATCGTAGGTCGTCACCGACACGCCGCGTCCCATGGGGGTTACCACGGGTTTTCTGTCCGGTTCGTAACGGACGAAAAGAACCCCCATGTCCCGGGCTTTCCGGTAGTAATCCTCCCGGAGTCCGTAGGTCCTGATGTCCCGGAACAGGATGGTCACGGGAACGCCGGGGTCTTTTTCCTTGATGGCAATGGCGTTTTTGATGGCATCCTGGCAGCAGATCCTGGAGCAGTAGTTGGTCGGTTCCTCACGCGACCCCACACACTGGATCATCACATAGGCGGACCCGGCTTCAGGCCCTTTTTCAGCCAGTTGTTTTTCCAGCTCCCTCTGGGTCATCACCCAACGGTTTTCGCCGTAAAGATACTCGGATGGTTTGTATTCTTCACCACCTGTGGCCACGATCACCGCTCCGTGGTCGAATTCCGAACCGTCGGAAAGGGCGGTCTTGAAATTTCCCACATACCCTTCGGATTTCAACACCACGGAACCGGTGTGTACGGTGATGTTCGGGTGGCTTTCCACCGCCTTGATCCGGGCTTTCAGAAAATCCTGGGTATCGGCGTTTTCAAGGGTCCGCAGGACCTGTGTAAGAAGTCCCCCAAGGGTCTGTTCCTTTTCCACCAGATGAACGCCGAAACCCTGGTCCGCCAGGGACAGGGCCGATGTCATGCCGGCGAGTCCTCCTCCGATGATCAGGGCCGTCGACGTCACAGCGACCGAATCGGTGAACACGGGCTTCAGCCGGTTCACCTTGGCGATGTTCATCCGGACGATGTCTCCTGCCTTTTTCGTGGCTTCCTCGTTCTGGCCCATATGGCACCAGGAACACTGCTCCCTGATATCGGCCAGCTCGAACAGATATTTGTTGATGCCCGCCTCCCGGATCGTTTCCTGGAACAGGGGAGCGTGGGTCCGGGGCGTGCAGGACGCCACCACCAGGCGGTTCAGGTGTTTTTCTTCGATAAGCCGCTTGATTTTATCCTGGCTGTCCTGGGCGCAGGCGTACATCATGTCTTCCGAATGAGCCACGCCGGGCAGGTTTTTCACGTCTTCGGCGATTTGTTTCACATCCACGGTCTGGCTGATGTTGATGCCGCAGTGGCAGACAATGACGCCGATTCTGGGGTCTTCGCCGGAAACATCCTTTTCGGGCGGCAGCACAGGTTCCACCACGTCTTTGCCCCGGGCTTCGGAAAGAAGGCTCATGGCCGATCCGGCCACGGCGCTTCCCTGCATCACGGTTTCCGGGATATCCTTGGGGCTCTGGAACGTGCCCGTGACGTAGACGCCTTCACGTGTGGTGTCAACCGGAGAGAAGACCGAGGTTTGGGCAAATCCGTGTCCGTTCAGTCCGATGCCGAAGGCCTCGGCGAATTCCTGGACATCGTCGTGGGGCTCGAGGCCGATGGAAAGAACCACCATGTCGAAGGTGTCGTAAACCAGTTTGCCTTCTTCGTTGGTGTAGCGGACCAAAAGGTCGGTGGTTTCAGGGTCCTCCCTCACATCGGAAATCATGGCCCGGTGATAGGCCACCTGGTACTCGTTTTTCGCCCGGTCCACGTATTTGTCGAAATCTTTTCCGAAGGCCCGCATGTCCATGTAGAAAATGGTGGGCCGGATGGCGTTGTCGTGTTCCCGTGCGATCACGGCCTGTTTCGTCGCGTACATGCAGCAAACCGACGAACACCAGGGATTGGCGTTATGGGGGTCCCGGGAGCCCACGCACTGGAGCCAGGCGATTTTTTCCGGGTGTTTCTGGTCCGAAGGCCGTTTGATTTCGCCGCTGAACGGCCCTGATGCGGAAAGGATCCGTTCGAACTGGAGAGAGGTCACCACGTTTTTCCACCGTCCGTACCCCAGTTCCTGGTGAAGCCAGGGGTTGTGGCGCTTGAGACCGGGTGAGAGAATGACGGCCCCCACATGAAGGTCGTATTCTTTTCCCTTGTCGTCGAAATTGATGGCGCCAGCGGTGCAGACTTTTTCGCAGATCCGGCATTTTCCCTTGGTCAGGAAAAGACAGATCGAGCTGTCGATGACCCGTGTGTTGGGAACAGCCTGGGAGAATTCGGAAAAGATCGCTTTTCTTTTCGCCAGGTTCTGCTCGAATTCGCTGGATGTCTTTGAGGGGCATTTTTCTTCGCACAGACCGCAGCCCGTGCATTTGTCCGGGTCCACAAACCGTGGTTTTTCCGCGACCCTCACCGTGAAGTCTCCGGGATCGCCAGAAACCGAACGGACCATGGACAGGGTGTGGATCTCGATGTTGGGATGGCGGGCCACCTCGACCATTTTGGGCGAGATCATGCACATGGAGCAGTCTCCGGTGGGAAAGGTCTTGTCCAGCATCACCATGGTTCCGCCGATGGTGGATTCCTTCTGGACGATGTGCACTTTGAAACCGCTGTCCGCCAGGTCCAGGGACGCCTGCATGCCGCCGATGCCTCCGCCCACGATAAGAACCGATCCTCTCTTGTCCGTACTTTTTGCGTTTGTCATGCTCATACGAGTCCCAGCTCCTTCACAAGCCCGAAAACGTCTATGAAATGCCTGTCGGCGTTCAGTTCCTTAAGGGGGATGCCCATGGCCACGCCCATGAGTTCGGTGATGAAATAAACAGGAAGCCGTTCGTAGATTCCCGCTTTGTTGCAGAATTTCTCCTGGTAGGCGTCAAGGTTCAGCTGGCACATGGGGCAGGTGGTGACGATGCAGTTGCATCCGGCCTTTACGGCGTTTTTCATGATTTTCGCCATGAGGTTGAACGAGGTCTCGGGGTCGTTGATGGCCGCCGAGGCTCCGCAGCAGGCGGTCTTGTAACTCCAGTCCCTGTAGGACGCCCCCAACATCTGGAGCAGGGTTTCCATGCCCTGGGGATTTTCCACATTGTCCGTCACAGGCACGTCGTAGGCGAATCGCGTCATGCATCCGTAGTAACAGGCGGGTTTGATGCCTTCGAGCTTTTTCACGATTTTGTTCTCGAAAAGCCCCTTGTCCATCGTTTCCAGAAAAAGTTCGAGGATGTTCACAAGACGGATGTCGTTTCTCACCTTCATGGAAAGTTCGCTGTTGATTTCGTCCAGAAGAGACCCGTTGGACCTGAGACGAACCTGGGACATCAGAAGACTTGAGTAGCATCCGGAACAGGGGATCAGCATTTCCTTGAAGCCGGACTGTTCGGCGATTCCCAGATTTCGCGCCGGGAGGGCCACGGCGAGAAAATCGTCGAATTTACCCGCGGATGTCGCGCCGCAGCAGCTCCAGTCGTTGATCTCCTTCAGTGTGACGCCAAGCTCTGAAAAAATCCTCCGGGTCTGGAGATCGTAAAACTGGGATGATTGGTGAAGAGAGCATCCGGGATAATAAGCGACTTCCATCTGTACCTCGCGCATGATGTGTTGTGATCGAAACAACGATTCTGTCATTCATGTCGGAATCCGAAACCGTTTTTCTTGTCGTTTTTCCGGGCCTTCTTTTTTTCAATGGCGATTTTATAGAACTGTTTCACCTCGCTTCGCCCACGCGACGACTGGAACCTGAAGTGAAGCCGTTTCTGCCTGAACATGGAAACCCCCATTTTGACCTGGAGCACGATTTCGTCCCAGGCTTTCCTGAACTGGAAATTGACCAGGTGCTTGCCGATATTTTTCAGTTCGTAGTAACCCATGAACTCCATTTCATTGACCCGGCCCCAGCGTGTGCAACCCTGGACAAAGGCGTCATGAAAATAGGCGATGGTGGGATTCTGTGGAATCACGTCTTCTTCGCGGGACATTTTTTTTAAAGTTTCGGTGACGCGGCCGCTCTGGATATGGTTGGGGCAACGGGTTCCGCAGGTGTAGCAGGACACGCACTGCCAGACCAGGGCGTTGTCCAGGGCTTCTTCACGGTTTCCCGTGATGATCAGCCGGATAAGCACATCCGGGGTGATGCCTGTTTCCTCACCCACCGTGCAGCCTGAAGCGCAACGCCGGCATTGATAACAGGCGTAAATGTTCTGGTTGGACCGTTCAACGACTTCATCGATCAGGGTTTTCGCCGCTTGGGGATTGTAGGTCATGGCGGATTGGGTCATCTGTGATCCTTTGGTCTCAAAAGATATAAAATTTATAACCAACTGAAAATAATTGGTTATATCCGTATATTCCCTCAAGCAAAAAAAAGACGGGGCGAGCTTGAAAATCAAAACGCTCGATAAAACAAACCGTGAAAACGGCCAACAGACAGCGATTCAGCCAGAAAACGAAGCGACAGCAAAAGAATGCGAAAAAGAATGCGTACAGGTTCAGAAAGAACTGTCATTTTTATTGCGATACTTTAAATCATGATATAAACAATATTGAAGGAAATTCGCTAAGTCAATAGCTCTTTTTGTATGAAACCAAAAAACTGTAAAACATTGATTTGCAGTTGATCGAGAACTTATCAATATATTCCGCATTCACGGGATCTTCGGCGCGGTTCATATCATTTCAAAAAAAAAGGCGTGGTCTCAATCATTCCGAAACGCCTTCAGACCGCCATTTTCGCCGCAGACAACGGCCCGGAAGCAACCGTGATATGTGTTTTCAGGATAAAGGTGGAGCCGATGGCTTTTGATTATATCAATCAGAGGACGGAAAAACGTGAAGTCATCAAACAGTACTACAGCGTTGAAATCGCGATCGATGGGGCCGGCCATATCAACCAGTTCGTAATTTACGACATGTCCGCTTCCGGCCTTTGTCTTCTTGTCCGTGAAGACTCCAGTCTTTTGAAAAGAATCAAGGTGGGCGAAAAATATCGCATGAAGTACTATCCCGTAAATCTTCTCGATCAGGTGAAGCTCATCGATACTCGGATCTGTCATATCACACGTTCGGCAAACAGCAGTCTGTCCGGGCACTACATGGTCGGACTTGCCCTTGAGAACGGAGAAGCCAAGACGTCGTGACTCACGGATAAATCAGGGATATTCTGCGAAAGCCTTTGTTTTGAAGGCCGCGATTCAAGCCCGCGTATCGCCCTGATTTTTTCAATTGCATAAAACGGCACGTTGTGGAAAAACAATGAATGTGCCCTGAAAAAACATTCCCTTCACGATAAAGGAAGCAAACCATGTGCGAATCCAATGTGTATATAAAAAAAGGTGACAAGGAAGAACTGGTCATGGCCAGCGTGGCCGCCATCACCCCCTTGGGCGACGGGCGTTACCTGCTGAAAGGTCTTCTGGGAGACCGCTGCGAAATCAAGGGCACCCTGGAAGACATCAATCTGATGGCCCATCGGATCGTGTTCACATGAACGCCATGGATTCTTCCGCCAGGGCGCTGTCTTTTTTCTTCAGGGACCTGGTGGAAAAAAACAATCTCGATGATTTCGATTCCTGGTTTTTTTACTCCGGCATGATGTTCGGCAGCGAAGATAAATGGTGGGGAGAAGGTGGAACACGGCCGGCCCCCCACGAAGGGCTGGACATCTGTTTTTACCGGAACAGGCAAGGCGGACTGGGAAATCTCGATGAACAAAGCAGGATTCCCGCCATGTTCGACGGGGTGGTTTTCGAGGTCAGCGACGACGACTACCTGGGGAAATCCATTTTCCTCCGGCACGGGTTCAGGGATTCCAACGGTTTTTTCCTTCATTCGGTCTACGCCCATGTCACCCCTGTGGAAGGCCTTGTCCGGGGCGCTGAAGTCGGCCAGGGAGATATCCTTGCCCAGGTGGCCGATATCCGTCAACGGAACATCGCTCTTCCGGGCCATGTCCACGTGTCCATGGTCTATCTTCCGGAAAACTACCCCCTGGACATGCTGAAATGGAGCATCCTTTCCATGACCTACCAGGCCCGGCTTGTGGACCCTTTGGCCTACCTGGACTGCACTTACAGCGTGGAGCCATACCAGGGATCGGGTGAGTGAATCAGGATCGACGCCGATGGTCATGAATGAAAAAACTGAAGACAACACCTGGGTTCTCACCCTGAAACTCTCAAAACCCGAACTCCGTGACAACACCTCGGACGCGGAACGGTTGAGCGTGGCCCTGAAACAAAGGACAGGGGCCGGAAGGTTCCGCATCGGGCTCGATCTTCTTCAAAAAATCCCCTCCATCGTCAGAAAGGCCGGTTACCATGTGACCTGCGTGGTTTTCAGGGACGGTGACAGCTGGGAGCTTGTCAGCGTAAAACCGGCTGAAGACAGGACCGTCATCGCGGGCCTTGCGGTGGACCTGGGAACCACCCGGGTGGTGATCCGCCTGCTGGATCTGGAAAGAGGGGAGATCCTGGGTGAAATGTCCTTTGACAACCCCCAGATCCGCATCGGCCCCGATGTCCTTACCCGCATCCATTTCGCGGAAAAGGAAAATGGTCTTGCCGACCTGAAATCCATGGTGATCGACGGAATCAACGATCATCTCCGTCTCATCACCTCACAGGCGGGGCTTGGCAGCGAATCCGTCCAGCTCGTGACCGTGTCGGGCAACACCATCATGACCCATCTTTTTTTGGGCATCGAACCCCGGTACATCATCCGCGAACCCTACATCCCCGCCGTGAACCGGCCGGGTGTTTTCAGTGCATCCGAACTCGGGATCACCATGTTCGACCATGGCCGGGTGTTTGTTTTTCCCAACATCGGAAGCTATTTCGGCGGAGACCTGATCTCAGGGATACTCTACTCGAATCTCCACAGGGCGGAGGACCTTTCCATCCTTGTCGACGTGGGAACCAACGCCGAAGTGGTGCTTGGAAACCGGGATTTTCTCATTGCCTGCGCCGGAGCGGCCGGACCGGCCCTTGAAGGAGGCGTGTCCTCCATCGGCATGATGGCCGGCCCAGGAGCCATCGACCACGTGGGACTAAGCCATGACGGGTCCCTGGTGATTCACACCATCGATGAACTGAAACCCGTGGGGATCTGCGGTTCCGGGTTCATCGACCTGGCCGCCGCACTTTTCATGACCGGGGCCATCGACATCCGGGGAAGAATCGTGTCCGACAACCCCAGGATCAGGGTGGATGTGGTGGATGGCATGAAACACCTGGTCATCGTTCCCGGGGAAATGTCCGGGACGGAACAGGATATCGCCATCAGCCAGGCCAGCCTGGACAGCCTGATCCGCTCCAAAGCCGCCATGTTCACCATTCTCGAAACCATCGCCATGAACGTGGGGGTCAGCCTGGCGGATCTTTCCACCTTTTACGTGGCCGGGACCTTCGGTTCCTACATCAACCCCAGGAGCGCCATCACCATCGGCATGATTCCCGATTTGCCCATCGACACCTACAAAACCCTGGGCAACAGTTCCCTGGGCGGCGCGGCTATGCTTCTCGAAAACAGACAGCTCTATGACGAGGTGGACCGGATCAGGGACAGCATCACCTACCTTGAACTCAACGTGGACCAGGGGTTCATGAACCGGTTCAGCGGAGCCAAATTTCTTCCCCACACCAATCCCGACCTTTT
>CAZWTY010000043.1:0-32140 GCA_964637565.1 uncultured Desulforapulum sp.
ACCTAAACCGCTCCCTTGCCAATAATTTAAGCTTTATTATTGCCGGTTTAATATATTCACTTCAATATTATTATCTAATTTCCCAAGAATTGTTATTATTCGATCAAGAGAAAAACGACCGAGTTTCCCATTGCGGATTCGTGAAAATTCAGAATGAGAAACACCTGTAACACGTTCGGCTTCACGTGTTGATAAATCCCGTTCATCCAGTATTCTGATGATTTTTGCCGCAAGTATCGCACGAGCCTGTTTCAAACCGGCATCGTCGCGATCAAAATCGTTAAAAACGTTTCCACTACCACGTATCAATTCGATATCATTATTCATTGTAAAGCCTCTTTCAACTTCCTCAGACGATCCCGGATAAGGTCAACATCCATCTGGGGAGTTTTAATTCCTGTTTTGGATTTTTTTTGAAAAGCATGAAGCACCCAGATATCTTCATCGATCTTGACGGCATACACAACCCGGTATGCATCACCACGGTGTTTTAACACAATTTCAAGTATTCCACCTTCAACACCTTTAAAGGGTTTTGCATTATCCGACTTTCCTCCTTCAGCGGCGATTGTCAAAGCACTTAACGCATCGTCCTGTACATCCATCTGAAATTGTTCAAAATCCTTTCGAGCAGCTTTAATCCATGAAACAGGTCATGAGTTTTTAATGTATGTTGTCATATTTGTCACCATAAAACAAGGTGTTCAAACAATCAAGACTGTTTTTTCTTGAGGTTTCAAAATATCAAATTGTCTCGACAGTGTAGAGTCAATGTCTTCTCTGTATCAGGACAATCGCATGGTTGATTAACATTGGCTATGTCATGTTGGCCATTCCGAGCGTTTTTTGATAAACCGAAGGGCTTGAAACATCAATAGATTTGAAAACGTCAATCCATCGCAGAGTCCACAACACGGTTTCCACATCTCATTCCCAACCGAAACAATTATATAGTTTGTATGCTATCAGCCTCGTAGGTAGGGTTCTTTAAACCCGACAAATGCCCCGATCCTTTCCTCAAGGCCCTCTGACCGTTTTAAACAACTCCCCGTCCTCGATCTGTTTGTACCGGACGTTGGTCTCATGGCAATGGATGCACGCTTTCATATAGCGCAACGTCAGCTTTCTGCAGCACAGACATTCGACAATGTCGTCGCCCAGATCACAATTCCCATCTTCAAACAGACTCGCGATGTCGTCGGCAAACGTGGTGGACACCTCATCTTCGTCCAGATCCATCCGTTCCCCGATGAATTCCAGGAGCAGTTCCGTCATTTTCCGGAAACGCGCCACGTTCATCTCCAGGTCGAACAGCCGGTCTTCCAGCACATTTATTCTGGCCTCTTGCCTGCCGAGTTTATCAGACTGCGCCGACAAAGCCGACTGCTGTCCTGCCAGAGCCGTCTGCTGCCGCTTGAGTTTCCCAAGTTGCTCATCCAGGGTTTTCGAATGGTCTGAAAGTTTTGATTCCTGCAACAAATCCCACACGATATGAAACATAGACACCCCTTGCTGTTATGAATTTACAGTGCTGAAACCGTGACAGGCTGTCACGATGTCCGATCCAAATTCAGGACAGCCACTCCGTCCTGTCCATCTTATAAACCAAAAGGGTGTCAAAAGTGGTCCTGTGGAGTGAAATTTGTAGAGATAAATACACTACATGCGTAGCGAACTGATACGGTCGATTAAATGGCCTGATCTCTTCCTATTCCGGAGCATCACCTTCTGGAAACCTGACATACCTTTTGCCCATCGTATTCTCCTGTTGTTAAACCCGTTGTCACCACCATGCATGAAACATTAGTATAGATAATAAAAGGGCTACAAAATAAAATATTTTTCTGCGTAGTCACCGACATCGTCCCCGAACTCATTGAAACGAACGTTTCTCAGAACGCTTCTCACGGGTGTGTGGAACGGTGAATCGTGTCGCATGTCATGTCCATTCCTCCTTAAAAGCCATGTCTGGCCGTTGTTGACAAACCGGGTGATCCGGTTTAAAAATCAGTCATAAACTCGGCATGATGGTCGCAGATGGCAGCGGGGCGGAAGGGGGAAACCTCTTCGGCATATCGTGGGGTCGGAACCCACCTTGCCGGGTTTCACTTGATACCCCGCGTTTTCAATGTCCGATCGTTTCACCACACCGGCCAACATCAAATGACTAACGACGCGGTTGCTTTTCTTGATCTTGTCTTTACGCCACCGGCCATTATTAAGATGGTTCGGGATGTCCTTCCCACGGGTGTGGGGAACTGGCCAGCATCCCGCCGGAAACCCCTTCCATCATCGGTTCATCCCCACGGGTGTGGGGAACGGGTCAGCACATACCGGAAAATCTTCTGTTTGATCGGTTCATCCCCACGGGTGTGGGGAACGGGGACGGCCTGAATTCGAAGGGCCGTCCAGGATCCGGTTCATCCCCACGGGTGTGGGGAACGGGGTGGTTTTTGGAGCCGGATCGCATTATCTGTCGGTTCATCCCCACGGGTGTGGGGAACGGGTTGTCTTTGGCCGTCACATAGGCGTCGATCTCGGTTCATCCCCACGGGTGTGGGGAACGGCTCACGGCTCATCCCGGATTCACGAAGATCCGCGGTTCATCCCCACGGGTGTGGGGAACGGAAATCCGGGTTGGTATCCCGAACGCCGTCATTCGGTTCATCCCCACGGGTGTGGGGAACGGACCGGACGTCGGTCCTCAAAGGGGTGTGGTACCGGTTCATCCCCACGGGTGTGGGGAACGGGCTTCAAAGGCCCGCCTTAACCGGTCAAACCCCGGTCCATCCCCACGGGTGTGGGGAACGGGGGAAACGCCGGGTTGATAATCCGGACGGGTCCGGTTCATCCCCACGGGTGTGGGGAACGGTTCGAGGGGGCGGCCATCCTGCAACACGCCGTCGGTTCATCCCCACGGGTGTGGGGAACGGCATATCAAAACGAAATTTACCTACCGACAGATCGGTTCATCCCCACGGGTGTGGGGAACGGATGTTGTATGCAATATCCATGGCGCTGTTGACCGGTTCGTCCCCACGGGTGTGGGGAACGGCCAGCAAGGAGATTGCAGAAAGGGCCATGGAACGGTTCATCCCCACGGGTGTGGGGAACGGGTTCCAGGAGGAACACCAAGATAATCTGATAGACGGTTCATCCCCACGGGTGTGGGGAACGGGTGGAGTACGTGCAGAATCGCTCGATAAATCGCGGTTCATCCCCACGGGTGTGGGGAACGGTAAACACAAGCGTGTTTTCTCCAAGTGTAAGGCGGTTCATCCCCACGGGTGTGGGGAACGGCCGATGATATACGGGACTATGCCAACAAAAAACGGTTCATCCCCACGGGTGTGGGGAACGGCCGATGATATACGGGACTATGCCAACAAAAAACGGTTCATCCCCACGGGTGTGGGGAACGGTCTAGACGTCGTTCGGGAGAGAGTTCAGAAATCGGTTCATCCCCACGGGTGTGGGGAACGGCCTTCACGATCAGTATGAGTGATTTGTATTTCCGGTTCATCCCCACGGGTGTGGGGAACGGGTACAAAGACCACTGGCGATAGTCCTCGTTTGCGGTTCATCCCCACGGGTGTGGGGAACGGATATTTTTCTTTATCGGCATCAAAATAAAATACGGTTCATCCCCACGGGTGTGGGGAACGGAAGATTTTCGATGATCAATTTTTAAATTCCTCCGGTTCATCCCCACGGGTGTGGGGAACGGTTATTGGATCAATTGATAAAGATCTTTTACAACGGTTCATCCCCACGGGTGTGGGGAACGGGAACGAGGCATTTTATGCCAGTCCTGTGGACAACGGTTCATCCCCACGGGTGTGGGGAACGGACTCTGTGTGCGAAACCATGCGGACCAGAGGGCGGTTCATCCCCACGGGTGTGGGGAACGGGGTGATCCGCGAGGCACAAGGGGTTCCATCCGCGGTTCATCCCCACGGGTGTGGGGAACGGTTTTTGCAGGGCCACGAAAAAAGGATCAGGGGCGGTTCATCCCCACGGGTGTGGGGAACGGATCTGTTCCATGACCGAACGGGAGTTCGCGTTCGGGTTCATCCCCACGGGTGTGGGGAACGGGGGCTGAAGGCGTGGTTTGCACGGCGTGGTATCGGTTCATCCCCACGGGTGTGGGGAACGGTCGCGTTCTGTTCGTTCGCTGTAACGGTTGAGCGGTTCATCCCCACGGGTGTGGGGAACGGAAAGATCGGTTTCATTCTTGATGATTCGCGGTCGGTTCATCCCCACGGGTGTGGGGAACGGCAACCATTAAAGTTAAACAAATGGTTGATACACGGTTCATCCCCACGGGTGTGGGGAACGGGTGAAAAATGAACTTCAGAACAAATGTCAATGCGGTTCATCCCCACGGGTGTGGGGAACGGGCCCAGCTTTTTACGCTGGATCACCCGGTGGTCCGGTTCATCCCCACGGGTGTGGGGAACGGTTTTTCCTTGCTCCCGGCCTTCATCAGCTTTTCGGTTCATCCCCACGGGTGTGGGGAACGGATTCTCATCGAGTGCAAGAAGGCGGCGGCGGACGGTTCATCCCCACGGGTGTGGGGAACGGAGGGAAAATCGACCGAACGAGCCACAGCAGGACGGTTCATCCCCACGGGTGTGGGGAACGGGGTTTATTTTCAGATCCACAAGGTTATCGATCGGTTCATCCCCACGGGTGTGGGGAACGGAAGGGGATTGCCTGATGGACGATTTAAGCAACCGGTTCATCCCCACGGGTGTGGGGAACGGAAAAAGGCCCTGGAGCGGACCGGATGAAAGATCGGTTCATCCCCACGGGTGTGGGGAACGGGAGATTCGCCGCCAAATCTCCACCACAATCCACGGTTCATCCCCACGGGTGTGGGGAACGGAGAACCAGCCTCAACACCTACCTGACCTGATGCGGTTCATCCCCACGGGTGTGGGGAACGGGTCATCCCTATCAGATCTGTTTGCCTGTATCTCCGGTTCATCCCCACGGGTGTGGGGAACGGTCAACGCCATTCCTCAGGCGTGGATTGATTTTCGGTTCATCCCCACGGGTGTGGGGAACGGCACTACTCCGCCCCATATGGGGCCATTGTCTCCGGTTCATCCCCACGGGTGTGGGGAACGGATCCCTGACGCGGTTTACGAGGGGATTGAGTCGGTTCATCCCCACGGGTGTGGGGAACGGATCGTTATCAGTGCGAGGATAAACCCGCACCCCGGTTCATCCCCACGGGTGTGGGGAACGGATAATTACCCGTGGTGTTGGATCATTAATTTCCGGTTCATCCCCACGGGTGTGGGGAACGGCTCATCATATCGTTTTTGATAACCAAAGATTCCGGTTCATCCCCACGGGTGTGGGGAACGGCAAAAGAAGCCGGTTTTCATCAGCCGTGATCACGGTTCATCCCCACGGGTGTGGGGAACGGCATCTTTAAGAGGTCGTACCTATATTCCCAACCGGTTCATCCCCACGGGTGTGGGGAACGGAAGCCTCGAAGAAAAAGAAGACAGACAACGCCCGGTTCATCCCCACGGGTGTGGGGAACGGTCAGCCAGGGCCATTCCGACCTCAACAAACCCCGGTTCATCCCCACGGGTGTGGGGAACGGATCCCCTGGCCCTGGTGTTCCGCTCTGGGTGGCGGTTCATCCCCACGGGTGTGGGGAACGGGGTATCCGCAAGGACCTGGGGGCTGTACATGCCGGTTCATCCCCACGGGTGTGGGGAACGGAGCGCCGGGGCCGGGTTGGTGATCACCGCCACCGGTTCATCCCCACGGGTGTGGGGAACGGAACAGTTTATTAATGACAGAATAAACGATCGGCGGTTCATCCCCACGGGTGTGGGGAACGGTACAATATTTTGATAATATCTATCTGTATTTACGGTTCATCCCCACGGGTGTGGGGAACGGTGGGGTGAGAACACGCCACAATGTGCCAGCAACGGTTCATCCCCACGGGTGTGGGGAACGGCTGTCACGTAACGCATACACAGCAGACATTCACGGTTCATCCCCACGGGTGTGGGGAACGGCGTATCGTTTAAACAGGAATACCTGCATTGCCCGGTTCATCCCCACGGGTGTGGGGAACGGATACATCGGTACAGAACCGGCCTCAACGCCGACGGTTCATCCCCACGGGTGTGGGGAACGGACCTATAAATTGTAAAGTTTTATCAAAATAATCGGTTCATCCCCACGGGTGTGGGGAACGGATGCACCCAGAGCAGCAAGAGGATTAATACCGCGGTTCATCCCCACGGGTGTGGGGAACGGAGATCCTCCCTCATGCTCCATCCCAACCGGCGCGGTTCATCCCCACGGGTGTGGGGAACGGGATCCTGACCCTAACGCGAAACCTGAAGACCTCGGTTCATCCCCACGGGTGTGGGGAACGGAGCCCGAGGGACGCCGCAACGGTCTGGGCAACCGGTTCATCCCCACGGGTGTGGGGAACGGGTCCACGAAGTTTCCGTCTACGATTAAATCTTCGGTTCATCCCCACGGGTGTGGGGAACGGTCTCCTGACCCTCTATTTGAACGGTCAGTAACCGGTTCATCCCCACGGGTGTGGGGAACGGCCATATCTTGTTTTTACTATAAATATCAATTACGGTTCATCCCCACGGGTGTGGGGAACGGCTGATTTCGAATTCCAAATTCATGAGCAAGAACGGTTCATCCCCACGGGTGTGGGGAACGGTTTAGCACCTCATATTACTTTGCTCGGTTTTTCGGTTCATCCCCACGGGTGTGGGGAACGGCCATCATCAATCGCAGGTGATATGAGATCAACCGGTTCATCCCCACGGGTGTGGGGAACGGTTACTTGTGGTTTTTTTTTGGTCGTCAACACGCGGTTCATCCCCACGGGTGTGGGGAACGGGATGACCAGGATGATTCAATTGAATCACATGACGGTTCATCCCCACGGGTGTGGGGAACGGTATAGGACCGGCAACACCTCTGCCGGCGTGTCCGGTTCATCCCCACGGGTGTGGGGAACGGACTTCCTGGAAGCCTTTGTTTTTAAAATGATTTGTTAATAACGACTTTTTTACCAAATTTTTTTGTGATTTTTATCATTATCATCCAAATTGTCAAAGAGCTGTTTTGGGTTCAGAGGCCCCTTTTATGTTTTTATTGTTTTGCTGTTCTTGCGGAAGAAATGAAACAAGCCGAAGCCCGTCATAGTCGATGGGAACACGACGGTTTTGGCCGTAGGTCTGGAAATCGAATCCCGATTCGTTGGGGGCGGCCCAAGCCATGGCCACGTTGCCGTCTTCAGCCAGGTTGACGATCTGGTTCCAGATCATTTCACGGATTCTTCGGGAAACGTCTCCCACGTAAACCCCTGCTCTGATTTCAAGAAGCCAGACAGCCAGACGCCCCCTCAATCTTGGGGGGACGGCTTCGGTTACCACCACCAGCATACCCATGTCATCCGCTCCTGTGTCCTTGGTCCCCGATGTTTTTCGGTTCCGGAATGGCCGGAGGCTGGGCGTCCGCAGGAGGGGGTGGGGGCGTGATTCCACCGGCGGCAAGAATATCTTCGATGCCCGGAATGATTTTCTGAAGTAAACGGGTCTGCCTGAAAACATCGCGGCAGGCGATTCTTACCTGCCTGTCCGGCTGGGCCGGATTTTTGGCAGCGACCTGAAAGGCAACCGGAACCACCGTATCAAACTTGTAAATATCCGCAATATCATAGACAAAAGAAAGAGGCTTTCCCGAATGGAGAAAACCCACAGCAGGTGCATAACCCGCCGCGAGAATGGCCGCTTCGGTGACGCCGTAAAGGCAGGATGTGGCAGAGCTCAGGCACTTGTTCACCAGATCACCGGAATTCCAGTTTTTTGGATCGTAGTTCCGACCTTTCCATGGAACCTTGTACTGCTGGGCCATCATCTCATAGATTTTTTTTACCCGGATGCCCTCGATGCCCCGGAGCTGATCCACGCTCCGGCGTTCCGGCGGTTTTTCTCCGAACCGAATTTCAAACATCCTCCGTACCACCTTCAATCTCAGGTTTTCATCAAGGGCGAGTTTGGCCTGGTAAAGCAACTTGTCCGACCTCGCCCCGCCCGGTTGTCCCGCAGAATACAAGCGCACACCCGCTTCACCCACCCAGATCAGAAGGGTTCCGGTGGCTGCCGCGAGTTTCACGGCGGCGTGACTGATCCGTGTTCCGGGCTCCAGCATGATACAGGCCACCGATCCCACAGGAATGTGCTTCCGTTCACCGTTCACGTCATCCACCACCACAAAGGCCCCGTCTTTCACGTCGATCAGGCCGTAATACACGAATATCAAAGACACCCGGTCTTTGATAGGGATGGGCTTTAACGGCATGAAGTGGGAGTCATTCATCGTAACTCGCCTTTTTTCCACCTTTTTTAATCCGTTTTTTTTCCTCAGGTTCCGTTAGGTAGTTTTCAGAAGAAACGACGTTGTTACCGGTTTCGGATTCCAGTTTTTCACGGGCTTCCCCCGCGATCCGTCCGCCTTTTTTTGCCGCCGTCTTGTTTTCACCAAATCCCTTTGCATCCTGTTTTCTGGCGATTTCCGTTGTGGCCGCTTCGCCCAGCATGGAGAAAATCAACTCAAGATCGGTCATATGATCCCGAAGGTTTTCCCGTTTCAAACCCTTTACGTCCTTATACTCCGACGGCGAGAGCCCAAACGCGGCCTTGGAAATCTCCGAGGTCAGAATGGCATATTCCCGCTCGCCCCCCACGCCCCGGTTTTGCCATTCATCGGTCAGCTCCGCCCGAACCGCAATGCCCCGCATCCGTTTTTCAATCCATGCCTCGGAATACCCCTTGGCTCGATAAATCGCCTTGGTCCGTTCCGTCGCCAGTTCCGGATCTTCAATCTCCTGAACCCGCTCATACCCCACCTTGGCCAGCCACCGTTTGAACGGCTCGGCCTTGGGCGATGGGATGGACTGGATGATTCGGAAAAGACCTTCGGTGTTGGCGCAGTCGGTGAGCCTCATCTTGCCGTCTGGAGCGGGGAGTTTGAACTGTCGACAAACTGTCGACGGTTCAAATCCGTCATCCGCTTTGACCCTTTTTTTCATCTTGAACCAGTAATCGCGGGGATTCACGCTGTCTGTCAGTGCTTCAATGACATCAATCACCGAAAACCACCACGCATCTTGGTATAATGTCCGCCTGATTTTTTTGCTTCCGAAAACAACGAGTTTTGAGTCCATGGCTATTCCAACGTTATGAAAAAAATCTTAAAGGGTTAAAAAATCAGTCTTGTGCTTCGCCTTTGTGATATCTGACGCGCCTTGACACATAGCTTCGTTTCAGAATATCGAAAGAAACGGCGATATCCGGGAGGGAATCTTTGCCTTGGTCGAATGTTTCAACTTCTTGCACCTGGGTAAAAGTATCGCATGAAAACCCATGAAGACAAGCTTGTTCGATCTGGTTCAATGTTTCATAAACGCCGCCGAACACAGGTTTTGACGGGATGCAGGACTTCCTTCCAAGCCACAAACCCCAAACAGGATTTTTAAGGGCTTCCCCGATAGGCGTGACAAGATCTGTTGGGCCTTCAAGCAAGGCCAGGAACTCGGCGTCGCAAAGGTATTGCCTCTGGGTCAGAACCGCGTCTTTCTTATTTTTCCCGTCTGCGCTCTTTGTTCCCAGAACCGTATGGAAATCCTCGATCCGCCGTGTCGGAATCTTCCAGCGTTTTTCTTCACTCCCGGCATATTTGACCAATGAAAGGGTTGTCAAGGTGCAGGTTCGCATTTGATCGAGAAATTCTTTTTCATCCTGGCTGCCACGTGAATAGCCCAAAGCGGCGCAGATCATTCCGGCAACAGCGCTTTTCGTCGGAAAAAGGCCGGTATTGCGCTGGGTGTAACGGCTGTCAAAGCCCCAGGACTGCAAGGGGCCGGACAGGTGAAGGACAAGAAAGCAGGTGTCAGATGGCATGGCTGATAAGCTCCTTGATAAAGTCGTCAACGTTCGTTTCAGGGATCTTCACACGGCAGGATTCATCCGTGTCCAACTTCCATGTGGTGTTGAGGTTTTCCGCCTCTTTGTCAAGTGCTTCGATGGATTGCTCCATAATGCTCTTGCCGTTCCAGGCACGCACAGGTTTTTCAAAGGCGTTGACCAGTTGGACGGGATGCCCCTTGGTTCTGACAACTCCCACCACGTAGCCGGGCCGGGTAAATCCGTTCATGGAGTTTTTCCTGGCGTTGGGGACAGCTTCGAGAACGGAACGGATGAAGGTGGATAGCACATCTTTCTTTTCGTCAGCAGAGAGGGCCGCCAGATGGCTTTTGCCGAACAATAGATCAAGGTTTAAGGCGGCAAAACGGTAGTAGGTGGCCGAGTTGAATTCCAGGGTTCCGGTCATGCCTGCCCCGGATTCATCGGAACTTTGTAGATCGTCCACCGCTGAAAAGAAATCGATTTCGTTATCGACCTTGTGGGTGGAAAGGGCGTGGCTGAACATGGAGGCCCCTTCCAGGGTGAGGGAATGGTCACTGGCCACCATGCGACCGAAAATGGAAATGTCGGCGGCGTCTTTCAGAATGTCTGCCGAGACAGCCTTGAGTGCCTTTTTCCCGTCGTTTTCTTTATGGTAAGCTTCGGCCAGTGCCTTGATTTCTCCGGGGCTTGTGAAATAAAGGGTTTTTACCTGGCGGACACCTTTTTTCTTTTCGGCGTCGGTGTCAAGCTTGGCAAGAGCGTCGGCGATGCTTTTTGCGCCGGTCATAGCATTGTCTTCATTCATTCCAAGATTCATCAGGGCATCTTTCAGGGGCTCGACGATCAGCCGTGAACGCTGGCCGGAAAAAAGAGTGCTTTGTTCTTTGGCGCACTCCCTGATGGCTCGTTTCCAGGACTGGCTTGAAACCCTGGCCCGCTGAACGCCCCCGAAAATTGCTGTTTTGGGTGAATTCATATCGTCTCTGTTCAAACAGGATACCGGAACGGTTTGAAGAATGTGTAGTTCAAGATGTTTCATGGTTATAGCTCCTTTGTATTTTATATCAAATGGTTATGGGTTTAATGATCATCATGCCGAAACCGAATCCTTTGGCGCTGCCGATTCCCCGGTAAAACGCTTCGGTGAAACGCTCGCGATCCCGGACGTCCAGAAGCCCTTTGAATCGGACGCCGATATGAAGCCCTCTTTTTCCTTCTTTGTGAAAGGAATGGGAGTCTCCGGAAATGATTTCAGGTTTGAGCCGTTCGCTTATTGCAAAGCCGTTTTCCATCGCTTTTCTTTCCAGCCATTCCAGTTGTTTCACCGGATCAAGGATGGCCAGCCGGTTTCCGTGTTTGGTAAAGCTTCCGTCCGGGTTCTTTTTCTTCACTTTACGGGTGGGGTTGGCGTACAAATCGAACAGGTAATGGTTGTGTGACAGAAAGCCGGGATTAATCTCTGTCAGACGAAAGCGTGTTTCAGGACACCAGACCGGGCGTTCCGGTTTTATCTGTGACAGAATCAAGAGTTCCACGTCGTGGTAAGATGGAGTAAGCCGTGAAAGAAAGGGTGTTCGCTTGTTATGGTTGTCAGCGGTTCCATTTTCCATTCCGGGAAAGGCTTTCCATGCCGCCTTGTGCCATCGGTAGCTGTCTGTCAGTCGTTCACGGGCCACGGTTTCATAGTCGAGTTTCATGGATGCAAGCCAGCTCATGCGTCGCTCTCCTTATCATCCGTTTGAACGCTCCAGAAACCCTTGGCCCATTCGGTGCGGACCTTGTCTTTCTTGTGGGTCTGCCAGTTCAACAGATCATCCCGGAGTTTTTTGTAATCAACGGGAATTAGGTTCTCATGGCTTTTGATCCGCATGATGAACCGCACAACCCGGTCAAGGATTTCGTCCCCGTCCGCAGCCAGAAGATGATGAAAACGACGGGACAACGGCCCTTCCTCTCCGTTTGCGAGTTTCGCTCGTTCATCGTCATTCATGAGAGCCTGGCATGTTTTTCCGAAATTACCAGCCTCGCGGTTAACAGGATGCAGGGCGAAAAGACCGGCGATGGTTTGAACGACCCGTTCCTTGTAGCCGTCTCCAATTCCGTTGAAGCGGGCCAGAATCGGCCAGGTCCGCTGATTCTGTCCGGGTATCAAGCCTCTTCTTAGGGTCGCCATGATACCCCGGTCGTCTTTCTGTTGTTCCAAGAATTCCATCACGTCATTCATGGTTCCTCCCTATTCGTGTGTTGTGTTTTTTTCTTTTGATTTTCCGGAAACAGGACATTTAAACCGGCGACAAACGCTTTAAGCTGCCTTGAATTGGCGTTTCCGCACAGAGTCTCGTAGCTTTCACGGGCGATGCGGCCCACGGATTTTCTCCAGACTGCCTGGAGTTCGTCCACGGTTTGACTCTCTTTTCCAAGACTTTCAACATACCTGAACAACGAGGGCAGTTCTCCTTCCACTCGTGTCCAGAAAAGGGCGAACGCCTTGTTGTTGAGTGTTTGTCTGAGATTTCTGTTTTTCTTGGTCATTTCTTCCCAGGCCGGATCAAGGCTCTTCCTGTATTGTTCCATGGCGCGTGTAAGTCGAAAGGATGTCGATTCTGCGAGTTGGATTTCTTTTTCGTAAACGTCACGGCCATGATTGCAGTTCATGGTGGCAGGGATGTGGTACACAGATTCCACCGAATCCAGTTCCGACGCCTGTTCACGTTTCAACGCCGCAACAAGGATGTCAAAGGCCACGTTTTCCGGGATGGAATTCAAAGTCAAAGGGCCTCCGTTTCCTGAATTCCGTCTGACTGTCATGGAATGAAGTTCACGAAACGGTGATTTGGCCTTGATGTTCAACAGAACCCGTTCTTGCTTGTTGTTGATTGTTTTTAACACCTGCGTGGCCGTGGGTTCAGGTTGAAAAGCCGGAGCCACCGGGTATTTAAATCCCTCGCCCATCAGCATGGTCATCCGGTCGTTGTTAATTCTTATCAACCGGCTAAGTGGCACAAGCCTTCCGAGGTAGGTTTCCGTTGCGTTTCGGATGGCTTTTTCATCGCTGAGATTCTGGGGCATCCATTCCCAGACTGGCTTTCCCCAACCGTCTTTCCCGTAGGCTGCAAGAACATCTTCTTTCGTAACGGTGTTGGCGAAGATGGTTTTGACAAGGGTATCCTGTCTGATAAATGCGTGAAGCATGGATTGGGAAGCACACGGGGCGTCGTTAACCCCTGATTTGCTGGTTTGTTTTCCATTCCACTTCACCTGGGGAAACAGACCGCCAAGGGAAAAGTTCAGGAAGGTGAGAAGGGATACCGCGATAGCCTGATCTTCCATGGGCCTGAAGGGAGGCTCTTTTTCCGGTGAACCGCCCCCATGGTCAAACAGTGTGGGATTGCTTCCGGTGGACAGTGTGGAGTTGAGTTTTGTCACGGCATTCAACTCTTTTCCCACCTGTTCGAGGCCGCTGATCTGCAAGAACGGCTTTTCTGCATCGAACAGGTGAAGCGACCCTTTCCAGTCGTTCAGATAAGCTAAAATTTTTGTTTTGATAGTCTCGGCGTTGTCTTCGAAATCGTCCATGTCATCCGGGCCCTGGATGGCCGTTTGAACAAGACAGATCAGGAATCGCATCACGCTGACCCGTTCGTGGGGATAAAGGGAAAGGTCTTTCCACAGGTGTTCCTCGTCGAACAGCTGGGTCAGGCTGATCAACGTTTTCTCTCCGTGCCGGTCCAAAACCGGAAGCCACGGATCAGTCGCAAGATTCATCGTTTTCTCCTTTTCGTGAACCGAGGTAAACCCCAAGTTCCTCATGCCAGTGGTATGTAAAGCCTTCTTTCAGGCCGTCGATTTGGAGCGATCCATCTTCAAGGATAAGGGCGGATTGATGGGTTTCCTTCACGTAGTTATCAAAGGGTGACGTTTCGGGCTGACCTGAAAAAGGCCAGTCGTGGACTTTCACGATGTTCCGGTGGATGGCCCTGGCATCGTTTATGGAAAATCGGCTGAAAACCGAGGGGGTGGTTTCTCCGTTCAAAAGTACGAGCCGGTCTTTGGTTATTTCACGGATCAACACAAGCGATCGTGTTTTAAGAGACATGATCCTCGTTGATCGGCCTTCTT
The DNA here is from genome assembly GCA_964637565.1 of uncultured Desulforapulum sp. Classification (GTDB taxonomy): domain Bacteria; phylum Desulfobacterota; class Desulfobacteria; order Desulfobacterales; family Desulfolunaceae; genus DYJE01. Next base: position 14,094 of record CAZWTY010000043.1, read on the forward strand.
CGTCTTCAAGCTCTATTTTGAACCATGTATTGGAGTTGTAATTTGCTAATCCTCTCAAGGTATTTTCTTGTATAAAGATTTCATCATACAATTTCATCCATGCTTCAGGTTCTTTATCAAGGGGCTTGTAAGTCATTTCAAGAAGCTTTCGGATGTCGGTGGGAAGCTGAATGGATTCAACGGATTCTTTTAATGTTTTCAAGGTTCTTAAAAGAACGTATGAGTTATATACAAAACTCTTTGGCCCCAGTTCCTTTTTGATCTGTTCCACAGATGCGTCCAGTAAGAACGGAAAACCGCACGGCTCTTCGATTACCCATATCTGGGCGTCATCAACCGGCCTTGATGCCGGAGGTCTTTTAAGAAGATGCCGCCACAAACGCCCGATACGCTGGAGAAGCATATCCATCGGGGCCAGTTCGCTGATCAACAGATCGGCGTCAATGTCAACACTTTGCTCCACGATCTGGGTGGAAACGAGAATGCATCCGTTGGAGCTTATTGAGCCATGCCCGAATCGTTCCAGCCATGTTTCTTCCAGTTGGTCCCGTTTGAAAAAGGGGAAGCGTGAATGAAGAAGACCGATATCAACGGGCTTTTCTTGAACGAGTTTACTTAGCTGTTTGTAAACTGTCTGGGCCTGATTCACGGTGTTGCAGACCCAAAGGATTCTCGCCCCTGTCAAGGCAAGGTTGACGGCGTCATTCATCATGCTGTCCGAAGGTTTAAAAAGAACCCGGACCGGCGGTTTAGAATCGGATCGGGCAGGAACAGGCGTGATGCACGATGGGCTTTGAAATGGTTTTCCCGTGATCAGGGGATAATCATTTGTTTCAATGTTATCGGAGCCGTTGAGAAACCGGTTTCTGAGGCTTGGAAGGAGGGTGGCGGAAAGCAGAATGACCGTGCAGCCGATAGCCACAAGTTCATCGCATAACGCTTTGATCAAGGTCCCGGTATACATGTCGTAACTGTGAACTTCGTCGATGATCACAACTTTTCCCGCAAGGGCGAAACGCCTCACAAACCAGTGTTTGACCGGAACGATGCCGAGAAGGGCCTGATCCACCGTCCCCACGCCAAAGTGGGATAACAACGCCCGTTTTGACGAGGCAAACCAAGACAAACCTCGATACGGTGATTTTTCGCCGTATTCTTCTTTTATTTCTGGGTTATACAGGTTTCGGTGGAGCCAGGACGTGCCATGAATCAACTGTGTTTCCGGTGCGCCCGGTGCGATGCGCTCGATAAATTCATGAACACGAAGGTGAATGCGGTTGCTTGTGGTCTGGGTGGGCAGGGCGAAATAGAGGCCCGTGGCCTTCCCCTGGGATAACAGATGGTAGGCGCACGAAAGGGCGGCTTCCGTTTTCCCAAGTCCCATGGGAGCTTCGATGATGTAAAGGCCGGGTTCGGTGATGGTTTCAACGGCTTTTTGCTGTAGCTCGTTGGGATCGAATGAAAACAGATCGTTGAATGTGAGATCCCGTGTGATTTTCGGAGGTTCGAAACCAATGGTTTTAAGGGCTTCCCTGGCTTTTTCGAGGCATTGGTTTTTGGATAAGCCTTTGTCCGAAGGAAAAAAGGTGGCATCTGAACCGATCCAGTCCGCCACGGTCGTAAGGCCCATGAGTACCGGAAAAAAAGGCGAGCTTTTTGATAGGCGCAGATTCCGGGGGGCAGCAAACTCGTTCCAGAGTTGTTTGATCAGATCATTCCGCAACGGCTCCCAATCGTCCATGTCCCTTCCGTCGGGTGTTTTGTAAATACGGCCATGGTGTGAACCTGCGATAATCGGAAGATCTTTACAGAATGGTTTGGGAATTCCGGCTTCCCGAAGCGCCTGATACAAGGAATATTGGCTGATCTGGCCGTGAAAAAGGTTGGAGATCGACCAACGCTCGCTGAGTGATTTTTCGAGATATCCCTGCTGTTCAAGCCAGGGTACGCATTTGCATGAAAACACCTTGCTTGTTTTTCCGACATCATGGGTGGCCGCCATTCCGGCGACTTCAAGGGGTTCCAAGGATTCATCAAGAGAAGGGATGGATTTGTATTCCGCCATCATTAGGCCGACCCATCCCACATTCCGGCAATGATCGAGAACTGATATTCCGGGTTGGCCGTCGGGTGTTGTTTTTGCCCATGTGCAAGTTGGTGTTTTCATAATAATGTACGGTTCATTGATTTTTGTTTGATACCGATTTGTTTATGGTCTTAATCATACTGATTATTGCAATCATTGAGATAGATACGGTCATTAAAGCTAATGCAATAATGGCAGTTGGTGATAAGCCATTTAATAACACTTGTATTTCTGAAAGATTTACAATGATTTTCATTAATTAAGCCCCTTCAAAAAATGTTATAAGTTTATATTAAAAAAACATTGAAGGGATAATATGCATATGAAGAACCATTGTCAATAGTTCGAAAAAAATAAAGTCGAAGTTTATTTTAAATAGACAACGCCCCTTTTTTTATATAATGTCATGGTAAATTTTCCCGAAAGTTATTTTGGGATGAACCGTTTATTTTAAATCCTTTATATTTATTGTTTGTCATTCCCCACATTTGTGGGGCTCAAGGAATGAAATATTAATTTCATTCCTTGATTCTTTTATTACCAGACAACCAAGACAAAAACGGTCCCGTTTCAAAAAATATTTTAGCCTTTGTTCAAAATCATTTTCAGTTCCCCCTCAATCTCCCGTTTCATCTCCTCCGGCTCCAGCAATTCCGCCTCCTTTCCGAAAGACATGACCCACCGCTTGACGTCGCGGCGGCCGGAGGTGGTCATGGTGAGGGTGAGACTGCCGTCGGGGTGGTCCTTTAGGGTCTGGGTTTTGGACCAGGTTCGGGCTTTGATGTAGCGGGCTTCGGAAGGTGTGAAACGGATGGTGACGGTGACGGGGTCGCCGTGGATCAGGTCGAAGGCGGAGTTTAAGGTGTCTTCGGGGTCGAAGGCGTCGGGGTAGGGGACGTCTTTGGTGCCGGGGCGGATGCGGGTGATGCGCTCGATGGCGTAGGTTCGGATGGATTTATCCTGAAGTTTCAGGGCGAACAGGTAGAGGCCGCCGTCGTTTTCGAAGAGGTGTAAGGGGCCGACTTCCACGGTGCTGGTCCGGTTGGTGTAAAAGGCGTGGTAGGTGATGACCACGGAGGTCCGGTTCAGGATCGACTCGGTGAGGGTTTCGATGATCTGGCCTTTTCCGGCGTAGCTCTTGGAACCGATGGTCTTGGAAATGAAGATTCGCTTGAGGCGGGCCAGTTCAAGACGGGTTTCCTCGGGCACGAAATGCCGGAGCTTGGCCATGGCGGTTTCGATGTGACGGTCGATTTCCGTGTTTTTGAACACCACCGATTCACCGGCCAGCATGCACAGGGAGATGATCTCGGGCTGGGTGAGGGCCAGTTTGGGCAGGTTGAGGTTGGGCAGCCGGTCCAGGTAGGTTTTTTCGATGTGCCAGCGCCGTTCCCGCTCATAGGGGATGGTTTCGCTGTACACGGGGATGCCGAGGGTTTCAAGGGTCTTGAAACACCGGGACACGGAACGGTCGGTGATGGTGAGATGGTCGGAAAGTTCTTTCCGGGTGGCGCCCTGGGGCCGGGACAGCAGGCTCAGGGCTTTGATAAGCTGGATCAGGTTTTTTCCCCTCATGGTGGCCTCCTTGGTTCACATGTTCTGCGGATGGGCCGCAGAGCAAAAAAATATGAGAGGATTTGACGTGGTAAGTCAAATCCGGTTCATGTTTGAATGAAGGTTTGCGCACCTTTTGGAGACCGAAGGAGAAAAAATCATCTTCTTTATTTTTTCTTCTTGCATGAAAAGCTTTAATGGATGGGCGGCGTGTTGTCAATGGATTATTCGTGAACAGGCTGTTGAGATACAATCGGCGGGGTCTGTTTTCAGATGACTTATGACAATTCGGGATCTCGAGCACATGCGGGCGTGGATTCCGGGTCGGCTTGCATAGCGGGCACCTGGAATTTTCGGGATGTCTGGAAGTGTAGGATTATTCTAAATGATGAGGGCCGCCCGGAATGACAAGGTTGGGAAGGGTTTTCTTTTTTTTGGGGGGGTTGTTTTATCTGAGAATGGCGGGTGGAGATGTCGGGAAAAAATGGAGAGGCCCCGCCATCCGTGTGGGGTCAGGGCAGACAGGGACGTCTGGCTGATGAACGGACGAGGAGGCAGGAGGCTTTGTCGGCGGAGCCTCTCCGGGACACGCCCTGAGGAGATCAGGGGTGAGAAGGCCGTGGTCAGGAGTAATGTAAACCACAACCCTGTCAAAAACGGTCCTGGTTGGGAGGAAAAAAAGGGTGGAGTGAAATTTTTGGACCAGGGGGATGTGGAGGGCCGTCGTGGAAACGGGCAGGGCGAACACGAGGTTCGTTCCTGCGGGGTGATGGGAATCGGGAATTGCCTCTGAGACCAAACCATCGTTGCAACGCATGGGAAAAAATGGCATGATGGGCCATTGTTTTTCTGGCCTTTGGTGGCCTGCCGTGATCTTCAGATATTGTCCAACCGTTTGAAAAAAAGGAAAAATTCCATGAAAAGTCGATCTATTCTTGTTTCAGCGATGGTGATGGCGCTTTTCGGGTCCCTTGCCCATGCCGCGTTCGACTCCAAGGATATGACGGGAAAAAAAGGGCTTGAGATTACCCGGATCACGCCGGAAGGCTGGGATGTGCCTCCGGGGCAGGAAATCGTGATTCAGTTCAACAAACCCGTGGTGCCTCTGGGACGCATGGAAAGGAAGGCGTCGGAAATTCCCGTGACCATCAGTCCGGCGGTGAAAGGCCAGTGGCGGTGGCTGAACACCAGTGCCCTGTCGTTCCAGATGGATGAGGCCAACGCCCTGAAGCCCGCGACAAAGTACACGGTTTTCGTGAAGCAGGGGTTTCGGACCCTGGACGGCGAAACCCTTGCCAGGGAATATTCCCATCAGTTCGTGACCCAGAGGCCCATGGTGGTGGATACGTTTTTCATCACATGGACATCGCCGTCAAAACCTGTGATCACGGTGACCTTTGACCAGCCGGTGACCAAGGATTCGGTAAAAAGCGGCATGGTGTTCCGGGCAGCGAAGAACATGGTCTCCCGGGTGAAGGTGAAAGTGACGGCTGATCCCGATGATACGGAAAAGCCGGTTCTGGTGGGTGGAACGGCCCAGGCCAAAGTTGCCGGGAAAAAAGGCCCGGCCAAATCGAAAAAAGGAGCGGCGTCTCCGGCTGGATCCGGCGTCGAAGCCCGCAGGATCTGGCGTGTGGAGCCGGAGTCGGATCTTGAACAGGACGGCTCCGTGGAACTTTTCCTGGAATCCGGCCTGGTGTCGGCTCTGGGGCCTGAACGGGGCCTGGGCAACCAACAGGTGGTTCAGTTCGATACCTTTCCGGCGTTCCGGTTCCTGGGACTCCGTTACCAGAGCCTCTCAGGCAACGACAGTTTTTTGATACCGGCGGACCAGCTTGGAAATGCCAATGCACCCAAGGCTGATCCCCTTCAAAGTGTGTTTCTGGTGTTCAGCGCCCCGGTAAAGGGTGAGGAAATCCGGAACAACGTGACCTTTAATCCCGATCTTGCCGGGGGCGTGAAAGATTTCGATCCCTGGGAAGGGGGCTACAATTATTCCCATCTGGCTTCCCCGCACATGAAAGGCCAGGAATACGCCGTTCGCCTGCCGGTTCTGTTGAAAGCCTTCCAGCGCTACACGGCCATGGAAAAGAAAAAGGGCGTCCGGGACGAGTTCGGCCGCCGTCTCCAGAATCCCATGGAGATTTCTTTCATGACCGACCACCGGAAACCCGAGTACAATCTGATCAACCGGAACGCGGTCCTGGAATACGGCATGGACACCGAATCCCCCATTGCGGTGACCAACCTGAGCTCCCTGCGTCTCACCGGCCGGAGCCTGACGGTTGGCGGCGTGAATGATAAGGTCTCCCTGGTCCGGGATATCCCCAAGGCGGAAGACGTGGCCTTTTTTCTGCCGCTTGGCGTTCGTGAACTGCTCAAAGGCAAATCGGGCGTGGTTTACGGAACCATCGAATCGTCTCCGGGAATCGAGAAAAACGACATGGAACGCCGGTTTTTCTCCCAGGTCACGCCCTATCAGGTCCATGCGAAAATCGGTCATTTCAACACCCTGGTCTGGGTGACCTCCCTCTCCAAAGGCGAACCTGTGGAAGGGGTGGAGGTGATGATCCTCAAAAACGTGAAAAACGCCCTGACCGACAAGGCCCCTGTTCTGGCCAAGGCCGTGACGGGAAAAGACGGCACGGCGCTCCTGCCTGGGAACGAGACCCTGGACCCGGATCTTTCCGTGGACCGCTGGACCTATGGGAAAGATGACGCCACCACCTTTTTCGTCCAGGTCCGCAAAGGCGACCACATGGCTTTGCTGCCCATTGACTCGGATTTTGAAATCGACACCTGGAGGATGTCCAATTCCACGGTGTCTTCTGGAACGGGGCCGAAATACGGTCACATGAAAGCGTGGGGAACCACGGCCCAGGGCCTTTATAGGGCCGGGGACACCTTGTCCTACAAAATCTACGTGAGAAACCAGGACAACGAACGCACGGTGACGCCTCCGCTTAAAAATTACAACCTTGTGGTGAAAGATCCCATGGACCAGACGGTCTACGAGCGGAAGAACATCGAGCTGTCGAAATACGGGGCGTTCGACGGGTCGTTCAAGATCCCTGAAAAAGGGGCCGTGGGCTGGTACCGCTTTGAACTGTCGGCGGATTTCACCAAAGAAACCTGGAGTCCCGTATCGGTTCTGGTCAGCGATTTCACTCCCGCGCCGTTCAAGGTCGGGAACCATCTGAACGGAGACATGTTCCGCATCGGCGACACGGTGGAGGTCACCACCTCGGCCCGGCTTCACGCGGGCGGGCCTTACAGCTCGGCTTCGGCCCGTGTGGTGGCACGGCTCGAGGAAGAACCGTTTGAATCGAAAAACCCGGTGGCCAAAGATTATTATTTCAGCACCATCGGAGATACGGACAGGCAAAGGGATCTGTACGAATCCATGGAAACCCTGAACGACAAGGGAGACCTGGTCCGTAAGTTCAAAATCGGTGAAGCGGAGATTCTTTACGGAAAGATTCTGGTGGAAAGTTCGGTCCGGGATGACCGGGGCAAGTTCGTGTCTTCCATGGCCACGGCAAGGTTCTCAGGCCGTGACCGGTTTGTAGGGCTGAAATCGAAGGATTGGCTCTGCAACCAGGGTGAACCTTCGACCTTCTACTATATCGCCGTGGATGAGCGGGGCAAACCCCTGGACGGGGTTTCCGCCAAACTCGTGTCCGAACGTCTGGTGATCACGGCGGCCAAGGTGAAGGGTGCGGGCAACGCCTATCTGACCACCACCAACGAGGAGTGGGTGGTGGAACACGAAGCGTCCGGGACCTGCGACAAGGACGGTTCGACCTTTGTGTTTACACCGAAACATCCGGGATCTTACCGTGTGAGTGCCGAAATCACGGACAGCAAGGGCCGGAAACACAAGACTGAACTCCATACCTGGGTGGCCGGCAAGGGAAGGGTGATGTGGGATGAGCCCGACGACTACAGCCTGACCATCATTCCCGAACAGACAGACCTCAAGGTGGGGGACACGGCCCGTTATCTGGTGAAAAACCCGTTCCCTGGCGCCGTGGCCCTGATCAGCGTGGAGCGCTACGGCGTGATCCGCCACTGGACCCAGCGTCTTGAGACCAGCACGCCGGTGATCGAGATCCCGGTGGTGGAAGACTTCATGCCCGGCTTTTTCGTCAGCGTGACCATCGTGTCCAAACGGGTGGCCGACGCCCCCATCGAAGGGGGTGTGGATCTGGGCAAACCCACGTTCCGGGCAGGCTACGTGGAATCGGCGGTGCGTGATACCGCCAAGCTGATCTCGGTGGATGTGAAAACTGACAAAGACATGTACAAGCCCGGGGACACGGTGAAACTGTCTCTGGCCTCGTCGTATGACACACCCAGGAAACGGGAAAAGGTGGAGCTGGCCGTGGTGGTGCTGGACGAAGCGGTGTTCGACCTGATCACCGGGGGAAAATCCTACTTCGACCCGTACAAGGGCTTCAACCATGTGGAATACCTGGATCTGACCAACTACAACCTTCTCACCCAGCTGGTGGGACGGACGAAATTCGAGAAGAAAGGGGCCAACCCCGGCGGTGACGGAGGCTCGGATATCAGCATGCGTTCGGTGTTCGATTTTGTGAGCTACTGGAATCCGTCCATCGAAACAGACGATAACGGCAAAGCCGAGATCAGTTTCAAGGTACCGGACAGCCTGACGGGCTGGAAGGTGTTTGCCATGGCGTTGACGCCTTCGGACCGCATGGGTCTGGGCGAGGGGTCTTTCAAGGTGAACCGGCCCACGGAAATCCGTCCGGTGATGCCGAACCTGATCCGTGACGGAGACAGTTTCAAAGCCGGGTTCACCGTGATGAACCGGACAGACAAGACCCGGACCCTATTCTGTAAAATCCGGGTGCGTGGCCCCATCGACCCGGCCACCAAGGACATGGAATCGTCCACGAAAGTGGAATGTCCGCCGTACAAAAGGGTGACCCTGTGGATGCCGGTCAAGGCCAGCGGCGCCGGAAAACTGTTGTTCGAGGCTACGGCAAAAGACAAACTCGACGGGGACGGCATGAAGGTGGAGGTTCCGGTGATCCGGAAAAGCAACCGTGAAACCGTGGCCACCTGGGGCACGACCACCGAGGCCGAGGTCACGGAAACCGTGGAGGTTCCGGAAGGAACGAAAACAGGAAACGGCGAGATTTCCGTGGTCCTGTCACCCACGGTGATCGGCAACCTGGAAGGGGCCTTCCGCTACATGAAGAACTACCCTTACTCCTGCTGGGAACAGAAACTGGGACGGGCTGTGGCGGCGTCGAACTACCTTGCCCTGAAGCCCTATGTGGCCAGCGAACTGGGCTGGGCCGACGCGGACAAGGTGGTGAAAGATGCCCTGGAAGAAGCCGCGGCATTCCAGACGCCTTCGGGGGCCCTGGCGTTTTATGTTCCCGAAGACCGTTACGCCAGCCCCTATCTTTCCGCCTACACGGCCCTGGCGTTCAACTGGCTCAGGAAACAGGGCCACAGCGTTCCTGAAAACGTCGAAACCAAACTCGACGCCTATCTGGACGGCCTGTTGAAACGGGACGTGTTTCCCGATTTCTATTCCAAAGGCATGGGGGCCAGCGTCCGTGCTGCGGCCCTCTGCGCCATGGCGGAAAAAGGCAAGCTGACCCTGGCCGACCTGAAACGTTACGAGAGCCATACGGCGTCCATGGATCTGTTCGGGAAAGCCCTGTTCATGCAGGCGGCCGTTTATACCCAGGGAGCCGACAGTCTGGCTGAAGCCATGTGCCGGAAAATCCTGGGCTACGCCAACATTACCGACGGGAAATACATCTTCAACGAGCCCAGGGACGAGGGTTTTGCACGAATCATGAGCTCGTCGATCCGTGACAATGCGGTGATTCTCTCGGCGTTCACAGCTTTCGGAGAGACGAAGAACGGAAAGGATCTTGTGGGCGACGCTCCCTACAAACTGGTGCGATCCATCGCCCAGAGCCGGAAAAACAGAAACCACTGGGAAAACACCCAGGAAAACGTGTTCTGCATGAAGGCCCTGTGGGATTACGCAAAGGTCTATGAAAAGGAAAAACCGGCCATGAACGTCACGGTGACCCTGGAAAAGGAGATCATGGGAAAAACTTCGTTTGCCCATGTGAAGAACCAGTCCCAGGTGATGAAGCGTGACATGAAGCCGGAGGATCCCGGAAAAAAACAGACCATGACCATCAGCAAGGAAGGGCCCGGACGGATTTACTATTCTCCCAGGATGACCTTCGAACCAGCCGATGCCAAGGCCGAGCCGGTGAACGCGGGCATCGAGATCAGGAAAGAGGTCTGCGTGGAGCGGGACAAACAATGGGTGAAACTGAAACAACCCATGATGCTGAAACGCGGCGAACTGGTCCGGGTGGATCTTTTCCTGAACATTCCGTCGGCCCGTCATTTCGTGGTGGTGGACGACGCGGTGCCCGGAGGTCTTGAGCCGGTGAACCGTGATCTGGCCACGGCCTCACGCTTTGATTCGGAAAAAGGAAACTACAAGGCGGCAGGCGGTTCGATCTGGTTCAAGTTTTCAGACTGGGTCGAGTTCGGCGCCTCCCTGTGGAGTTTCTACCACCGGGAGCTTCGCCATGACAGTGTCCGGTTTTATTCCGATTACCTGACACCGGGACGCTACCATCTGTCCTACACGGCCCAGGCCATCGCCGAAGGCCAGTTCGTCATGATGCCGGTCCGGGCCGAGGAGATGTACGATCCCGATGTGTTCGGCAAGGGCATGCCGGGAATGATGGTGATCGACTGATCGGATACGGTCTATGAGACAAAAAAACATCCTGGCCCTGGTTTCCGCCCTGCTGTTTGTGCTTGTGGCGGGAGCCGGGGCCGTTCACCTGACGGCGCTCTATCAGGTCCGGAACATGCCGGACAGCCTCACCGGGCTTCTCGATGAGATTCGCAAACCCCAGTTGAGAGACAGGGACGGGCGGCCCATCACGGTGACCTACGCCAACCGCTGGAACAGCGGCTCCTACATGCCCCTTCACCAGATTCCCGAAACGCTCCGGAGCCTTTTTATCGTTTCCGAAGACAAACGCTTTCACCGCCACAGCGGGGTGGACTGGGCCGCCCGGTTCAGTGCCGTGTTCCAGAACCTGTTCGCCCTGGATTCGGTCCGGGGGGCCAGCACCATCACCGAACAGGTGGTTCGCATGATCCATCCCCGGCCACGGACCCTCTGGTCCCGTTACCTGGAGGGATGTGAGGCGAAGATTCTTGAAAAAAAACACACCAAGGACCTGATCCTTGAATTCTACCTGAACCAGGTGCCCTACGCTTCCAATCGCCGTGGCGTGGTCCAGGCGTCGGAACACTACTTCAACCGGTCCCTGGACACCCTGAGCCTGAAAGAAATGATGGCTCTTGCCGTTCTTGTCCGGGCTCCGTCCCATTACGATCCCTACAAACATCCTGAACGCATCGAAGGCCCCATCAGGGTTCTGGCCGGGACGCTGCTGGACAGGGACATGATTTCCTCCGATGATTTCAACCTGGTGAACAGCACACCCCTTTCCCTCGAAAAACCGACACTCGAGGCGGACGCCGCCCATTTCGCCCGGTTTGTCTACGACACCTCGGGCGGATCAGTTCCCATGGGCCGGAAGATCATCGACACGACTCTGGATCTGTCTCTCCAGTCCAAAACCGAAGCTTTGATGGGCAAAATCCTCAAAACGCTGGCGCCCAAAAAAGTGAACAACGGGGCGTGTCTTGTGGCGAACCACGAAACAGGGGAGATCCTGGCCTGGGTTTCAACGGCTGCCACCGAAGGCGAACACTCGGGCCGTCACATTGACGGGGTGACCACGCCCCGGCAGCCCGGATCGTCGCTGAAACCTTTTCTCTATGCCCTGGCACTTGACAAAGGCTGGACCGCAGCCCACGAGATCGACGACAGCCCCCTGACCAATCCGGTGGGCCGCGGCCTTCACTCCTACCATAATTACAGCCGGGTTTACTACGGCTGGGTCACGGTGAGGGAGGCCCTTGGAAATTCCCTGAACATTCCAGCGGTGAAGGCCATCCGTTACACCGGCTACGGGGAATACCTGGCCAGACTCCACGAGCTGGGTTTCAGAAGCCTTGACAAACATCCTGATTTTTACGGGGACGGACTGGCCCTGGGCAGCGGGGAAGTGACCCTTTTCGAGATGGTCCAGGCGTACTGCGCCCTGGCCAACAAAGGCGAGTTCATTCCCCTTCATGCCACGAAGGACTCGACGATAAAGCAGCAGACGGGAAAACGGAAGCAGGTTTATTCTGAAGAAGCGGCCAGCCTGATCGGCAACATCCTTTCCGACAAAGAGGCGAGAAAACTGGAGTTCGGTGGGGACGGGCTTTTGAATTTCCCCGTGGAAACGGCGGTGAAAACGGGAACGTCCAACGATTACAGGGATTCCTGGGCCGTGGGCTTCAACCATCGCTATGTGGTGGGGGCCTGGATGGGGAATTTCGATTCCCGGCCCATGGACGGGGTCACCGGTTCCGTGGGGCCCGCTTTTCTTCTCAGAAGTGTTTTCGCCGAGCTGAACCGCACTGGCGACACGCGGCCCCTTTATCTCAGTCCGAAACTGGAGAAAAAAGAAATCGCCGTCAGGCTGAGAGATGCCGGAGAGGCGTCTTCAGGCAAACGCTACGAATGGTTTGCCCGGGGCCAGGTTCCGGAGCAGAGGGAAACCGTGTCAGGCCCGGAGCACATCGGATTTGTCAAGCCGGTGAACGGACTTGAAATGGCCATGGACCCCAGGATTCCCGATGCCAGCGAGGCGTTCCGTTTCGAGTTGTCCGGCGTGGGGCCAAGGGACACGGTCACCTGGTTTATGAACGGTAAAACCCTGGCCACAAAACAGGGAAACACGTATCTCTGGTTTCTGAAAAAGGGGAAACACGAGGTGTCGGCCAGGGTGGTAAAGGAGAACGGCAGGAAAGCCCATGCCGGGTCGGTTGTTTTTGTGGTCAAATGATGGTGTCATTTTTCGACTGTCCTCAAAATTCATTTGATAAGTGTTAGCATATTTGATAACTATTAACCATGACAACATACACGATTGAATATTTTCATCCTCGTATAAAAGCTGAAATTGAATCATGGCCTGATGGTGTGTTGGCTGATTTCGCTCGCATGATCGAACTCCTGATGGAATTTGGACCCAATATGCGTATGCCTCATTCGAGGGCTATGGGGAAAGGACTTTTTGAATTAAGACCACGGGGCAAAGAAGGGATAGGACGTGTATTTTATTGTTTTGTTTTAAATCAACGGGTTGTGATTCTCCATGTTTTTATTAAGAAAACACAAGAAACACCGGAACAAGAATTAAAAATTGCACGAAGAAGGCTTAAGGAGGTCCAAGATGCCTGATCTGAAATATAATCCAGTACCTCATGACCATAAATTGTTTCTTGAAAAAGCGTTAAAAAGGAAAGGATTTCAGAAAGCATATGATGAATTAGGTGAAGAATACTCACTTATCCATGAAATGTTGTTGGCTAGAAACAGATCAGGACTTACTCAGGAAGATGTCGCCGAATTAATGGGAACGACAAAAAGCGCTGTTTCGAGGCTTGAATCAATGGGGAAACATGCCCCTTCTTTAACCACATTAAAAAAATATGCGCGGGCTGTTGGTTGTCACCTTGAAATCAAATTAATTCCAGACGCTGAATTATCCTAACCCAGTTTTCTCAGCCTGAGGAGCGGGTCATGCCCACGAAAATAGCGACCGCCATCTCGGGCGTTACCCGCTCCTGCAAAGAGGCTGGAAGCACAACGAAAAATGCTGCCTATTTCGGATTTTACATGAAGGACCGATTTTTCAGGGTTTGACCTCGATCACGGCCACGCTGTCATGGGACGTGGCGCTGTCGATGAAGCCGATGGAACCCGGGGTCTGGGACACGAATTCCACAAGCTGTTTCTGGGTCTTGAACCGTTTGGGATGGGGTTTCCCCCCGGTGTAGAGTTTTTCGTTCCAGAGTCCATTGAACTGGATGGCGTTCATCCCAAGATAAGTGGAATAAAAAGACTTGGCCGTGTCGCCTTCGATCAGGGTCGCCACGGTAATTTTTGACGTTTCGTTCCAGTACAGTTTGTTGCATAAAAAAATGTCCTTGATTTCCTGGCGGTCAAGGGCGGCCTGGGCTGTGGATTTATTCGCGATGATCAGCACCTCGGCCTGTGCGGTCATCACGGTCAATGCCAGAAAAAACAGAAACAGCATGAACTTTTTCAACATAAGTAACCTCCCTGTGCTTTGGTGAGTCGTCAGAATTCCGGAACATCCGGAACAGTTGATGGTGTTTCAGGAACAAGGTCCCCTGATTTTTTTCGTTCCATAAGGCTGAATATCACGGTGTAAAGCTCGTCAAATTTTACGGGTTTGGCGATGTAGTCGTCCATTCCGGCTTTCAGGTAACGGTCCCGGTCTCCTTTCATGGCGTTGGCCGTGAGGGCGATGATGGGAATCCTTGGTTTTTCCGGGTTTGACAGTTCCTGTCTCCGGATGATTTCCGTGGCCTTGAAACCATCCATGACCGGCATCTGGCCGTCCATGAGAATCAGCTCCACATCCTTTTCCCTGCTAAGAACCTCCAGGGCCTGGCTCCCGTTTTCAGCCAGGATCACGTCATGCCCCATTTTGCTCAGCATTTTCGACGCGACCTTCTGGTTGATCTGGTTGTCCTCCACCAGAAGCACCCGGAGCCGGGGCATGGTGCTCCTGATTCCCTGGTTTACATCCGTGGCTGAAAAACGTGTTTCCAGGGTTTCCATGCTTCGTGACAACAGGCGTTTGATTCCCGACAGTTTCAAGGGTTTGCGAAAAAGATGGAACGCTGTGGGACTCTGGCTGAGTTCTTTGTCCATCTGGGAATAGGGCGATGAAAGAAGAAAAACCTTTCCCTTGAACAATTGGGCCGGGAGACGGTGTTCAAGAAGATCCCGGACAGCGGCAAGGGGGAGGGTGTCATCCACAATCACGGCGGATAGGGTGTTCAGTCGATCCGATTCCCCTTCCAGGCTATTAAAGAATGTGTCCACGCTATCATAAGGGTAGACCGTGATCCCCAGGTCGGTGAGAACCCGGGTGTGAAATTCCAGCAGAACCCTGTTGGCGCAGAAAAAAACCACGGAAAAAGGCGTCTGTGCCACGGAAGGGGCGGGATCCGTTGACAGGGCAAGGGAAACCTCGATGTGGAAGATGCTTCCATTCTGGTGTTCTGTCTCGGGATTGGGGCTTTCCACACGAATGGCCCCGTTCATCATTTCCGTCAGCTTTTTCGATATGGCAAGCCCCAGGCCTGTCCCGCCGAATTCGCGGGTGGTGGAGTTATCGGCCTGGGAAAAGGGTTCAAAAACCCGTTGCAGCTTATTTCCAGCTATGCCGATGCCCGTGTCGGACACGGAAAAACGGATGGTGGCAAGGGAAGGGGTTTTCGAAACGAGAGATACCCGGATCAGGATATGGCCTTCTTTTGTGAATTTCACCGCGTTGCCGACGATGTTCACGAGAATCTGCTTGAGACGAACAGGGTCGCCCAGAACATGCCGGGGAACTTCCGGTGGCATGCCGAGAGCGATTTCGATGTTTTTTTCGTAGGCCCTCAAGCCCGTGCTGGCAAGCACCTCCTCCACCTCCGATTCCAGGTCAAAGGGGATGTTTTCGAGAGTCACCCGGTTGGCTTCAATTTTTGAGAAATCCAGGATATCGTTGATCAGTCCGAGGAAAACCTGGGATGATTCCCGGATATGGCCCACGTATTCCTTCTGTTCTTCGGAAAGGGGGGTGGACATCATGAGATCGGTGAAACCCACCACGGCGTTCAGGGGAGTCCTTATCTCATGGCTCATGCTGGCGAGAAAAATGCTTTTCGATATGGTGGCGATTTCTGCTTCTACCGCCATCTGGTTGGCTTTGTCTATGGCCTTTTCCAGGTTTTCCGTCATCCGGTTGAGCTCGAGGTTCGCTTTTTCAAGTTCAAATTTTGAATGACTCAGGTCGTTTTCCGCTTCGATCCGTTCGCTGATGTCTTCGTAGACAAGGACCAGGCCGTCCATCTCCCTGCCGGAAAAAAGGGGGGCACCAGACACGGAGTAGTAGCGGTCTGTGGAAAAAGGACCGCCGGACACGACGATATCGGCCTTGTGCGGTTTTTGTCCGGCGAAAATGCTTTTGCACATGTCCAGAACCTTGGGGTGGATCAGTTCGGTGTGAGAAAAGAGGGGTTTTCCGATGTAGTCCAGTTTGTCCTGGCCCGGTTTTGTCATAGTCCGGATAAAACAGGCGTTGATGTCTGTGATGAACCCTTGTTTGTCGATGATCATGAAGGCCGCCGGGCTGTTTTCGAAAAACTGGCGGTAGATCGTCTGGGATACGGACACAGGCTCCTTTTTACCGTACCGTGAAAAGGCGGTGTAAAGACGAATCTTTCCCGAAAAGACGGTTGCGCTGACAGGTTTCACCATGTAATCCACGGGGCCTTCGGACGGTGAACTGACAAGGGCATCCG
The DNA here is from genome assembly GCA_964637565.1 of uncultured Desulforapulum sp. Lineage (GTDB taxonomy): Bacteria > Desulfobacterota > Desulfobacteria > Desulfobacterales > Desulfolunaceae > DYJE01. Next base: position 30,268 of record CAZWTY010000043.1, read on the forward strand.
GAGCCGGGACCTGATCGAGAAGAAACAGAATGGGAATCTGCCGAAATTTTTCTCCGGAACGGATCAGGGACGCCGTGCCGAGAGATTCGATGAAAAGATTCGGATTGCGGTTGTCCACATCCATGATGATGGCGGTGAAGTCTTCTTCCAGAAGCAGGGCAATGGCGTCCTGGGGGCTTTCCGTCCGGTGAAACACGATTCGCGGATTGACGAAAGCTTCGTCGCGAAACAGTTCATCCGGGTCTTTGCCGCTGAAAAGAAGAATATGGATCGTTATTCTGGAAAACATCGTCAAACTCGAAATGCCGTCAGAGGTTTGTTAAGAGCGTTTGCTCGGACTGTCCAGGTTTACTCACGAAAAGCCGTGTCACACAACGGGTTTGATAATTTTTTACATGAATTGTCTTGATGCAGGATCTTTTGTCGACCGCTTGTTCTGTTGCCGGGCTGTTGACTCAGGAATATACCACCCCGGGAAGCAAAACTCAAACACTAATCCGGCCAATCCCAGGTCAAACGCATGTATCATCGGCATGGATCTTAACCATCGCTATCGCTATCGGGTTCGCTATCGAAATGTTCTGACGATCGATCCCGATACCGATGCCGATTAACCGGAAACCATGCCCGAGAAAGAGGCAACCTTCGATTTGCCAAATTCTGACGATGTTTCAATGGCTCCTTGATATCGGCGTCCGCCCGGAAGGACAAGGTTGGGAGCTGCGGCTCAACATGACATGTGGGATAATTCAACCATGCGTTTGCCCTGCGGCCAATCCGGGATGGTTGTATCCCAGACACATTCCCGGGAATTGCTGACCGCTGTGGCCCGGGACAGAGATTTAGATCGTGTTCCGGATTCAATCCGGAAGGCTATTGAAATCATCGTCCGGCGTTCCTATATTTTTCTAAGAACTGGAACCGGATAACGGCAGGAGGTCGTTCATGAATCAAACGAAATGGTTGAAATTCCGTATCGTCAACGGTCTCAAGTCCCTGGGCCTGATCCTGGCCATGGGGGCCATCATGGGCCTCATCGCCTATGTGATCGCGGGACCGTCCATGGCCATCATGATGTTCATCGGAGTCGGAATCGTTTACATGATCAGTCCCTCGATCGCTCCCCGTCTGATGATGGGTTTTTTCAGGGTTCGTCCCCTGGGATTTTACGATGCTCCGGGTGTCCACCAGATCGTGGGTGAACTGAGCCGGCGGGCTGAGCTCAAGAATCCTCCGGAGCTTTACCTGATTCCTTCGGACACTCTTGCGGCCTTTGCCACCGGGACATCGGACAAATCGGCCGTGGCCCTTTCCGCCGGGGTGCTGACCCGGCTCAGCCCCGAGGAAGTGGCGGGAATCACGGCCCATGAAATCAGCCATATCCGGAACAACGACATGCGCTCCATGTGGTTTGTCCTGTTTGTTGGAAAACTCACGGAGATGCTGTCCCTCTGGGGACAGGTCCTGCTTTTCATCAGCCTGCCTTTCATCCTGATGAGCCAGGTGAAGGTGGCGGTGCTGCCCATCATGATCCTGATTTTCGCGCCCCTTTTGTCCTATGCGGTGCAGATGACCCTGTCCCGGGTGAACGAGTTCAACGCGGACCTGGGTTCGGCTGAGCTTCTGGGGACTCCTGACCCCTTGATTTCGGCCCTGGCCAAAATCGAATACGACAGGAAAGGGTTCTGGGGCTATCTGTTCCCGCGCCGGGCCATGAGGGACGAGAGCTCCCTGTTCAGGACCCATCCGCCAACCGAAGAGCGGATCAGGCGGCTCAAGGAAATCAGGCCGGGAAAACCCGCTGGACTTAGTTTGACTATGTAGAGTGGTTGTCATAAATCCGTTCCGAATGAAAAACTGACGAACGTCGAAC
>CAZWTY010000044.1:0-31990 GCA_964637565.1 uncultured Desulforapulum sp.
TATTTGACGCTCAATTCCTACTAAAAACTTAGATATTTTATTGCCGGGTTAATATGTTCAGTACAGGGTCTGAATGTTTTTGATCCGTTGAACCATATCGAAAATGTCGTGTTCCGCTTTTCGGATAAACTCTTTCAGGGTCGGTGTGATATTTTTGTCAAAAGAGGTGACGGCCCCGGCCAGTTTGATTTCAAACGGGATGTCGTTGACCTTGATCATGTTTCCCTGGAGATGCTTCATCAGCCTTCGAAGCGCCAGCCTGGCAGCGTTTTCATCGGTCATGGGGAGCAGATCGACAATTTTTCGTTGATCGAGGAGGCCTATCATGTCGGTTTCACGGATAATGTCGTTCAATGTTTCGAGAAGCTTGTAAATCACATCGTTTTTGCCCACCGTTCCCGCGACAAATTTTTTCTGGGGGACCGCCCGCATGATGGAAAAGGATAGTACGGAAAAAGGGGTCTGATAGCGTGTGGACCTGAAAATTTCCTTTTCGATGAAATACAGGAAGCTTTTCCTGTTGTGGACATTTCTGGGAAGTGAAAGCGGTTTCCCCGAATCTTCCCTGGCCTGGTCCTCCCCGTCCCCTTTTGTTTCGTCCATTTCAAAGCGGATGGCATCGTAACGGATTTCTCCAGTTTTTTTATCGCGCCAGGTGTCCCTGACCTTGATAAGCATGTTTTTCAACTGGGCCGTGTCACCCAGTTCGTCCTCCAGAAGGCGAAGGAGGCTGGTGGTTTCATGGTCCCACGTCCCATAGGCTTCCTGTCGTCTTGAAAAATTAACCTCCAGTTTTTCGAGAAACTGATCCAGTCGGGTGTTCAACCGTTCGGCCACACTGCTCATCACATCCGAATCAAGGTTTTTCACTCTGAGACGCTCGAGAATTTCCGTTTCCACGGTGGAAATAACCGATTTCATGTGGTCTTTCTCGAAATCGCTTCCCTCCGTTCTGGCGTTGAGCGCCATGTTTCCCGTGATCCGTTCGATGTAGTCCACGAGTACGTTGGTCAGCGCTTTTTTGTCACCCGTTTCCTTTCGGAGCTCAGTGGCCAGATAGATCAGTTCCGAGGCTTCCTGGGGATTGGAGGTGATTTCTCTCAGCAGTTCCTCACCGGAAATACCTATTTTTTCAGCACTTTTCTTGATAGCAGACGAAATGGACTGGTTACTGATTTCAGCTTCGAGTTCACCGGTCAGCTGAAGAAAATCGGTCAGGCTCATCCCCTCGAGCAGCAGGGTTTCCTTGAGTTTTGGCAGAAACCGCTGGAGTTCGTTGTTGTCGGGAATAAGCCGGCGCAGAATCTGGGACAGTCTGTTTACAGACGTGGCCCCTTGTTTGTACTCGTCCTTCACAAGCTCAAGCAGGACCTTGTCACTCAGCTCCTTGGCTTCATCGAGAATTTTGACCTCATTCTCATAAATCATGCCGTTCTGTTTCCGGTCCAGGATCCCCCGAACCAGTTCTTCACGCATCTTGACAACCGACTCCGCCAGATCGTGAAGTTTGGCGCCACGAACCTCTTCCGAAGCCCTGTCCACCTCCCTCCGGATTTTCTGGACATGATCCAGCATCACAGCTCCTGGATTCATGCTGTCGAGTTCTTCAAAAGAACCTGTATCAGGCGTGTTGAGATACTCGGATACCACATCCGGCCGTTCGAGAAGACGGGTCAGAGACAGGGACCTTCCCAGTTCGTCGATGGCCAGGCCGCCTGAAATCATGTCGAGCAGTTCGTCTTTCAGACTTTTGTTTTTTTCAGCCTTTCGTTGTTCCGCCAGGGTCTTGATTTCCTGGCGGTTGAGTATCTCTTCGTCTTCCGTAACCTTCTTGAAAAAAACGTGGTTGATTTTGGCAGCGGTGAGGCCTTCTTTCTCACAGGCTTCCTTCATCTGCTCGACGCCGGGATACTTCACCGTATCGGTGAAAATGGCAAAAAATCGAGCCAGATTGTCCTGATTCAGACCATCTTCAAACGAAACGGACTGAATCCCCGACTTTTTGAAATGCTGAAGCATTTTGGTGACATTGACCCGGGGGTCCATGGGTTCGTCTTCAATGAAAAACGCATCCTTGTGCATGATAATGACGATGGGCGAGTATGTTTTCAGTTCCGGTTGAATCGCCTTGTAAAAGTCGGCCATGGACTGTGTGGTGAAAGGATGGTTCATGTTGTACATGACAGCTCTGTTGAAGAACATCGCGAAGATTCTTCCAATTTTATCCACAACTTTTTTCTGGAGCTTTATTTCCGCCATGATCGTATCCGTTTCGTTTTCATGAATCAGATGAATGAATGATTAATTTTTTAAATGATGACGCAGGTAATCTTCAAGATCCTTGATGAATTCCCTTCCTGTCTGATAACGGTTTGCTGGATCATACTGGGTGGCTTTGAAAATGATCTCGTCTATGTCCGGGTGAAGCTGGGAGTTCAGTTCACTGGGTTTGCAGAAGAAAATCCCCTCCCTGCTTTTTACTTTAAGTTTTAAAAGAGAAACCGTTGATTTAAAAACAGGAATGGGTAATTTTTCAACCAGCATCTGATAGAACATCACACCGGCCGCATAGATATCGGCCCTTCCATCCACATCCCTGTTCAGAATCTGTTCAGGGGCCATGTATACAGGGGTTCCCTGAACGATGGGTTTGGAATCCTCGTCGCTGCGCAAGACTTTCGCGATACCGAAATCCGTGACAATGGGCCTGTTGCTCACACTGTCGAGAAGAATATTGCCCGGTTTGATGTCCCGGTGGATGATATGTTGCTTGTGGGCGTAATCCAGGGCGTCCAGGACCTGAAACATCAGCTTGATCGATCGTTCGACAGGAAGAACCCGGCGTGATGGAATGATGTTCTTCGACGTTCTCTTCAGCAGGGTGGACAATGTGTCTCCGGCCACAAGCTGCATGGTGAAAAACAGGAAATCATCCGTTTCCCCCACTTCGTATATCGGGATGATGTTGGGGTGATAAAGTATGGCCGCAGATTCCGCTTCCTGCTGGAAAAGACTCGCTGTTTTCGGGGTAATGAGTTTCTTGGGAAGAACCTTGACGGCAATCTGGCGTTTCAGCGTCCTCTGGAACGCGATGAAAATAATGGACATTCCACCACGGGCCAGTTCACGCACGATGGTGGATGACCCGATTTCATTTCCGATCAGATGATCGACGTTGATGGAAGAGATGGTTTCCATAGCACACAAACCCACCGTTTTTCTAAAGAATTCAGAAACAAAAAGAAAGCTGGACGTTGAATGTCAAGCCTATCATGGCACGTCCGGTTAAAGCAATTCAAAAAAAGATTATCTTCCCTTACGGCTGAGATGTTCGAGAATCCCGTCGTATTCGCTGATACGGCTCTTCCAGGAGAACAACTCCATGGCTTTGGCCATCTCTTTTCTCAACGGAGAGGATTGATGTGTCATCCCGAGAATTTTCCGGAATTTGGAGATCAGTTCCTTCTGGTTCCTGTAGAGAAAGAGATCGTGAAAACGTCCGGGAAGAATTTCAGGGTACGACAACCTATCGGGCAAAAGGGGAAGACACCCACAGGCCATGGCTTCCACCATGGACATGCCGAAATTTTCCTGTATCGCCGTGCTGACCACCATCGACCCTTTTTCAAGCCACGTGAAGTACGTCTTTCGATCCGGAGCATATCCAAACTGAACGATACGCGTTCCAAACGTATCCTTCGCCTTGATAAAAATATCCGGAATACGCTCGCCCGGGCATTCCCCAAGAATCGCCAGCCTGAAATCGACTCCGTCTTTCATCAGAGTTTCAGCCGCATAGAAAAACGACGGGGCGTTTTTATCGTAATTCCAGCGATGGTTCCAGATCACAAGAGGGGCCGAGGGTTCCAGTTCGCCGGTCACTCTTTGGGCTGATTCCGGGAAATCCACACCGGGATAGAGCACACGGGATTTTTCCCCAATGTCCTCCGCCACCCGTTTCAGGGGATAATCCGGAACGCGTTCCATAAAATCACAGATGGCTTTAAGAAAGGCGTCCCTGTGGTATCCGGAATTGAAGACCACCAGGTCCGCACACAGGGCCGTGGAGATATCCGTCATGGGGTGTTCTGACCCATTGCCCTTCTTTTGGTTCAGTGGCGCCGGATACGTGAGCTGCGTTTCATGGAAGTAGACCAGAACAGGCGGGAAGCTCTTTCCTCCAAGGGCCTTCAGGTCGGACAGCCGAAGCAACCCGGACACGATGATCCCGTCATAGTCTTCGAAGCGAAAGCCCTGCCTTGCAAAATAAAGCGCCGAACCGGAAAGTCGCCATTGCCAGTTCCGGTCCGGCAGTGACAGGATGTCGATGTGGTGCGATGAATGTTTTATTAAACCTTCGGCGAACTCCCGGTGGGAACCTCCGTGATACGGTTCGATGAATAGAAACCTCTTCAACCGGTCATTTCCTTGACGTGTTCAGTTCGTCGAGTCTTTGCTGGATTCTTTCCTGGAAGGTGGCCAAATCCTGCTCGAGCATGGTCAGCTCATGGATCCGTTCCCTGAGTTCATCCAAGCGTTTCTTTCCGAACTTCAACGTCTTTTTGATCTGCTCCTCTTCATCGATGTCGATATCGGTCATGCCGATGATTTCCGCGATCTCGTCAAGGGAGTATCCGAACCGTTTGCCCCTCAGGATCAGTTTCAGGCGCGCCCTGTCCCGCCGGGTGTAAAACCTCTGGTTTCCTTCGGTCCGCTGGGGAGAAATCAGGTTCTTCTCTTCATAAAACCGGATCGACCGGGTGCTGATATCGAATTCCTCGGCAAGGGCCGAGATGGTGTACGTCTCTTTTTTCGTGTCTTTTTCCATGTTCCCTTTCATCCATGTTCACCGTGTGGCCGTCCCCTCTTCGCCCGCCATTGCAGGATCAATCACCATCCAGGCGATTACGCCGCGAAAACGGCAAAAACATCCTTAGTTGAATATTCCCTGTGATGTCAAGTTGATTAGATTATTTTTGTCTTGACACCCCTGTCCTGTTTATGCCAAACATTTAGTTAACTTTAACGTAAAGTATTTTTCGTTAGATCCTGTCTTCGAGCAGTTCAGCCTGTCATCGTCAATAACGTTATGAAAAAAGGATAAACCATGCATAAAATATTCTACCCCGACTCCATTGCCATCTGGGGCCTGTCGTCCAAAGCGAACAACATCCCGAGACTGATTGTTGAAAACCTGATTCGCTGGGGTTTCAAGGGCCGTCTTTTCGGTATCCATCCCAAGGGGGCTGAATCCCATGTGGAAGGGATTCGTGTCTACCGTTCGGTGAAAGACCTGCCGACAGTCCCGGATCTGGCCGTTTTTCTCCTTCCCGCGAAACATATCCCCGACGCCGTGGCCGAGGCCGGTGAATTCGGAATAAGACGGGCTGTGATCCCCTCCGGAGGGTTCAACGAAACTGGGGAAGAAGGCCAAAAACTCGCCGACCGTCTCATGGAAAACATCAGGCGATACGATATGCGGTTCATGGGCCCCAACGGCCTGACCGTGGCCAACACAGCCAACGGTCTCTGCATCCCCTTTCTCCCCCTGTTCAGTCCACCCAGGGGCGGCATGTCCATTATCACCCAAAGCGGCGGAGTGGGCGTGTTTCTCTGGAATCTTCTGTCCGATGACAACATCGGCCTGGCGAAATTCGCAAGTATCGGAAACAAGCTTGATATCACGGAAATCGACTGTATACGATACTTCGGAAACGATCCGGACACCCGGGTGATCTGTATTTACCTGGAAAGCATCAACAACGGCCGGGAACTCGTCGAGGCGGCCATGAGCATCGACAAACCTCTGGTGATTTTCAAGGCCAACACCACCAATGCTGGCAGTAAGGCGGCCATGAGCCATACTGCTGCCATCAGCAACAACGACGCTGTGATCGATTCGGCCTTTGAACGGGCAGGAATCATCCGGATCGACAATTTTTCCGATTTCATCGCTGCGGCTAAAATCTTCGAGCTCCCTCCCCTTCGCGGAGACAGGCTCATGGTGATGAGCCCCGCCGGAGGATTCACCGTCATGCTGGCCGATCTCTGTGACAAGGAAGGTTTCACCTTCGCGGACCCGGGCAGGGCGTTTTACGAGGATCTCGAGAAATACGTCAATTCCGGTGTGATCAAAATCTCCAACCCTCTGGATCTTGGTGATATTTACAACCCCAAGGTTTTTGCCGATATTTTCCATTCCGTTCTCCACAACGACAACGTAGATGGTGCTGTATTTATCACCCAGAACCCGGCCATGCCCAAAAGCGACGATGTCTTCTATCGGATGTTCAAAACCGATATTTCCAAGGAAGTGATCGGTTCCATCCGGTCCTCGAATAAACCCTTCGCGGCCTGCCTCTACGCTCCAGAAAAAACCATGAGTAAAATGAAACGGAGCCTTTCCATTCCGGTTTTCGACAGCCCGGAGACCATGATGAAGATTCTGAAAAAACAGAGGTTCTATCACCAGAAAAAATCGGAAGGTCCTTTCCTGACGGTCTGCCCCGAGGGCATGGACATGGACAAGGCGGCAGCCTGGATCACATCTCACCCGGGTGTCACCGGTGAAGACGCCCTTGAACTTCTGGACATCCTGGGAATTTCCACCCTGGGGCCTTCTGTGGCCCAAACCAGAGCCCAGGCCGTCACCATGGCTGAAAAAATCGGGTATCCCGTGGTCATGAAAGTCGTTTCTCCGGATGCGATCCATAAATCCGAAGTCGGCGGCGTGGTTGTGGGGATTCATGATAACAGCGCCGCTGAAAAAGCCTTTGACCAGATTGAAGAAAACCTGAAGAAACACAAACCGGACGCGCGTTTCGACGGGGTCCGTGTCATGGCCATGGCCAAAGACGGATACGACATGTTCATCGGAGCCCACGTGGACGACGCCTTTGGCCCGGTGGCCCTGTTCGGTTTCGGCGGAATCTGGATCGAGGTGTTTTCCGATGTGGAAAACGTCCTGTGCCCTTCCAACAGAAAGGAGATCGAATCGAAAATCGGCCGTCTCAAATCCTTTAAAATTCTCCAGGGAACCCGTGGACAGGGCCAGGGAGATATCATCGGCTACATGGACATGATCGAACGTGTGAGCCATCTTATGGCCGCGTTTCCTGAAATCAAGGAACTGGACCTGAACCCGGTCCGGGTGTTTTCCGATGGTTCAGGCGTGGCCGCCCTGGACGTGCGCATCCGGATTGAATAAACGAAAAAAAGGGGCTTGCCCGGCAAGCCCCTTTCCATTTAAAACCCGCCCTGCTTAACTCATCTAAAACCCGCAAGCAAAGTCACGGCCCGTATCACGATTCGCCATACGACCGCCATTTCTCGTCCACCTCGTTTTGAATCCCTGAAATCAAGGTATCCGGAAGGGATTTGAACCGATCCTGGGTCTTGAAGTATTCGGCCACAGGCTGCCGTGGTTTACCCATCAGCTTTTCTGATGCGGCGGTCAGCCTGAAACCCTGATGATCTTTTTCGTAGAGATCGAACAGGCCAGTTTCAACGGCCAGTTTCCCCACCTTGACCGTGAACCGGGTGTCGAACCCCCAGCCCGGAGGACAGGGGGTGTGGACATGGATGTATTTGGGTCCACGGATGGTGACGGCTTTTTTGACCTTGTCGTACAGATCCAGGGGATAGGCTGCCGAGGCTGTGGCCAGATAGGGAATCCGGTGAGCCGCCACAATGGCGGGCACATCCTTCTTGACCTGGGGTTTTCCCTTGATGGGAGTGGTGGTGGTCACCACGCCCTGAGGCGTCGTTCCGGAACGCTGGACCCCGGTGTTCATATACGCCTCGTTGTCGTAGCATATATAAAGGATGTCCTCTCCACGTTCACAGGCACCGGACAATGCCTGGATTCCGATATCACCCGTCCCACCGTCTCCGGCGAACGCCACCACGTGGGTTTCTTCCGTCTTGAGTGCCCGCATGGCAGCACGAACACCCGAGGCCGCCGCAGCCGTGGAGGCGAAGGTCACGTTGACACAGGGGAGTTTTGTCGCCGCGATGGGGTAAAGTCCCTGGAGCACGGTAAGGCAGCTCGGCGGAACCACGAGAATGGTGTTTTTCCCCAGGGCCTTGAGGGCTGTCCTGTACACGATACCCAGGCCGCAACCGGCGCAGGCCCTGTTTCCGGGATGAACCCATTCTTCTTCCGTCAATGTGAGAGTGCGTGTTTTTGTTTCCATCATCCTCATTCCTGGCATTTGAGACCGATCCAGACCGGGGTGCCCCCCGTCTTTTCCGGATGTTCGCATGATTGTTTGACCGCGTCGTAGAGGTGAACCGTCTTGATCTCCCGGCCTCCCAGGCCCAGGATGAAGTTGGAGACAAGGGGCCTGTGAGACGCATTGTAAAGCGCGGATTTGATGTCGGCGAAAAGAGCCCCCTGGTTCCCGTAGCTCAGGGCTTTTTCGAACACCATGACGGACCGTTTTCCGGAAAGCGCCGTGACAATGGCCTCATCGGGAAAGGGTCTGTAAAGCTGGACACCCATGACACCCACGGCCAGACCTTCTTTCCGAAGCGAGTCGATCACGTCCCTCATATGATAGGACAGGGACCCCATGCACACCACCACATGATCCGCGTCATCGCACCGGTAAGGCTCGACAAAGGGTGTTCCCCCTCTTCCGAATGTTTCCATGAAACGCCGGTCGACGTCTTCCAGGACAGGCATGGCGTGCCTCATGTCCTGGTGCAGGGCATGCCGGATTTCCATGTAGCCCGGAGCCATGTTCCCATGGATATCGGGTCTGACATCGGGAAGCGTCACGGTGTTGAAGTTGGAGGGATTGTCCGGATCCAGCCTGTTGGCGGCTTTGAACGAAGGAAGAAAAGCGTCGACTTTCTCCTGTTCCGGAGCGTCAAAGGGCATGTATGTGTGGGACAAAAGGTAGCCATCGTAGCAGACCATCACAGGAATGCTCACCGTTTCCGCAAGAAAGAACGCCTTGATCACCGAGTCGATGATCTGCTGATGGTCATTGGCGTACATCTGGATCCAGCCACCGTCCCTCTGACTTACAGAATCCTGGTGGTCGTTCCAGACAGTCCATGGGGCGCCTATTCCCCGGTTGGCCACGCACATCACGATGGGAAGCCGTGCCCCGGCAGCCCATTGGAGCTGTTCGTTCATGTAAAGAAGGCCGTTGGCACTGGTTGCCGTGAAAGCCCGGGCACCTGCGGAAGAAGCCGCGATGCACACCGCCATGGCGCTGTGTTCGCTTTCCACCGGAATGTATTCGGCCTTGAGCCGTCCTTCCGCCACAAATTCAGAGAGTTTTTCAGTCAGAGGTGTCTGGGGCGTGATGGGGTAAGCCGCGATCACCTGGGCTCTTGACAGCTTGACACCGGTGGCGGCCGCCACGTTTCCCGATTCGATCAGATGCATCCCTTGTTTTTCTCCTCCATGATAAATTGGGATTCGTCTTCCATGCTGATGGCCCCAGCAGGGCATTCTTCCGCACAGATCCCGCAGCCTTTGCAGTAGACATAGTCTATTTTAGGTGGAATGGTCTTTGAAACCACGCCATCCGGACAGTACAGCCAGCAGGTGAAACAGGCCGGTTTTCCTGTTTTGGCGGGTATACATTTGGTAAGGTCGATCACGGGACGGAGAACCCGCCATGATCCGGTCCGTCCACCATCGCCCGGGCCTGGTTCGCTTCGTGACATCATCATGGCAAAACCATCGTTTTTCATTGTGTCCCTCCCATGACCGTGCGCTCGTAAACACGCCTCGCCGCATCGGCGTTCCGTCTTGGTTTTTTGGTCTTGAACTCTTCTTCCACGGCCTTTGCCAGGATCTCGATATCCACCAGCCCGCTGGCCTTTGAAAAAGCGCCGATGATCCCGGAATTCACCACCCCTGCCGGGAGATTGGATTCCAGGGCGTGGGCCGTCACGTCGGATACAGCCACCCGGATTCCGTCAAAACGATAGGTTTCAAGAGATTTGGGGCTGTTGATGATCAGGAGCCCGCCCGGTTTGAGGCCTGCCACCACGTTCACCTCCTCGAGCAGGGTATGGTCGAGAACCACCACCATGTCCGGTGTTTCAATGGGCGACAGATCGTAAATTTTTTCCTTTGATATTTTGAGAGAGGTGAACACAGGGGCGCCTCGCCGTTCCGTTCCGAAGGTGGGCGCCATGACCACCCCTTTATAGCCTGATTCGAATGCAGCGTTCGCCACAATCTTGGCCGCGGTGATCGCTCCCTGTCCGCCTCTTCCGTGCCATCTGATCTCGATGCGTTCCCTGTCCATAGTCCCCCGAAATATTTTTCTTTTCATCCTGGAAAGATGGTGTATAGTAAACCAAATCTTAACGTTTACGTCAAGATCAATAGCGGAACAATGTCACAGATCCGCCGGATTTGTCAAGATGATAAAATTCATGAAACCCGGACAAACCCAAGGCGGAAACAGAAAATATAGACTTGATTTCGAGAAGGATAAATGTTTAATAACGTGCAGTTATTTTTTCAACAAAACGACTTTCGCCCATAAACCCGGGTTTTATCCAGGGCTTTCAAATTGGTATTAACCATTCAAAACGAGGTTCCCATGGAAATCAGCATTACAAAAGCGGACAAACTCAAGGACCGCCCCAGTGACACGTCTCTGGGTTTCGGAACGATTTTCACCGATCACATGTTCAACATGGATTACGATCCTGAAAAAGGCTGGCACAATCCCCGGATCGAACCCTACGGCCCCATCAACCTGAGCCCCGCCACCATGGCCCTTCACTATGGACAGGCGATCTTCGAAGGACTCAAGGCATACAGAACCGCCGATGGGGGCGTCCAGCTTTTCAGGCCCATGGACAACTTCAAACGCATGAACCGTTCCGCCGAAATGCTCTGCATCCCCTCAGTTGACGAGCAGTTTCTCATGAAAGCCCTGTTGAAACTCGTGGATATGGAGCGGGCCTGGGTTCCCAGCGCCGCCGGAACATCTCTTTACATCCGGCCCTTTATCTTCGCAACCGATCCCTACATCGGCCTCAAGGCGTCAAGCACCTACCGTTTCTGCATGATTCTCTGCCCAGTCGGGGCGTACTACCCCGAGGGATTCAACCCGGTGAAAATCTGGGTGACACGGGATTACGTCCGTGCCGTGCGCGGAGGTGTGGGCCAGGCCAAGACAGCCGGAAACTACGCGGCCAGTTTGTACGCCACGGAACTGGCCCACAAGGACGGATACACCCAGGTCCTGTGGCTCGATGGGGTGGAACTGAAATACGTGGAAGAAGTCGGATCCATGAACATCTTCTTCAAACTGGGCGATGAAATCGTCACCCCCCAGCTGAACGGCAGCATCCTCTCCGGTGTAACCCGGGATTCGGTGATCACCATGGCCAAGTCCTGGGGTGTGAAGGTCACGGAACGCCGGATCGCCATTGACGAAGTTTTCGAGGCCCACGCCAAAGGCGACCTCAAGGAAGTGTTCGGTTCAGGAACGGCAGCGGTCATCTCGCCTGTGGGCAACATCAAGTACCATGAAAAGGTCATCGATATCTCTGACGGAAAAGTTGGTCCGTTGGCGTCCCGTCTGTTCAACGAACTGATGGATATCCAGTATGGAAAAGCGGAAGACAAATTCGGCTGGATCGTTCCGGTGAAACCCGCCTGATCTTTTCCAGGTCTCCCGGTCCAAGTCTCACAGATTGCCAAGGCGCCCTGATCTTTTGGATCAGGGCGCTTTTTTTTATTCTACTTTTTCCCGAAACTGTCCTGGTGGACAAAGTCTGCAACCTCGCGACGGGCTGGCGGAGAAGGCTCCTTGGCAGGAAAACCCAGGGGGATGAGAGCCACCTGGCTGTATTCGGGCGGTACATTCAGGATTTCCGTCACTTTGGCGTGGTCATACAGCCCCACCACCACCGTTCCAAGACCCATGGAATGGGCCGCAAGACAGAGGCTCTGGGTGGCGATTCCGAGATCGAACAGCATCCAGTCCCCATGACAGGTGGTCACCTTCCCATCGTAGAAACCCGAGCTGCTCTTTTTCCCGCACACAGCCAGAAGAACGGGCGCTTCCACAACCGCTTTGGTCGCGGGATTCTTGATCAGGGTTCCCTGGATCTTTTCCCTGAGAGCGGGATCTTTCACCTGGATGATCTCCCAGCACTGGGTGTTGGCCCAGCTCTGGGACCATTTGACGGCGTCGAAAAGGTTGTCCAACATGTCTTGGGGCACAGGTTTGTCCTGGTACTTCCGGATACTGCGTCTTGTTTTCAACAGGTTCATAAAATCATTCATAACATCCTCCTGTATTGAATTCTGAGATAACAGATCATTTTACCAGCGGCAGGTATTCCGGCTTCCAGCACATCATCTCGATGGCCTTGTCCAGTTTTTCCGGGTCGTTTCCATGGTCGAAATCACTGAACGAACATTTCTGGCTTACCCCTTCCCGAATGGCTACGCGGCCTACGGCTTTGGCCACGGAAAGACTCACGTCCCTCAGTTTTTCCACCGCCGGAAAAAGCACCCCGTTTGCCAAATCATCCGTAGACACATGTTCGGCGGCAGCATAGGCGGCCGCCGTGAAAAACGAGGGGAGGACTTTTCTTGCCCCGGATGCCACGACCCCCAGGCCCACGCCGGGGAAGATGAACACGTTGTTGCACTGACCGATCCGGTACTCACGGCCTTCGAAGGTCACAGGGGCAAAGGGACTTCCCGTGGCCACCAGGGCCTTGCCCCGGGACCAGGTGTATATGTCCGATGGCAGGGCCTCCGCATTTACCGTGGGGTTGCTCAAGGGAAATATCACCGGCCGTTCCGTGTTCTTAGACGCCGCCTCCACCACCTCACGGCCAAAGCAACCCGCCTGACCTGAAGTTCCGATCAGCACCGTCACCTTGGCCAGACGGACCACGTTTTCAAGACGCCCGTCTTCGCTGCTTTTGTACCAGGGCAACGCCGAGGGATCTTTTGCAAATTTTGTCTTGTAAGACTCCATGGATCTGTCCGAAGTTACCAACCCCCGGCTGTCCAGGGTGTAAATCCTCTGTCTGGCCTCATCGACAGAAAGCCCCTCCTCCACCAGGGCGGCTTCGATCTGCTCGGCCACCCCCACGCCTCCGGCTCCGGCCCCGTGGATCAGGTAAACCTGGTCTTTCAACGATTCCTTTTTGATTTTCATGGCCGATATGATTCCGGCCAGTGTCACCGATCCTGTACCCTGGATATCGTCGTTAAAGGAAACGATCTCGTCGAGATAGGTGTCCTTGACCGTGAAGGCGTTCTGTTTCGAAAAATCCTCCCACTGGCACAGGGCGTTGGGAAAAACGTTTTTGAAAGCCTTGGCAAAGGTGTCTACAAACGAGAGATAGGCATCGCCTGTGAGTCGCCGCTCACGCCAGCCCAGGTAATTCGGGTCCTCGAGCAATACCTTGCTGTCCGTGCCCACATCCAGGGAAATGGGCAGGCAGTGCCAGGGTGCAAGGCCCGCTCCCTGGGTGTAGAGCATCAACTTGCCCACACAGATGGCGATACCTCCGGCTCCCTGGTCGCCGATCCCCAGAATGCCCTGGTTGTCGGTCACAACTGCCACGCGGATTCCATCTTCTTTGTAGGCTGAAAGGATCTCTTCGGCCCGGTGGATGTTGCCAGGGTAAAGATGGATTCCAAGGCCCTTGCGGAAAATGGCCGAGTATCGCTGGCAGGCCTGTCCCACCGTGGGGGTGTAGACGATGGCCATGAACTTGCGGACGTCACTGGCGATCAGGGCATGGGCCAGGGTGACGTTTTTCTCGAAAAGACTTCGGACATAGATGTATTTTTCAAGATCCCCTGTTTTCCCGTCCACGGTTTCCCCGCAGACCGCGATCTGCTCATCCAGAGTTTGGACCGCCGGAGGAAGGCAGGAGGACAGACCCAGTTCCTCCCTTTCGTTTTCTGTAAACGCCGTCCCTTTGTTGGTGTAACTGTTGTCCTGGACGTTTCGGCTCCGTGTGTTCACCTGGATGGCGCTTGTCTTCCCGTATTCGTCGTAAATGAAACTGTATCCGCTGTCTGGCATAACCAAAAATCCTTCCTTTTATTTCAGACTGGCCTTGATGAACTCCCTGTTCATCCGGGCGATATTCACAATCGATATGTTTTTGGGGCATTCGGCCTCGCATTCCCTTTCATTGCCGCAGTTTCCGAACCCCATTTCATCCATTTTCGACACCATACCAAGCACCCGCTGGGTGGCTTCCGGCTGTCCCTGGGGAAGCAGGGCCAGCTGGGACACCTTGGCGGATACAAACAGCATGGCCGAGGCGTTGGGACAGGCGGCCACACAGGCTCCGCACCCGATGCATTCGGCGGCGTCCATGGCCTTTTCCGCGATGTCCTGGGGAACAGGCATGGTGTTGGCGTCTGGTGCGCCTCCCGTGTTGACGGATATGTACCCTCCGGCCTGAATGATCGAATCCAGAGCCCCGCGGTCCACCATCAGATCTTTGACCACTTTGAACGCCCGGGATCTCCAGGGTTCGACCACCACCACGTCACCATCGTTGAAATGGCGCATGTGGAGCTGGCACAGAGTCGTTCCCTTTTCAGGACCATGGGGCCGGCCGTTCACCACGGCGCCGCAGGTCCCGCAGATTCCCTCCCGGCAGTCGTGGTCAAAGGCGATGGGCTCCTCACCTTTCAAAATCAGCCCTTCGCTTACCACATCGATCATTTCGAGAAAAGACATGTCCGTGGAAATATTTTCAGCCCGGTATGTTTCAAGATGACCTTTGGCCTGACTGTTCTTCTGGCGCCAGACCTTGAGTGTGAGAGCTATGGTTTTTGTCATTTGTAACTCCTCTGGCTCAGGGTGACGTTCTCAAACACCAGTTCTTCTTTGTGCAAGACAGGCACTTTTCCTTCTCCTGCGTATTCCCATGCCGCCACGTACCGGTAGTTTTCATCATCCCTCAGGGCCTCGTTGTCCTCGGTCTGGTACGCCTCGTTGAAATGGCTTCCGCAGGACTCCTTCCGTGACAAGGCGTCTTCGAGAAGCAGATCGGCAAAATCCAGAAATTCCGCCACACGCCCCGCTTTTTCAAGGGTCTGGTTCATGCCGTGGGCTGAGCCTGGAACGATCAGGTTGGACCAGAACTCCTCTTTCAGGTTCCCCACAAGTTTTCTGGCGTTTTCAAGACCCTGGTCGGAACGGGACATGCCGCAGTGATCCCAGAGGATTTTTCCCAGTTCCCGGTGAAAATCGTCACAGGTTCTTTTGCCCTGGATGGCCAGAAGGGTTTCGATGGATTTCACCACATCTGCCGCCGCTTCAGCGAAACTCTCGTGATTTTCAGTTGCTGACGCAGGTTTCTCTCCGGACAGGTAGTTTCCGAGGGTGTAGGGAATGATGAAATACCCGTCCGCCAGACCCTGCATCAAAGCGCTGGCCCCGAGCCGGTTCGCCCCGTGGTCGGAGAAGTTCGCCTCACCCAGGACAAACAGTCCGGGAATGGTGCTCATCAGGTTGTAGTCCACCCATAAGCCTCCCATGGCGTAGTGCGAGGCGGGATAGATCATCATCGGTGTGCGGTAGGGGTCTTCGGCGGTGATCTTTTCATACATGGCGAAAAGGTTGCCGTATTTCTTCTGGATCACGTCCACCCCGTCCCTGGCGATGGCGTCCTTGAAATCAAGGTACACGGCATAGCCGGTTTCCCCGACCCCGTAGCCTTTGTCACACTGTTCCTTGGCGTTTCTCGACGCAACGTCCCGTGGCACAAGGTTTCCGAAGCTCGGATACTTGGTCTCCAGATAGTAGTTCCGTTCGTTTTCCGGAATGTCTTCTGGACGCCGTTTGTCCCCCTTTTGGGCCGGGACCCAGACACGGCCGTCGTTTCTAAGACTCTCGCTCATCAGGGTCAGTTTGGACTGGTAATCCCCGTGAACCGGAATGCAGGTGGGATGGATCTGGGTAAAGCAGGGATTGGCGAAACAGGCGCCTTTCTTGTAAGCCCTCATGGCCGCCGTCACGTTGCAGGACATGGCGTTGGTGGACAGAAAAAAAACGTTGCCGTAACCTCCCGTGGCCAGAATCACCGCGTCTGCCGCGTGTTTTTCAATCTCTCCCGTGACCAGGTTCCGGGTGATGATGCCCTTGGCCTTTCCGTCCACCAGAACAAGTTCCAGCATGTCACGACGCGGGTAAAGGGTGACTTTCTTGGCGGCCACCTGCCGGGAAAGAGCGCCATAGGCCCCGAGCAGAAGCTGTTGTCCTGTCTGGCCCCTGGCGTAAAACGTCCGTGAAACCTGGGCTCCCCCAAAAGACCGGTTGGCCAGAAGGCCTCCGTATTCACGGGCAAAGGGTACGCCTTGGGCCACACACTGGTCGATGATGGCGTTGCTGATCTGGGCCAGGCGGTACACATTGGCCTCCCGTGCCCTGAAATCCCCACCTTTCACCGTGTCGTAGAAAAGACGAAACACGCTGTCCCCGTCATTCTGGTAGTTCTTTGCCGCGTTGATTCCGCCCTGGGCCGCGATGCTGTGCGCCCTTCTCGGACTGTCCTGGACACAGAACGTTTTGACATTGTACCCAAGTTCCGCCAGGGTCGCCGAAGCCGATGCCCCGGCAAGACCTGTTCCCACCACCAGGACGGTGTATTTCCGTTTGTTGGCCGGGTTGACCAGTTTCATCTGGAATTTGTGCCGATCCCATTTTTCAGCGATCGGGCCGTCAGGTATCCTTGAATCAAGTATCATGGTTTGCTCCCTTTCCGCTAAAAGAATGAAATCCACAGGGGAATGAAGCCGAAGCCCCCTGCCACCATCAGACTGAACAGCAATGATACAGCTTTGATTCCGGGCGTGTATTTTTCATGGCTGAGGCCAAGCGTCTGAAAAGCGCTCCAGAACCCGTGGTAAACATGGACTCCCGCCACAAGCATGGCGAAAGTATAGAAAAAGACCACGATCCTGTCGCCAAAGGCCAATACCATGATGTCGTACACAGACCTGGTCCCATGGTCCGCGAAGTGGAAACCCTTGAGGTGGGCGATGATAAAGATCAGCAGAATCAGACCTGTGTAGGGCATGGTGGACGATCCGAGGGTACGCCCTCCCCCGTTTTTTTTCATCTGATATTTCTCGGGTCTTGCCCTGAAGTTTTCAAAGGCCAGGGTCAGGCCGGTGATCACATGGACCAGGGCGAAAACAACCATGGCCACTTCGGCCGCACGGATCAAGGCCCCGAGACTATGGAGCCGGTCCACGTAGCCGTTAAAGACATCCGGCCCTCCGTACACCGTGAGGTTTCCCAAAAGGTGAACGGTTAAAAAACAGCAGAAAAAAAGACCTGTCAAGGCCATCAGAATTTTCTTCCCTATGGAGCTTGAGACTGTCTTGACAATCCAGGCCATCATGATTCACTCCTTTGGTTGAGGTTTCAACCGGTTGTGTTGATGCCATCTGCATGCTCTGACCGCAGAACGGTTTCAACCGAAAACGCGCTTGCAGATCCTGCCCAGTTCGCCCAGATTTTCACAGACAATGATTCCATGATCTTTCAAAGCCTTGAGCTTGGACTGGGCCGATCCTCCGCTGCCGCTGACGATGGCCCCCGCATGGCCCATCCTTCGGCCAGGGGGTGCCGTGATTCCCGCGATAAAACCCACCACGGGTTTGGTGACATGGTCCCGGATGTAAGTCGCTGCGATTTCTTCGGCGTCTCCACCTATTTCCCCCACCATCACGATGCCCCGGGTGTCGGGATCGTTTTCAAACGCCGTGAGGACATCCACGAAATGGGTGCCGTTCACCGGGTCCCCTCCGATTCCCACGCAGGTGGTCTGGCCGATACCCTGGGCTGAGAGTTGATGAACCACCTCGTAGGTCAGGGTTCCGGACCTTGAAACCACACCGGCCGGTCCTCCTGGTTTGTGCATGGGGCCCGGCATGATGCCGATCTTGCATTCGCCGGGCGTAATGATCCCCGGGCAGTTGGGACCGATCAGCCGCGAACCTTTCCCATCCATGAATTTTTTGACATGCATCATGTCGAGGACCGGAATGCCCTCGGTGATGCAGACGATCAGCTCAATGCCGGCGTCAGTCGCTTCCATGATGGCGTCCGCAGCAAAAGGGGGTGGGACGAAAATCATACTGGCGTTTGCGCCTGTATCGTCTTTCGCCTTTTTTACCGTGTCAAAAACAGGAATGCCTTCGTGGGTCTGGCCTCCTTTTCCCGGGGTAACTCCTGCCACCACACATGTCCCGTAAGCCCTGCACTGAAGGGTGTGAAACGTCCCCTCCCTGCCTGTCATGCCTTGGACGAGAAGCCGGGTGTCCTTGTTTACCAGTATGCTCACGCCGATTCTCCTTTATCCTTTGATGATCGCGGAAATTTTCCGTGCCGCGTCGCTAAGGTCCAGAGCCGTTTCCAGGTTCAGGCCGCTTTCGGCGAGAATCCGGCGTCCCTGGTCCACGTTGGTCCCTTCCATCCTCACCACAACCGGAATATGGAGGCCCGTGTTTTTCGCCGCCCGGACCACCCCTTCGGCAAACACGTCGCATCGGAGTATCCCTCCGAAAATATTGATGAGAATACCCTTGACCTTTTCATCTTTAAGCAGAATTCGGAAGGCGTTTTCCACCATATCCGAGGTGGCTCCGCCCCCCACGTCGAGAAAATTGGCCGGTTCCCCTCCGGCCAGCTTGATCAGGTCCATGGTGGCCATGGCAAGACCCGCGCCATTGACGATATTCCCGATATTGCCGTCCAGGCTGATGTAGTTCAAATGATGTTTTGAGGCTTCCACCTCGAGGGGCGCCTCTTCCGTTTCATCGCGAAGGGAACGGATGTCAGGGTGTCGGTAAAGGGCGTTGTCATCGAAATCCATTTTGGCGTCCAGGGCCACCAGGGTATTTGCACCTGTCAGGACCAGGGGATTGATTTCCACAAGCGAACAGTCGAGTTTAACAAAAACATGATAAAGCCTTGAAAGAAGATCGGTAAACGGCCGCACGGCTTCACCTGGAAGGTCGAGTCCAAAGGCGACCTGACGTCCGTGGAAACCCTGGAACCCTGAAAGGGGGTCGACGGCCACCCGGATGATTTTTTCAGGTGTTTCAGCGGCCACCGCTTCGATGTCCATTCCACCGGACAGACTGGCCATGATCACGATGTTCGCGGAACTCCGGTCAGGAACGATACCCAGGTACATTTCACGTTGGATATCAAGCCCCTGTTCGATCAGAAGTTTTCCGACTGTCCGGCCCTGCGGTCCTGTCTGCTCTGTCACCAGGTTCATCCCGAGAATCTGGCCAGCGACACGTTCAACCTCTTCAGCGGAACGGGCCAGTTTCACCCCGCCGCCCTTTCCTCTTCCGCCTGCGTGGATCTGGGCTTTGACAACCACGGGAAAGCCGTTCAAATCTTCCGCAGCGCGGACAGCCTCTTTAACGGAAAAAACCACATGGCCCTGGGGCACCGGAATGTCGTGGTCCCTGAAAATGGTCTTGGCCTGGTACTCATGAATTTTCATGGTTCAGTCTCCAGCGTTTTTATCAACTTCGATAGGATCGGATGGTCTAACCGTCAGATCGGCCCACCCTCGCGAGCGGCGCTCACAATGAATTCCGTCTGAAAACGGATGTACTCTTCCAGGGAATACTGCCTGCTCAAAAACCATTGCCTGAACGTCCACATATGACCCAGGACGGTGATGTTATGGGCCAGAAGTTCGATGGACCTGTGCCCCATGGGAGGGAGTTCTCCTGATTCAATGGTTTTTAAAAGGGTTTTGACAAAAATATCCGTAATTCTGACTTCATTTTGAAGAACATGGCTCCGCCATTTTTTGGGAAGTGACTTGGTCTCCTGGTAGATCAACAGAAGATGATCCCTCATACGGTCACAGACCATCAGGTATTCCATGATCATTTCCTTGAGGGCGGACAGGTCGGATGAGTTTCTGGACAGGGCCGCAAGAACTCCCTGTTCGACTTCATCATGAATGGCGTCACAGACAAGGTAAAGTACGTCATCTTTGGATGCCACATATTCGTAAAGAGAGCCGATGGAAAACCCGGCCGCACTGGCGATCTGCCGGGTGGTGGTTTTATGGAAACCGTTCTGGATGAAAAGCCTGACCGCCGCGTCGACGATCTGTCGCCGACGCCTTTGGACAAGATCGGGGTTCTTGACCTGGGTCTCAACCTCTTTGGTGCGTTCTCGTTTTTTCATGATATCCCGGGGAATGCGTGATGAGGCGGTGGTTCATCGATCTAAAAATAACGGGTTCACATTGCGTCGAACTGTTTGAGCCGCGAATTCGTCATGGACCGAAACCGCTTACTGAACGAGCGCTCAGTCAGTTACGTAGCATGGGGCTATTTTTATTGTCAAGCTGTTTGTTGTCAGCTGAGTTCGTGGGCTGGCCCTGGGTCATCCCCCCGTCCTGGTTTGCCTTCATCAGCTTGCGTCTCTGGCCTTCGATCCAGTCCATCCTGCTCCAGAGTCCTTGCAGGACCCTCACGTCACGGTCGCTCAACGTGGTTCGGCCGAAAATCCGCCTGAAAGTCCTCAGGATGTGGTCGGGACTCAATGGGTCGGAATAGTCAATCAAACGAAATGTTTCTCGCATATGCTGAAACATGGCCTCAAGTTTTTTGTTTTCACAGGGTTTGACAGCTTTCGTTTTATTTGACGATTCGTTCATGGGTCCCAGGTGTTTGTTCATTTCATACAGGCACACAGCCACGGCCTGGGCGAGATTCATGGACGCAAAATGGTCGTGGGTGGGAATCGTGATGAGGACCTGACAAAAATCAAGCTCCTCTGTCAGAAGTCCCCGATCTTCCCTGCCAAACACGAGGGCCATGGTGCAGTCGTCCTCGTAAAACGACGCTTTTTCTGCGGCTTTGTCCGGTGAAAAATAGTCTTCCCTGTATTTTCCCAGACGCCGAGTGGTTCCCATGACCAGCCGGCAGTCCGCAACGGCCTGGGACAGGGTGGAATAAATCCTGGCTGAATCGATGAGGGTATCGGCTTTGAGAGCCATTTTTCTCGCTTCGTGCCCATGATAGTTGGTGCAGGGATTGACAAGACGGAGATCCGATACCCCGAAGTTCATCATGGTCCGGCAGACGGATCCGATGTTCAACGGCCCCTGAGGTTCAACAAGCACAACGGTAAGATTTGAAATATTCATATAAAGGATTCTTTGCGTATGTGGTCCTGATGGTTTAAAATTCCGGCTCCTTTGATCGTGAACCATAAATCCCATACACCAGGGGCGAACGAACTTCAATCTTTACAAAAAAAAGAGTGGCAACAAACACTTGCTGGAAGACCAGTCGAAAGCTTTTATTTTAAAAATCAGACAGTACGGTGTTAGACATTAAAAATACTTGTTCCACAGTTTAAGAAAACGCTATATAAAATTGTTATAATTATATTTTACAACTTTTGACTCCAATACTATGTATTGTTAAACAATTAAGTTTTGTTTAAAAAAACCACCTCATTTTGAAAGAAAACCCCCATGACATAGAATTGAAAGGGGTTTCAAAATTCATGAAAATCTCTTACGTTATACAACTTTTTTAATGTTCGTTCATTTATTCCTTGACACAAAAGAATCAAATAAGTAGTTTTAATTCGCAAAGAGTTGATATTGTGCCTTTTGCAGATTTTCTTTAAGATATCCCTTGAGACATATTCAGCCAAGTCTCATCATCAAAGTAATACAAATTTATTGTTCGAAGTTTTTTTGCGTTTAAAAAATGACCCAATGAACTGTCGCGTTTTAATGCCAATCCACAGAAAGGAGAATGCAAGCATGAACAAAGGTGATCTGATTAACGAAGTTGCCACTGTCGTAAGTTCAAAAAAAGAAGCGCAGGCCGCTGTTGACTGCGTCCTGGCCACAATCACGGAAGCCCTCACAAAAAAAGACACCGTGACCCTCGTCGGTTTTGGAACGTTCAAAACTGTTGAAAGAAAAGCAAGAAAAGGAAGAAACCCCCAGACCGGTAAAGAAATCAGCATCGGTTCACGGGTCGTTCCCAAGTTCGTACCTGGAAAAGCTCTCAAAGACGCGATGAAATAATCCCGATATCATTCCATTGTTTCCATATATGTGTTCCAATACTTCCCGTTTTACCCTGAACAGGTAAAACGGGAGGATTTGAACTCCAACCTCCCTCCCCTGGCTTTTTTTCAAGAAAAAAACATATCGTTTTGCAAATGCATTGACCTATGTTACGTAAGAACCATACTATTTCAGAGTTGTTCGTCATAATCCCGACTCTGTTCGCCCTTGGCCGTGAAACCCCAAAACGCTGTTTATATACTATTGGATGGTATGAATAAGGAAGATGCTTTTCTTTTGAAACCCGGGATGGGAGTCGATCTTGTCTTCAACCTCGATTCCCTTTCACCCGTGTCCAAATCCTCCATTGTCTTCGACTTTGATGAATCAAAACGACAGGTCATTGTGGCCCAGCCAGTCCTCAAAATTCAGAAAGACCATCCATACAAACAGATGCATATAAGTTCCCTGATCAGAAAGGACATCTCGACAAAAGTCAGATTAGGTTATCCATGCAATCTTGTTGATATCATAAAGGATTACAGACTTTCAAATAACGAGAGAGCTGAGGCTGTCGTTCTCGAATATTCTCTTCCCGCCCAGGAAATCAACATACGATCCGCTTTCAGGTTTCAGCCCAACGCCAATTTCGAGGTTTTGGGCAAGCTGGTCATACACAATGAGATGTATTATTCCGGACGTCATTTCAAATTTTACGATATCTCCATTTCAGGAATCGGCATTCTCTTTCCCAAAAAAATTCAAAAAGACAGAAACCCTCTGCTTGATCTCAAACCCGATACCCAGGGTAAAATTGGAATCCTGCTGAAAAGCGGGGAAAAATCCGATTCGGTATGGACCATTGAGGCCAAAATTAAAGTGGTGAGAGTCAACACGGACTACAACCCCCTGTCAGGCTTCGCAGGGTTATCCATGCTAAACCTCACCCAGGATCATGAAGAAATCCTGAACCGATTCATTCATCAGGCCCAGCTTTACCAGATCCGGAAAAACAACCGCTTCGCCTGAAACGTCAATCCCTTCCATCCTGATCATGAAAGGCCCTTTGAACGGCCTCGGCCACGGTCCTGGTGACACCCTCCACCTTTGTCAGTTCCTCCACCGAGGCGTTGCGGATTCCGCGAATACCACCAAAGTGCAACAGAAGATTCTTTTTCCTGATTTCACCGATCCCCGGAACGCTGTCGAGAATTGAGGCAAGCCCGGCGCTGTTTCGTGTTTTCCTGTGGAAACCCACCACAAACCGGTGAGCTTCATCCCGGATGTTCTGCAGAAAAAGAAGCAGATCCTCGTCTTGGGAAAAGTTCAACGGATTGGATCTTCCCGGCTTGAAGATCTTGTCCTTTGTTTCTCCCGCCTTTTCATCTTTCTTGGCGATGGCGATCACATCGAACGTTCCTGCAACCCCTGTTTTTTCAAGAATATCAAGAGCCACGTTCAACTGACCTTTCCCCCCATCGACCATCAAGAGATCGGGAAAAGGTGCTTCAGGATCTTCTTTTCCGTAGCGGCGGCCCAGAACCTCGGCCATATACTGATAGTCGTCCTGTTCTTCGACCGTTTTTATCCTGTACTTCCTGTAGGCGGACTTGAAAGGTCTGGCGTCCTTAAACACCACCATAGCCGAAACGGGCTGTTTCCCGGACATGTTGGAATTATCGAAACATTCAATCCGTAAGGGCACGTTCTCCATGTCGAGTTTTTTCTTAAGCCTGACCAAAAGATCCATACCCTGCCTGCCCCTGGTTTCACGGTCTTCCAGTTCCATGGCCCCGTTCTGGAGGGCCATGTCGATCAGTTTCTTTTTTTCCCCGCGTTGGGGGGAAAGCAGGTTCAGCGATGATTTTTTTATCGCCTTCAAATGATCTGTTATGGCCTCAGAATCATGGGGCATGGTCGAAACCAGGATTTCACCGGGAATATCGGGTGTGGTTTCATAGTACTGTTGAAGAAACGTACCGGTCAGTTCATCGTCGTCGGCCATGGTTTCCTGGAATGGAAAATGGCGGGACCCGGACAGGCTGCCTCCACGAATGGAAAGGACTGTGATCAGGGACAGGCGCTCACCCCGTGTCACGGCGATCACATCACGGTCCATCATGTCCGATGAGACCACATGTTGTTTTTCAAGGGTACGCTCGAGGGCAAACAGTTTGTCACGCATCTGGGCCGCGTCCTCAAACCGTTCTTCCGTTGCGGCAAGAACCATCTCGTTTTTCACCTGGCGGATAAGAACCGGGGTTTTTCCCCGCAGAAAAAGGCTGACTTCGTCAACAATCCGCCTGTACACATCCACGTCCACATCATGACAGCATGGAGCCAGGCATGACCCGATCTGATAGTTCAGACAGGGCCGTGTCCTGTTCCTGAACATTTTCGTGGTGCACTTTCTCAGCTTGAAGGTTTTGTTGATGAATTTGACGGTCTGGTGAACGGCTCCGGCCGAGGCATAGGGGCCAAAGTAAAGGGCCCCGTCCTTTTTTATTTTCCTGGCGATGGTAAGATTTGGATACGGTGTGGTGATGTCGATTCGAAGAAGAGGATAACGTTTGTCATCTTTGAGAATGACATTGTACCTCGGTTTGTGCTTACGGATCAGATTGGCCTCGAGAATCAGGGCCTCCTGTTCTGTTACCGTATGAATCGTCTCGAAATCTTTGATTTTTTTGACAAGTACTCCGGTCTTCATATCCGGGTGGCTGTCACGCCTGAAATAGGAAGAAAGACGTTTTTTCAGGTTTTTAGCCTTGCCCACATAGATCACCTCGCCGCCCGAGTTTTTCATCAGGTAAACACCAGGCCCCGAGGATACGGCGCTTACACGCTCGGAAAGCGCCGTTTTGTCTTCTTCTATCGTCATCGTCCCTTTCCGTTTACATCAGGCTGATTTTCTTCAGTTCCTTTATTTTGTCTCTGAGCTTGGCCGCCTTCTCGAAAGCCAGTTCCTTGGCCGCCTGCCTCATTTCTTTTTCCAGACGGGCGATGATATTCGGAAGGCTGTCCACGTCGTGGTATTCCTCCGTTTTTTCAGCGACGGCCGCCACCTTCTGATCCGCATCAAACACGTACAGGTTCCCAAAACCGGCGAGAATGTCCTTTTGGATGGTCTGGGGGATAATTCCGTGGGTTTCGTTGAACCTTTGCTGAATTTCGCGTCGCCGTCTCGTTTCATCCATGGCGTATTTCATGGATCCGGTGACGGTGTCGGCGTAAAGAATGACTTTCCCGTTCACGTTTCTTGCGGCACGTCCGCATGTCTGCACCAGGGATCTTTCGGAACGCAGGAAACCTTCCTTGTCCGCATCGAGCACGGCCACCAGAGACACTTCAGGAATGTCCAGGCCTTCCCTCAGGAGATTGATGCCGATGAGCACATCATAAACACCCATGCGAAGATCCCGGATGATCTCGATCCGCTCCATGGTCTTGACGTCCGAATGCATGTACCGGACTTTCAGATTCAGGTCGGTGTAGTAGTCCGTGAGGTCTTCGGCCATGCGTTTCGTCAGGGTTGTGACGAGAACACGTTCCTGTCTGTTCACCCGTTTGAGAATCTCTTCGTAAAGGTCATCCACCTGGTGTGTGGCGGGCCGGACTTCGATTTCAGGATCCACAAGACCCGTGGGCCGGACAATCTGTTCCACCACGTTGCCTTTAGCCATATCGAGTTCGTAATCCGCAGGTGTGGCCGACACATATACCGTCTGACGAATCCGTCCACAGAACTCTTCAAACTGGAGCGGGCGGTTGTCCACGGCCGAAGGAAGCCTGAATCCGTATTCCACAAGGGTTGTCTTCCTGGACCGGTCACCGCGAAACATGGCCCTGATCTGGGGAACGGCGATGTGACTTTCGTCGATGAAAAGAAGAAAATCGTCTGGGAAATAATCCAGCAGCGTGGGGGGAGGCTCGCCGGCATTCCTTCCTGAAATATGCCGCGAATAATTTTCAATCCCGTTGCAGTATCCGATTTCACCCAGCATTTCCAGGTCGTGGTTGGTCCGTTCCTCGATACGCTGGGCCTCGACCAGTTTGTTGACACTTTTGAAATAGGCGACGCGCTCGCTTAACTCTTCCGTCACTGTTTCAATGACTCGCTTTCGTGTGTTGTTTTGTGTGACGTAATGACTGGCAGGGTAGATGACCGCTTTTTTGATGGTTTTAAGTGTGTCGCCTTTCAGGGGATCGATTTCCGAAATGGCGTCGATTTCATCGCCAAAGAACTCCACACGTATGGCCAGGTTTTCTTCGTAAGCCGGAAATATTTCAACACGGTCTCCCCTGACACGGAATGTTCCGCGGTAAAAATCATAGTCGTTCCTCTCGTACTGAATCTCCACCAGATCTGACAGCAGTTTGTCCCTGGATAGTTCCATGCCGACTTCAAGCTCCACCCTCAGGGCGAGGTAATCCTCAGGAGCGCCCAGGCCATAGATGCAGGACACACTGGCGACCACAATGACATCATTCCTGGACAGCACATTCCGTGTGGCTGAATGGCGCATCTTGTCGATCAGTTCGTTGATGGACGAATCTTTCTGGATATAGGTGTCGCTGCTGGGGATATAGGCTTCCGGCTGATAGTAGTCATAGTAGCTGACAAAATATTCCACGGCGTTTTCCGGGAAAAACCCCCTGAACTCGTCAAAAAGCTGGGCAGCCAGAGTTTTGTTCGGAGCGATCACCAGGGTGGGCTTCTGCACCTGCTCGATCACATGAGCCATGGTAAAGGTTTTCCCAGAACCGGTCACCCCAAGAAGCACCTGGTGCGCCTCACCTCTTCGCAGCCCATCACACAGTTTTCGAATGGCTCCGGGCTGGTCCCCTCGGGGTTCAAACGGAGAATGTATTTTAAAGTCCGACATGAATAAATATATCTTATTATGTTGTTATTATTTCATATTCAATCAAACAATCAAGGCAAACCCAACAGGATTTGCCTTGATATCAACCGGATCTTCAGAGTATGGGAAAGAAAAATCAATCCATCATTTTCCAGATCGTTCCCTCGGGCCTGTCTTCAATGGCGACCTTCATCTCTTCCAGTTCTTTGCGGATTCTGTCCGCTGCCGCGAAATCTTTCGATTTTCTTGCAGCGGTTCGTTCCGCGATCATGGCCTCGATTTTTTCAGGGCTCACCGTGGCGGTTTCAAGGGCGACCTGCTTCTTTTTCTCAAAGTATTCCGCGGGGATCTCAGATAAAATTCCAAGGTTGTTGGCGATTTTTACGATATCCGTGGCAAGTCCTTCCACCTGAAAACGGGTCTCGAAAGCATTGTCGTCGTTCACGTCATCCATCAGCCGGTTAACCTTCCTGACAGCTTCGAACATCACGGCCAGACCTTTGGCTGAGTTGAAATCATCTTCCATGGCCGCCAGAAAATCTTTCCAGACCTGGCCATACCGGTACCGGTTGTTGGAATTCAGGCGGATAATCGGAAGATTCCCGTAATGTTCCGAAATCCTGTCCAGAAGAGCGTACAGTTTGTCCAGGTTGCCCGACGCCTCTTTCATGGACTGTTCCGTGAAATCTATGGGACTGCGGTAATGGTTGGACAGAAGGAAAAGTCTGACCGCCTCCGGATGGTAGATGTCAAGGATATCCTTGATCAGCGTCGTGTTACCAAGAGATTTGCTCATTTTTTCGGAGTTGATGTTCACAAACCCGTTATGGAGCCAGTATTTCACGAAGGATTTTCCGAAAGCCGCTTCACTCTGGGCGATTTCGTTTTCATGATGGGGAAAGATCAGGTCCTTGCCTCCCCCGTGAATGTCGAAAGACTCACCCAGAAGCTGCCAGCTCATAGCCGAACATTCGATATGCCAGCCCGGCCGTCCCGCACCCCAGGGGCTTTCCCAGGAAGGTTCTCCCGGTTTGGCGGCTTTCCAGAGGGCAAAATCAAACGGATTTTCCTTGCGCTCGTCGATCTCGATGCGGGCACCCGCTTCCATGTCTTCCAGTTTTCGGCCTGAAAGCTTTCCATAACCTTCAAAGGAGGCGACACGGAAATAAACGTCCCCGTCCACCGGATAGGCCATGTTCTTTTCGATGAGGACATTGATGATGCCGATGATGTCGCCGATGTGCTGGGTGGCGCGTGGTTCGATGGTGGCCCGTTTCACGTTCAGGGCATCCATGTCCCGGTAGAATTCGCCGATGTATTTTTCCGATATGGCCTCGGACGTCACCCCGAGTTCATTGGCCCGTTTGATGATCTTGTCATCCACATCGGTAAAATTCCGGATATAGGTCACGTCATAGCCGATGGCTGAAAGAAAACGATAAACCACGTCAAAAAAAACAACGGATCGCGCATGGCCGATATGGCAGGAATCATAGACCGTGGGCCCGCAGACGTACATCCGGACCTCACCGGGCTCGATGGATTCAAATTCTTCTTTTTTTCCTGACAGCGTATTGTAAACTTTCAAAGTCATAACATTTTCCAGAATATGATGTTGTTCTCAGATTAGCCTGCTCACATGAAACATTTAAAATCTAATCACGGTTGATGAGTTTGTAAAAACAATATGACACATTATTCGATCAGGGCGATACACATGGCCCCGATACCCTCCCCTTCGCCAATCAGACCAAGGCCTTCCGTGGTGGTCGCCTTGATGTTCACCTGAGAAGGGGAAAGTTTCAATGTTTCCGCGATCTTTTGCCGCATGGCGCCCTTGTGGGGCGACAGCTTGGGTTTCTCGGCGAAAACCGTTGTGTCGAGGTTCACCACCTTAAACCCCATGGACATCAGAAGGCTGTGTGTGTGCTCAAGAAGCCTGATGCTGTAGATGTCCTTGAACTCCGGATCGCTATCCGGAAAATGTTCTCCGATATCTCCCCTTCCGGCCGCTCCAAGCAGGGCGTCGCAAATCGCATGAACCAGCACATCCGCATCCGAATGACCGAGCAGACCTTTCTCGAAGGGGATTTTAACCCCCCCAAGAACGAGATCCCGTCCGGCAACCAGCCTGTGCACATCGTTTCCGATTCCAACGCGCATGGTCAACCCTCCTGACTGACTTTAGCCCAGGTGTCTTTCAGAGATACCGTCCTGTTGAACACCAGAGCCCCCGGTTTTGAATCAAACGGCTCAACGCTGAAATACCCCTGGCGTTCAAACTGGAATGTCTGGCCTGGTTGTGCCGAACCCAGGCCGGCTTCCACCATGGCTTCCCGGATGATTGTCAACGATTCGGGATTGATGGCGTCTCTGAAGTCAGCCCCTCCCTTTTCAGGATTTTCAGCAAGGAACAACCGGTCGTAAAGTCTGATTTCAGCGGGACAGGCGTGTTCCGCTGAAACCCAGTGTATCGTCCCTTTGACCTTTCTTCCATCCGGAGTTCCTCCACCTTTGGATTGGGGATCATAGGTACATATCAGCTCGGTAACCTCGCCCGTCACGGGATCTTTGACCACGTCCCTGCATGTGATGTAATAGGCTCCCCTGAGCCGGACTTCCCTGCCTGGGCCGAGCCGAAAGAATTTTTTTGGCGGCTCTTCCATAAAATCCGAGCGTTCGATGTAAATCACCCTTGAAAACGAAACATTTCTCGTTCCCAGCTCCGGTTTCAGGGGATGGTTCATCAGCTGGAATTCTTCCGAAAAATTCTCGGGATAGTTTTCAAGGGTGACTTTAAGGGGATCGAGGACTCCCATGACCCGGAGGGCGTTCTCGTTCAAGTCATCCCGGAGGCATTCTTCGAGAACGGACATGTCGATCCGGCTTTCTTTTTTACTGATGCCGATTCTCCGGCAGAAATTCCGGATGGACACCGGAGTGTAGCCCCGTCTTCTCAGGCCTGAAATCGTGGGCATCCTCGGGTCATCCCAGCCATTGACCAACCCTTCCTCCACAAGCTGGAGCAGTTTTCTTTTGCTCATCACTGTATACGAAAGGTTCAACCGTGAAAACTCGATCTGCTGGGGATGGCACGGTGTTTCAAGGGTGTCGAGAACCCAGTCGTAAAGCGGACGGTGATCTTCAAATTCCAGGGTGCACAAAGAATGGGTGATGCCTTCCAGCGCATCGGAAATACAGTGGGTATAATCGTACATCGGATAGATGCACCAGGCGTTTCCGGTCCTGTGATGCTCTGCTTTCTTGATCCGGTAAAGTGCGGGGTCCCGGAGATTGATGTTGGGAGAAGCCATGTCGATTTTCGCCCTCAGGATATGGGCTCCGTCTTCAAACTCCCCGTTTCTCATCCTCTGGAAAAGATCGAGGTTTTCTTCCACGCTGCGATTCCGGTATGGGCTGTCTTTGCCCGGTTCAGTCAGGGTGCCCCTGTATTCACGGATCTCGTCTGCGGAGAGGCTGCACACATAGGCTTTCCCTTTTCTGATCAGCAGGACGGCATAATCGTAAAGTTGTTCGAAATAGTCCGAGGCGTAACGGATAGGTCCATTCCAGGAAAAGCCAAGCCAAGTCACGTCTTCCACAATGGAATCAATGTACTCCACATCTTCTTTGACCGGATTGGTGTCGTCGAATCTCAGGTTGCATGTGGCCCCGCTGAATTCTTCAGAGATTCCGAAGTTGAGGCAGATGGACTTGGCATGACCGATATGCAGGTACCCGTTGGGTTCCGGGGGAAAACGGGTGGCAACTTTTCCCTGGTGTTTGTTTGCCGCCAGATCTTCCCTGATGATGTTTCGAATGAAATCCGTACCCTGCGTCGGTTCCACATCCGTGTGTGTCATGCCCTGTTCCCCGTCTATGATAGTGATAATTTTTTAAATTCCCATTTTTTGCAAGAGGTCTTTTTTATCACAGTTCACAAACAGATTCCACTTTGAATTTAAAGGGTCATCCTGATTGCGGAAGAAACGCGGCAGGCCGTCTGAAAATCAGTGGGGAATAATCTGAAGGTTTTTAAATTGCGGAGTCCCCTGGCAGAACCAGGGGACTTTAAAGAAAAAAATCAGGAGATTTGATAACTGAATCAGGTAAGATCAAACCGGTCAAGGTTCATGACCTTGTTCCAGGCCGCGACAAAATCATGAACGAATTTATCTTTGGCGTCTTCACACCCGTAAACTTCCGCAATGGCCCGCAGCTGGGAATTGGAACCAAAAGCCAGGTCCACTCGGGTGGCGGTCCATTTGAGTTCGCCACTGCTTCGGTCACGTCCCTCGAACAGTTCCCGGTCTTCGGATACGGGCTTCCATTCCGTTCTCATATCCAGGAGGTTCACGAAAAAATCATTGGTCAAGGTCTCGGGTCGTTGGGTGAAAACACCGTGACGATGGCCTCCGGCATGGGTGTTCAATACCCGCATTCCCCCCAGAAGAACGGTCATTTCCGGAGCGGTCAACGTAAGGAGCTGAGCGCGATCAATCAGCAACTCCTCTGCCCTGACAGCAAACTTTGTCTTGAGGTAGTTGCGGAACCCATCCGCTACCGGCTCGAGTACGGCAAAAGATTCCACATCGGTCTGTTCCTGCGAGGCATCTGTCCGGCCTGCTGAAAAAGGAACCTGAACGTCGATTCCGGCTTTCCTGGCCGCCTGTTCGACGGCTGCGCAGCCTCCCAGAACGATCAGGTCCGCAAGGGACACTTTCGTTCCGTCCGGTTTGGAATCATTGAACTCTTTTTGGATTTTTTCGAGAACCTGAAGAACGTTTTTCAGCTGATCCGGCTGGTTGACACGCCAGTCCTTCTGCGGGGTGAGCCGGATGCGGGCACCATTCGCCCCACCGCGTTTGTCGGACCCCCTGAAAGTGGACGCGGATGCCCATGCCGTGGTGACCAGCTGTCCGATAGACAAACCTGAATTCAGCAGTTTCGATTTGAGATCGGCCATATCCTGGGTTGAAATCAGCTTATGGTCGACTGGAGGAACCGGATCTTGCCAGATCAATACCTCAGACGGGACTTCCGGCCCGAGATAGCGGGACCGGGGTCCCATG
>CAZWTY010000045.1:0-31952 GCA_964637565.1 uncultured Desulforapulum sp.
TGAAGGATGAAGGATGAAGGATGAAGGATGAAGGATGAAGGATGAAGGATGAAGGATGAAGGATGAAGGATGAAGGATGAAGGATGAAGGATGAAGGATGAAGGATGAAGGATGAAGGATGAAGGATGAAGGATGAAGTTAAAAGGGGTAGCCTAAGCCCACGTACACTGCCGGTCCATCCTTGCCAACTCCTACATCTACCCTGCCAACAATATTGGGGCGCACGGTGGCCCTGAAGCCAATCCCGGGATTGAACTCAAAATTCCGGGAACTGGCTTTGTCAAAGCTCTCCATTACCGTTCCCAGATCAACAAAGGGGGCCAATTCCCAATCAGCCGTTACATTAAAGATCTCCCAGCGGAACAGCCGGATACGTTCTTCCAGGTTCAAGAGCAAAAAACTGTTGTCGATAAAACGGTTCCTGCCGTAGCCCCGTAAGGTGTTCTCCCCGCCCAGAATACTTTGTTCAAGAAACGGCACTTTACTGTTGTCGGTGTCCCCCAGGGTCTGGTTGTACATAAGCCTGAAGACCGAGATAAAGCGCCTGCTCTCATCGTGGGGAACGTAGCCCTTTAACTCCACTTCATAATGTCGATAATCCTCTGCACCACCTAACGCCTTGATGGTGGGTTCAAAGGTGATCCGGGCATAGCCGCCGTAGGTGGGCAGGGTCTTGCTGTCGTAGCTGCTGTAGAGCAGCGAAATGCGGGGTGCATGGGTGGTAAATCCATCAACCCCGGGAACATCCTGCGGTGAAAATTTGTCGGTAATAAAAGGTACGGATCTGATGGCGCCCCTACCTATGGAGACGGTGCGGAAACGGTGTCCCAGCTCCAGATAGTAGTGTCGCCCCAGAAACCAGGTGGCGGACAGGTTGTAGGTAAGCTCACGGTTGGTGTAGTTGGTCTCAAGCTCATTGGGTGTGCGCGCATGAAATCCAAAAAAACGGGAAGAGCCATCGGCAAACCAGCCCAGAAAACCTTTCAACTCCAGATTACCGTTCATCAGGCTGATATCACGGATTCTGGCTTCGTAATCAAAATTTTTCTTCTGTGATTGCGATAGGTTAAATTCGATATTCTGGTCTGCAGTGGGATTAACGGAGCCATACAGGGTGCCGGTAAAACCAAAGTTTTTGTTGTGGTTAATCTGGGGTGCCAGCAGTGAATAGACTTCATCCTTTTGGTTATGAATCAGGAAGGCAGACAGAGCGCCGACGGTAATCCCCTCGTTTGGAGAGGTGGCGATGACCGGTAACGGTACCGTTACCACCTTGACCTGCTCGCCGCAGGACTCGTTGGTTATCAAGGGCAGATCGGCACGGGGGACAACCGTGGTGCAACCGCTTAAAATAGTAATAAATACAATGCTATATGCTAGCGCCGGGAGGCTGCTCCAGCGTATTTTGCTATGAGACGGTAAAGTTTTCATCGAGGAGGTTCTACACCGCTTGCAGGAGGGTGTCAATATTTTCAGAGCTCAGATGGTTCCCTTGCAAGAGCGGGGGTTTGCTGGTACTCTGACACCATCTTTTTCCTGGTCGGAGTTGTCTGATGAACCTGAATACCCGCCTGGTCCTGATCATGATATCGCTGCTGGTGCTGGCCGGGATGACGCTCTTTACCCTTAACCAGTTTTCCCAGACCGCTTTGGTGCGTGAGATACAGGAGAGCTCGCAGGAGATCTCAAAAGCGGTGCAGCTCAGTATTGCCGATTTAACCTCTGAAACGGACACCTCCCGACTTTCGGAGTATTTTGAAGGTGCCCGTCAAAAAGGGATTAACGAAGTCAATATTATCAACAGCGAAGGCGAGATCATTGATTCCACCAATCCTGAAAAAATAGGTAAGCTGAAAGATCTGAAAAAACTGGAAAAGGGGGTCAAGTCAGCGCCGCGAAAATCAGAGGGAGGTTCTGTCCTTTCACAAAAACCGTATGATGTGGTGGTGCCGGTTATTGTTGGCGATGAACATCTGGGGTATGTGCAGGTTAACATGCTGCTGGATAATATCCAGAACATCCAGCACTCTAACTTTATCAAACGGTTGGTGGCAACAGCCATGGTCTTTACGGTTGGCATAGCCTTTTCAATTTATCTCTCCCGGCGCTATACCGATCCGATTCACCGGCTGGTGCAGGACTTCAAGAAGGTTTCAAGCGGCGATCTGTCGGTGACCATTCCGGTTGAGAGTACTGATGAAGTTGGTGAACTTGCCAAAGGCTTCAACGAAATGGTGGAAAAGCTGCGGGAGCGGGAGACCCTGGAAAAGCGTCTCTATGAGGCGGAGCATCTTTCTCGGGTGGGGCAGCTGGCCTCCGGCATTGCCCATGAAATCCGCAACCCGCTTAACTATATCAGCCTGGCCATTGATCATCTGCGTAATGAGGTGGTGGAGCAGTGTCCTGAGCGGTCTGATGAGGTCACCGCCCTGGCTGATAAAATACGGGAAGAGGTTCGCCGCGCCAACTACATGGTGATCAACTTCATGAATTACGGGCGTCCCTTAAAGTTGCGCACGAGTGAGATAACCTATGCAGAGCTGCTTGAGCGTACTCTTTCCGTATTGCATGAACGTCTGGCAGAGCAGCAGGTGACGGTTGAACAGCAGATATCGCCTGATCTGCCCGTATTGTCGCTTGATCCGGAGCTAATGCGTAACTGTATCAGCAACTTTATTACCAACGCTGCCCAGGCCATGCCCCATGGAGGCACGATTGTGCTGGAGGGGAAACTTGATGATGAGCCCGGCTGGGTACGGCTTAGTTTTAAGGATCAGGGCTGCGGTATTGCTGAAGAAGATCTGGAAAAAGTTTTTCAGCCATATTTTACCACCAAGGATGTGGGGATCGGTCTGGGGTTGGCCATAACGGAACGGATTGTGAAAGCCCATGGTGGCGAGATACTGGTGGCCAGCAGCCCCGGTGAAGGAACCACCTTTACCGTGCGGTTGCCGATGGAGGATGCGAAGGGATGAGAAAGTACTTTGATACCTTTCTCAAGGTTGTTGATGCACTGGAAAAGGCAGAGGTTGAATACGTCCTGATTGGCGGCTATGCGGTAATTATTCATGGTTTTCCGCGTTTCACTGAAGATATGGACCTGTTTGTCCGGCTGGAGCAGGATAATGTGGCCAGACTTCGGTATGCACTTGATGATGTCTTTCATGATGCCAGCCTGCAGGAGTTGACCGTAGAGGAAATTGATCAATATCCGGTTATTCGGTATGGGGCGCCAAATGGTTTTGTCATTGATGTAATCGCAAGAATCGGTGAAATGTATGCATTTGAGGATATCGAACATGAGATTATTGAAATAGATGGCCATCAGCTGCATATTGCCACCCCGGAGATGCTCTACAAAATGAAGCAGGGAACGGTTCGCCCACAAGACAATCTTGATGCAGCTTTTTTGAAAAAACTCATTCTGCAACGGCGTGATGGCGGTGACACAGATGGGAATTAGCAGGTTCAAGAGCATGGAAGAGGCTGAACGGGCACTGTGGCAATTTAAGCCAGATTACGATTATTTTGAACGGGTCCGGGCATTATTTGACCTTTCAGAACAGCTGCTCCGCCGGAAACCTCAACCAGGTATCAGGAAGTTTCGATCAATTGAAGAACGCGCGGCATTGTTGGAGAAACGTTAATGACGGGAAGCATTCTGATTGTTGATGATGAAAAAGGCCAGCGTGAGATCCTGACCATGATTCTGCAGGGGGTTGGTTATGACACGGCTGAGGCCTCCGGCGTACAGGAAGCGCTAGCCCTGCTGGGTAAGCGGGAATTTGATCTTGTTCTGACCGACCTGAAGATGCAGGGACAGTCCGGGCTTGATCTGCTTGAGCAGGTTATGGCCGATGATCCCCAACAGTGTGTGATCATGATGACCGCCCATGGTACCGTGGATTCTGCCGTGGGGGCCATGAAACGTGGTGCCTTTGACTACCTGGAAAAACCGCTGGAACGGGAAAATCTGCTCTTGACCCTGAAACGTGCCTTTGAACGGATTACCCTGGTGCGTGAAAATAGGGTGCTGCAGAAGCGGGTAGCCGAGATAGAGCGGATCTCGTCCATCATTGGTGAACACCCCAAGATGAAAGAGGTCTACCGGATTGTCACCAAGATTGCCGCCACTTCATCCACCGTACTGGTCTACGGTGAATCAGGCACCGGCAAGGAACTGGTGGCGCGGGCCGTTCATGACCGTTCCCCCCGAAAAGATCAGCCGTTTATGGCCATTAACTGTGCCGCCATTCCTGAAACTCTGATTGAAAGTGAGCTGTTTGGCCACGAAAAGGGGAGCTTCACTGGTGCCAATGCCCGAGAGATCGGTATTTTGGAAGCAGCTAACGGTGGGACCGTCTTTTTGGACGAAATCGGTGAAATGAATGTATCCATGCAAGCCAAACTGCTGCGGGCCATACAGGAAAAAGAGATTCGCCGGGTAGGGGGTAAAATCAACCTGCCACTGGATGTGCGGATTATATCAGCCACCAATCGTGATCTGGAACAGGAGATAAAAAAGGGGGCCTTCCGTGAAGATCTCTATTATCGCCTGAATGTGATTCGGATCAACCTGCCGCCATTGCGGGAACGGGGCAGTGATATTGCCACCTTGGCACATTTCTTTGTGGCAAAATACCGTGAGGCTTCGGGGATTGCCGTTGAAGGGATATCCAAGCCGGCACTTAAGCTGTTGATGAACTACACCTGGCCGGGCAACGTCCGCCAGCTGGAGTCAGTGATAGAACGGGCCGTGCTGATGGCAGAGGGTAGTATTATTCAACCGGAGGACCTGCCTGCCGAGATCAGCAGCCTGGCCGAAGGGGCGATGGTCCCCTTTGAACTGCCGCCGGAGGGGATTAACTTTGAAGAGCTGGAAAAGGCCCTGATCCTGAAGGCTATGGAGCGTGCCGACTGGGTGATCGGTAAGGCTGCGCCGATTTTGGGGCTGTCCTATAAAACGTTGCAATATCGGATTGATAAACATGGGATTGAGAAGCCGGAAAAGCGGCGATAATTCTTAATAAAACTCGCTAAACTGCCGATGAACATACTGCACCCTTATGAAGGGAGGGTATTATTATGAGCTCATTTTTTGATCAAAGTTCAGATGCTGTTTTTTCTGGGGCGCTAGCGGCTCAGAGTCAGAAGGCTAATCTCGCAAATTACGCTATTCAGCAGGCTGCGCGCTATCTTCAAAATAACAATCAGGATGCAGCGTTAAAAGAGTTCAAGAAGG
Source organism: uncultured Desulforapulum sp. (assembly GCA_964637565.1). Taxonomy (GTDB): domain Bacteria; phylum Desulfobacterota; class Desulfobacteria; order Desulfobacterales; family Desulfolunaceae; genus DYJE01. The sequence continues at coordinate 5,243 of CAZWTY010000045.1, forward strand.
CGCTGGCCTTTGACAGTGAAAACTACACGGCTCATAAGTACATCGGCAACATCTACCTTTCTCAAGGCAAGACGAAGGAGGCTATTAAGGAGTTTAAGGAAAATGTCAGGCTCCAGCCGCTGTCGGTAAATTCTCTGGTTGATTTAAGTAATGCCTACATTCAGGATAAAAATTATAGTGAGGCGGAAAAAAACTTAAAAAATGCAGCACGGATGGATCCGCTTAACCCGGTGGCTGATTATACCTTGGGACACCTGTATTTGAATACAGATCGCCTGAATGAGGCAGAAGCCCAGTTCAAGAAAGCACAAAAAATATCGCCCAGGGATGGTAACGTCTATTACAGTTTGGGAACGCTCTATAATAAACAGGGACGGTATCAGGAAGCTGCTCAAAATCTTGAAAAGTCCTTGTCGCTCAAAAAAGGTTTCCCTTCTGCCAACTACGAACTTGGCGTTGCCTATGACGGGCTGGGCGAATCGGAAAAAGCCCAGGCACAGTTAAGCCTTTTGAAAAGCTCTGATTACAGTCTGGCACAAGACCTGAAATATGTGATCAATAAGCCGAAAATGGTCAGTATGGATACATCCAGGAGCGGCGGTTTTGGTGAACTGCTGGGAGCAGGCACACCGCTCTGGGCTCTTGACCCGGAACTGCTTGCCCCTGACAGCTCAAAAGAGATCGCCATCACGTTTACTTTTTCAGAGCATATGGATATTGCATCTGTCAGCAACCCGACCAACTGGTCAATTACCAGGGCCAAGGGTGGTGAAGCTGGTTACTACAACAATACAATCCCTGTAGACTCTAAAGAGGTTTCAATTCCCAGATTTCCACTTTCAGTGGTGTATAATGATGTAACTCAAGAGGCTACCATCAAATTCAGGTTAAACCAGAATGCAGACGGCACGGCAACAATTGACCCTTCGCATCTGGTATTCTCATTCAAGGGCAAAGACGCATCCGGGCGTTTGATGGACAGCTCGGCAGACGAGATTGATGGATATGCGCAAAAAGCATTTTGATGACAGGATATGATACTTTAACTTAAGGAGTTCTTTGTGAATAGCGTACTCGTTCCAGAAACATCCGTCTACGATGAAGGGGCTGTCTATGATCGGCTCGTAACAACAATACAGGGGCTTCTCCCGGAAGAAGCAATACCCAGGGTAAAAGAGTTTCTGGCTACCTTTCCTTCTTTTGCCTTGGCTCACAATGACCTTGGGGTACTGTATCATCAGGCGGGTAATCCTACCTTGGCGCTTGCCCACTATGAAAAAGCTGCTAGGTTGCAGCCTGATAATACGTTGCTACGTAAAAATCTTGCTGATTTTTATGCCGTAGAGTTGGGTTGGATTGAAGATGCGGTGGATATTTATCTTGAAGTGCTCAAGCGTAATCCCCGTGACACCGAGGCTTTGATCGCCCTTGGACAATTAGGCGCCGCAATGGCCGGTTCGCTCACCCTTGAAGCACCGCAGGTAAAACAGCAGCTTGGGATCAGGCCACCTGAGGCGCTTGTAGCTCCTGAAATGCCGGTAAAAAGTGATCAGGAACGGTATCGTGAGGCCCAGGAGTTGGCAGCTAACGGCTCCTTTGCCCAGGCGGTCATGACCCTCGAAGAGCTGATCAGACATCAGCCGACCAATGCGCTTTACCACAACGACCTGGGGGTGATCAGGTACCAGACCGGCGACATCAGCGGTGCACAGGCCAGGTATGAACAGGCGGTGCGCCTGGAGCCGGATAACGCGCTCTATGCCCGAAACCTTGCCGATCTCTACTTTGCAGAGCTGAACCGGGCGGACGATGCGATTCGCATCTATCTTGAACTTCATCGCAAGTCACCGCGAGATGTGGAAACCCTGATCAACCTGGGGCATATCAGCGCTGCTGTTGGTCGACCTGATGAAGCCCGGGCGTTCTACCGCCGGGCTTTAGAGATAGAGCCCTGGAACAAGGAAGTTCGGGAGGCGCTTATCCAGCAATCAACGCCGGCTCCACAGCCGTCAGTGGTGGCAGCCCAGCCGACATGGCAGCCACCCAGATCAGCGGAGCAACTGGTTGCCGAGGCCCGGCAGGCCCTCCAAAACGGACAGGCTGACGAAGCACGAACCTTGCTGGAGCAGGCTGTCAGCCAGAACACCCGTCTTGCAGTCGCCCACAACGACTTAGGGGTAGTCGCCAGTCAGCTCGGTGATCTTGGCGCGGCCCAGGTGGCCTACGAACAGGCCGTCAGACTGGAACCTGCCAACACCAACTTCCGTAAAAACCTGGCTGATCTGTACTTTGTCGCAGCCGGCCGACCCGATGACGCCATCCGGATTTATCTCGAGTTGTTCCAGCAGAATCCCCGCGATATTGAAATTTTGTCCGCACTTGGCCAGATCTGTCAGGCGGTTGGCCGACCTGACGAAGCGAAAACCTTCTACCGCCGGGCGTTGGAGATTGAGCCGTGGAGCCGTGAGGTGCGTGAGGCACTGCAGGGGCTTGGAAACCAGGTCACGTTGCAAGACTGACAGTAGCCTTTCAATGGGTGACTGACGGAGTCGTGCAATGACCGGGCAAAATGCAACCTACAGCCAACAGCTTCTAGAGAGCCTGCAGCCGGTTTTTACGCGCTATAGCGATTTGCTTGCAGCGGTGTACCTGTTCGGTTCCCAGGCTACCGGCGTGGCAACAGGTAAAAGTGACCTTGATCTTGCCGTACTGCTTAAACCCGCCGCCGTTAGCGCCGCCGCCGCACATCGTTTCACCCTGTATGCAGAATGTTCCCGCGCCTTGAAAAGGAATGACATAGACCTCGTTGTGCTCAACACAGCTGCAAATTTAATCCTGAAACATGAAATTATCTGCACCGGTATATTGCTGTATGACGGTGACAGCGATACCCGTATAGAGTATGAGCTGAAGATGCTGCATCTGGCACTGGATTTTCGCTACCAGCGCCAGATGGCCATGGGGGTATGATGGAAGAAAGAATTCATCAGAAAATCGAACGGATCAAGGAACATCTTGCCCTTTTGTATACCCTGCGGCCTGAGTGTCAGGACCGTTTTCCGATAGTCCCGATCTATCGTGGTGCTGTCCTGCACTATCTCCATGAAAATAAGGGCCTTGAGTATGATTTTACCTGAATGGCGGGATAAAAAAATCCTTGTTACCGGTGCAGATGGCTTCATTGGCTCTCATCTGACTGAAACCATGATTCAACAAGGGTACGATGTCAGAGCGTTTGTAATGTACAACTCCTTCAACTCTTGGGGATGGCTAGATCATGCACCAGATGATATTAAATCCGCCCTCGATGTTTTTGCCGGCGATATTCGAGACCCCCACGGTATTAAAACTGCAATGCAGGGGTGCGATGCCGTACTCCACTTAGCTGCCTTGATAGGCATTCCATACTCCTATCACTCCCCAGACACCTATATTGATACCAATATCAAAGGAACTCTCAACATTGTGCAGGCCGCTCGTGAACTTGGCTTAAGCAAGGTCATTCACACCTCTACCAGTGAAGTATACGGCACCGCCCGTTACGTTCCCATAGACGAAGATCATCCCTTGCAGGGACAATCGCCATACTCTGCCTCAAAAATTGGAGCAGACCAGGTTGCCCTGTCGTTCCATTCATCGTTCGGCACTTCAGTTACAGTCGTTCGTCCATTTAATACCTATGGCCCCCGGCAATCCGCTCGGGCGGTTATACCCACTATCATTTCCCAGATCGCTGCCGGACAGCAAGTGATTCGTCTTGGATCACTACACCCTACCAGAGATTTCAATTACATATCAGATACCGTTGCTGGATTTATTGCAGCTCTCGAGTCAGAGCAGGGTGTTGGCGAGGTAGTAAATATCGGTAGTAACTTCGAAGTCACTATCGGTGAAACCGTTAGTATGATTGCTGATCTGATGCAAGCGGATATCGAGATAGAAACGGATGACGTGCGGGTCAGGCCTGACAAAAGCGAAGTTGAAAGGCTTTGGGCTGACAATGCTAAAGCTTTGCGTCTTTTTGGTTGGCGCCCTTGTTATGCCGGGAAAGACGGTCTGCGCAAGGGACTTGAAGAGACAATAGCTTGGTTCAAAGAGCCGGCCAACTTGCAACGTTACAAACTTAACTATAATCTCTAACGGAGTAAGAATGCGGGCAATTATACTAGCGGGCGGTAAAGGCACCAGACTTCGTCCGTACACGGTAGTTCTCCCAAAGCCTCTGATGCCAATTGGTGAGTACCCCATCCTTGAGGTAATCGTGCGTCAGCTTGTGCAATACAAGTTTACACACATAACCATGGCAGTAAACCACCAGGCCAGGATTATTCAGTCTTTTTTCGGCAACGGTGAACAGTGGGGAATTACCATCGATTATTCGCTTGAAACCAAACCGTTGAGCACCATGGGGCCGCTTCGTCTCATAAACGACCTGCCGGAAAATTTCTTGGTGATGAACGGCGATATCCTTACTGACTTGAACTTTCAAAAGTTTTTAAATGAACATATGGATAGAGACAGCAACTTCACTATTGCCGCCTTTCAACGTGTCCTCAAGTCCGAATACGGTGTGCTCAAAATTAACGATCACGGGAAACTATGTGGATTTGAAGAAAAACCGGAATATAACTTTGATGTCAGCATGGGCATTTATGCGGTCAACCGTGATGTCCTGCATCACATTCCGGAAGACACTCCGTATGGTTTTGATAATCTCATGCTTGATCTGCTTGCGGAGGGAAATCCTGCTTCAGTGATGCGACACAACGGATATTGGCTTGATATTGGCCGCCCCGATGACTATATGCAGGCAATTGAAGAGTTTGATTCTCTGCGAGATAGATTTCTAATGTAGCAGGAGTTCGTAGTGAGTCTCAATATTCCTATTAATAAAGGCAACTACACTTTGGACACGCCTGAAAGGGAGGCATTGTTCGAGGCATACCGGGGCGAGGGGTGGGAAGAGGAATATGCTCTATATCGGAAGCAGTGGTTGGACTACCCCAATACCCTGCACGTAGCGGATTATCCGCTACTGGTGGATATTGAACTGTCAACGCTTTGCAACCTTAGGTGTCCGATGTGTTACACCATCACCGAGGAGTTCAAGACAAACGTGAACGCGGGGCTGATTGAATTTGAGCTCTTCACCAAAATAATCGATGAGATTCATCCCCATGTTCCAGCCATCCGCCTGAGCTTGCGCGGCGAGCCCACAATCCATCCCCGTTTTGTTGAATGTATCGAGTACGCCAAGCAACATGGCGTAAAAGAGGTCTCGTTCCTGACCAACGGCAGCATGTTGACCCCGGAGTTCTTTGTCAGGGTCATGGATGCAGGGGCGGACTGGATTACCATTTCTGTTGACGGATTGGGGGAAATCTATGAAGAGATCAGGAAGCCGCTGATTTTTGCAAATACGCTGGAAAACATAAAACAAATGCAGGAAATCAAGCGCAAAGCCGGATGCCACAGACCGGTTATAAAGGCTCAGGCAATTTGGCCCTCTATCAAGGAAGATCCTCAAGCATTTTACAACGCCATCGCCCCCCACGTTGACCTGGTCGCCTTCAATCCGCTTATCGACTACCTGAGTAAAGACAGCGAGATTGTCTATGAAGATGATTTTATCTGCTGCCAGCACTATCAGAGGCTGGTTATCGGTGCAGACGGCAAGGCCATGATGTGCTCTAACGATGAGGAGTCATCCGTAGTCATTGGAGACGCAGCGAACGAAACCATTCATGCCATCTGGCATGGCGAGCAATTGAATCACTATCGTGCTGTTAATCGCCGGAAAGATGGGTTCAAACAAATACCACTCTGCAAAAAGTGTTACCTACCTCGAAAAACGGAAGACAATGAAACTGCCATCGTGAATAATAGAACCATAACCATCAAAAACTATGTCAACCGATCACAATCCATAGGAAATTGAATGACATGAAGACCGCCACGCCAAAGAATGTCATGGTAACCGGTGCAACCGGATTTATCGGCAAGCGTCTGATTCCTTGTCTGGAAGAGGCTGGAATGACGGTTTATCCATTTTCCGCTTCTTCCGGCAAGGATGTAAGGAACGTCAACTCTTTCGAGCCTTTTATTGGGAAGAACATTACTCATGTAATCCATCTGGCTGGCAGAACCTTTGTTCCAGATAGCTGGATTGTGCCCGATCAGTTTTACGAAGTGAACACGCTTGGCACTCAACATGTGCTGGATTTCTGCAGAGCCGTTAATGCCAGCCTCGTTTATGTCAGTGCGTACGTTTACGGGATTCCACAATTTTTACCCATCACAGAATCGCATCCTGTTTGCCCAAATAATCCATATGCTCATACGAAATGGCTCGGCGAGGAAATATGCCGGTTCTATGCTCAGCAGTTCGATGTGTCTGTGACCGTGCTGAGGCCATTCAACCTGTTTGGGCCTGGTCAGAGCACACAGTTTTTGATTCCATCAATTATTAATCAGGCCCGTAGTGGAAAGGCCGTCACGGTAAAGGATATTTCACCACGGCGAGATTACCTGCATATAGACGATTTTGTAGAGTCCTGCATAAAATCGCTGCAGATGAGTTCCCGCTTTTCAATATTTAATGCCGGCTCCGGTCATTCAGTATCAGTGCAAGAATTGCTGGATATGGTTAAGAAATATTCTCCTCATCCCTTTGAGTGGAAGTCAACCGGGGAAGTCAGAATAAATGAAATTCCAGATACTGTTGCCGATATCTCCGCAATTCAAACGGCGCTACAGTGGAGTCCGAAAAGAAGCCTTGAAAATTTTGTTAAATCCGAGTTGATATGAAGTAGTTTTCGCCTGATTCAATAGAGTATTTGTTTGAGAACGGAAAGCTACAATCAATAGGAGAATGATTCTAATGCAGGTTCGAAAAAGTAAACCAATCAACAGTGAACGTCTTAAACGAGATCTTGATAAATGCCAATCAGTCATTGATTCCAGGTCTTTTTCTCGTGGAGTAATCCCTGGACCCCGTTTAAACTCTTGCCCGATTTGTGATGAGCAGCAAGCAAATAATATTGCGGAAATATATGGTTTTTTTTACCAGGAATGCTGCAAATGTGGAACAGTTTATGTGGAAAATCCACCCAGCGAATCTGATTTGAGATTGGCCTATAGTTCTGACTATTACACGGCAACTAACAAAAAGCTATTAGCTAACGATGCTGTTATTGATTATCGTATCTCCGCAATAGCGGAGCCAAAGGTTAGTTTTGTAACAGAGCATTTAACGACACTAAAGAAAACTTGGCTAGATGTTGGTTGCGGAGTAGGTGAGAACTTATTTGCTGCAAAAAACAAAGGTTTTAAAACGCTTGGAATGGAAACAAATGTTAACGAAGCCGATTATGCGCGGAAACGTTTCGGGATTGAAGTCAGAGAAGAATATATTTCTGCTCACACTTTGCTCGATTATACTGGCTCCTGGGGTGTGATTTCTCTATTTAGCGTCATTGAACATGTGTTGTCACCTACTGCGATCTTAAGGGACATAACAAGTATTCAGCAGATAGGCGACAATTTAGTATTGGAAGTACCACATTATCCCTCGATCTCCGCCTTTAGCCAAATGACTTTTCCTGATCATGTTAATAGGATTATGCACCCACCATTACATCTGTTTTTGTTTCCGTTAAAGTCATTGAGCAAAATGCTCAATTCATTTGGCTATGAAATTCGCGCCGTTTGGTTCTTTGGGCAAGATTTTTATGAAATGTTTAGTACTCTTGGTTTGTTTGCGGAAAATTTGAACGGTTCGCTGCTTCATCGTTCAATTACTCCTTTGATAAATGACTTACAGCATGTCATTGATGAGGCTGGATTAAGCGATGAAATTTTGGTAGTGGCTGAGAAGACTTCCTAAACATATTGTGCTGCATAAATGAAGATTTGCGAAAGGCTCTGCATAATGACTATGCAATTTAAAACACAGATGGATGGAATTTACATCATTGCAGAAATTGGCGGCAACTTCCTGACCTTTGAAGAAGCCCAAAAACTGGTGGACGCAGCTGCCGCCTGTGGTGTTGACGCGGTAAAACTTCAGACCTACCGTGCCGAAACCATTTCAAGCAAAAAAGCTATTTTTGATATGGAGAATACCGGCGTTACCTCCCAGTTTGAGCTTTTCAAAAAATTTGAAATTAACGAGGAACTTCACCGCCAGGTATTCGAATACATCCACTCCAAGGATCTGGACTGGTTTTCCACCCCATCGCATGAGAGCGATGTAGGGATGCTTGACAAGCTCGGGGTTGGTGCATACAAAGTTGGCTCTGATGATGCGGTGAACATCCCATTTCTGAAGTTCCTCGCACGCCGCGGCAAGCCCATTATCCTGGCCACAGGCATGTGCACCATGGAAGAGGTGAAAGAATCGGTTTCTGTAATCCTAAGTGAAGGCAATGACCAGATTGTGTTGTTGCACGCAGTTACAAGCTATCCGACCCACCCCGAAAATGTCAACCTGTTGGCTATGAAGAGAATGATGGATGAATTCAACCTGCCGGTCGGCTACTCGGATCATACCATCGGCACGGTTGCCTGCGTTGCTGCCGCGGCCATGGGTGCCAGAGTGCTGGAAAAACATTTCACGACCGACAAGAATGCCCCCGGCCCCGATCATATACTCTCGGCCGACCCGGTTGAGATGAAATCCATTGTGGATCAGGTGCGAACCCTTGAAAAAATGCTTGGCAGCGGCATCAAGATGCCGGCTGCTTCCGAAAAGACCACCCGGATCAATAACCGCAAGAGCATTGTGGCTGCCAGGCGTTTACCGGCAGGCCATCGGATAACGCTCGATGATATTGCCATCAAACGTCCGGGGTACGGAATTGCTCCAAGGTTCTTCGAGCAGCTTGCCGGCAACGTGCTTAACCGTGAACTCGACGAGGATGAGGTTATTGCCTGGGCCGATGTAAAGTGAATAATTCGGGAATCGGCATAATCATTCAGGCGCGCATGGGTTCGACCCGGCTGCCGGGCAAAATTCTTATGCCGATAGGCGGCAAAGTCCTGCTTGAGCACATACTGTTCCGGCTTGGAAGGCTTCGCCATCCCGTGACAATAGTCCTTGCAACTACGGATACCCGGAAGGACGATATTGTTAAAAACTTTTGTGATGACCATGCGGTTGCCTGTTTCCGTGGCAGTGAGAACAATGTCCTTGACCGCTATTACCAGTGCGCGGTGCAATTCGGTTTCCGGCACATTGTCCGTTTGACTGGCGACAACCCTTTTCCCGACATGGAAGAGCTTGACAATCTGATTGCCCTGCACCTGTCTGGAAGAACCGACTATGCCAATTCATTTGCAAGTCTTCCTATAGGCGCCGGAGCGGAAATATTTACCTTTGAGGCATTGAAAAGAAGCCGGCAAGAAGGAACCGAGCCCCACCAGATTGAACATGTCAACGAGTATATGCTTGAACATCCCGAGATTTTTTCTACCGTCTCATTGAACGTCGCCACCAATAAAAACCGGCCTGAAATACGCCTCACCGTTGATACCGAGGATGATTACAAACGTGCCTGCTTCATAGTCGCGCGGAGTTGTTCGGAATTTGTTTCCATTCCGCAAGCCATTTCACTGGCTGACGAGTTTGAAGCAAGACCGGTGCGCTCATGATAGGTTTCTGTATTGAGGCTTCTCACAGGCGGGGGTTGGGTCATCTCTACAAGATCTTGAATTTTGTCGAATACCTTGCCGAACGTGGCGAACGCTCAATTGTCATGGTCAATGATGACCAGAGAGCGCTCAATATTCTGAAACAGCGGTCGATCGAGCATATAGCGGTCAATCTTGACGACATGCGAACAAACTGGGAAACGACATTGATTTCCAACCACGGGGTTACCGTCTGGATCAATGACCGCCTTGACACGGATCATGCTCATGCAAGGAATGTCAAGAATAACAAAGTCGCACTAGTGACCTTTGATGATCGGGGAAGCGGTGCTGCCCTTGCCGATCTGCATTTTGCGCCGATGGTCTTCTCCGGACAGGAAAAACTTCAGGGAAAGCGGGTGCTTACCGGAGCCCCATATCTGGTTCTCAATAAAGAAATTGATATCTGCAAGCGCCGGAGGCAGGGTCTGGACTCCATTCTGGTCACACTTGGCGGAAGCGACACCTATGGAGTCACGATACAGGTTGTGAACTTCTTGAAAACAATGGACCGCAGGGCGACGGTTGTTATCGGTCCGGCTTTCCAGCACCATGAACAACTCAAGCAGGCCATGAACGGGAACTTTTGTGTGAAGCAGTCTGTCCCATCGTTAATTCAGGAATTTGCTCACCATGATCTGGCGATCACCGGTGGAGGTATGACCCCCTTCGAGGCAAACGCGTCCGGACTGCCCTGCATTATAATCGCCAACGAACGGCACGAAATCGAAATCGGCCATTACCTGGCGGGTGTAGGTTCATCTGTATTTGCCGGATACTTTCAGGATATTGCCGCGAGAATTTTTGACATGGATCTGGACATTGAGAGAATGAGCAGCATTGGTATGGCGGCAATCGCAACAAGTGGTACATCAAATATTTTTAGAGAAATAGAAGCCTTATGAGTAAGACCGTCGTCATTCACCAGCCGGACTTTTTACCCTATCTCGGTTTTTTTCACCGATTTCTACTGGCCAACGAATGGATCATACTTGATCATGTTCAATTCCTTCGCAACAGCAAAAGTTGGCACCACAGAGATAAAATAAAGTGTGCGCAGGGTGAAAAGTGGTTGACGATAGCCATACAGAAATGCCACCAGATGACACCGATTAACGAAGTGTTGCTATCAGATACGCAATGGCGGGCTGATCACCTGAACCTGATAACGGCCAACTATCGCAATGCCCCGTTTTACATGGAAATCATGCCCCACATCTACCGGTTGTATGAATGCCGGGGAGAGAGGCTGGTTGATTTCAACCTTGCTTCAATAGATATGATCAAACAGTTGTTCGATGTTTCCATTCCTGCTGTGCCGGCAAGTTCACTTCACCCCGAAGGAAAGGCCAATGAACTGCTGGTCGATCTCCTTAAGAAGGTTGAGGCGGATACATACCTTTCTGGTGCGGGAGCCAGAGCGTACTATGACCCGCTGCCGTTTGACAACGCCGGTATAAATGTTATGTGGCAGGACTTCACGCATCCAGTATATCCACAGTTGCATGGCGATTTTATCCCCTACCTGAGCAGTATCGACCTGCTCTTCAACTGCGGTATCAGCGAAAGCAGACATATTTTACGCCGGTGCAGCGCGTGAGGAGACATAATTCATGACAGCATGTCCCGTATGTAAGGCAAACGATATCAGTCTCTTTATGCACGGCATTTTCGATTGCGATCACACAGATGTGCTGGAGTGCGGCAATTGCGGCATGCAGTTTCTTTCACCGTTAATGACCTTGGCCGAAGAAAGCGAATATTACCGTAATTATTACGAAAAACAGCGATCCCGGCATTTTGCGCACATGAGCATGAATGATATACAGAATCGGGCCATGGCACATTATCTGGATTACAGCGACGTCTATGCGCAACTCCTGTCTAACCGTCGCTCCGTTCTGGAGATTGGCTGCGGCAGCGGTGGTTTTCTGAAGTTCGCCCGGCAGGTGGCACCTGAAATTTCACTGGCTGCCATAGAACGGGATCAAGAGAATCAAAATTTTGTTACGTCAACTCTGGCGGAGGTAGAGTTTTTCCAGCATGAAGAAGATTGTCCGGATCACCAATTTGATCTTGTCGCGGGATTCGGTGTGTTCGAACATCTGCGAAACGGAGCTGCTTTCTTGCAGCGTATCAAGAGGGTGCTCAGTCCGGGTGGCGTACTTGCGCTCAATATACCCAACAAGATGAATCCGCTCGTCTACAGGTACAATCTGCCTGAATTTCAAAAGTTTGCGTATATGAAGCAGCACTACTACACCTATACCGAAGAGTCTCTTCGTATTCTTGCAGAGCAATGCGGCTATGTCATCGACCATTTCACCTATATGCAGGTATGGAGTCTCGACAATCACCTTTCCTGGCTTAGGTATCGCCAACCGCGTGACTTTTCGGACATAACAAGACAACTTTCATCCGGTACCATGCAATCATATAATCGAGACCTAATTGAGCAGAAAAGCACTGACATACTTATGGTGGCTATGAAACCAGCGAGTGGGGCGTAATATGAATATACTTGCAATCGGCGCTCATTATGATGATATCGAACTGGGCTGTGGCGGTGCACTTGCGCGACATGTTTCAGAAGGTGATCGAGTGATAGCCTATGTGGCCACTCTTTCAGGATTCACAAATGTTGGCCAGAATATCGTCAGGTCTAATGAAGTGGCTTGGAGAGAAGGGAAAGCGGCAATGGATATCCTCGGTATTGCGCTTGTCCCCGGCTCATTCAATACCCTAGAACTTGAATTTGCTGAGCCACTGAATGTAGAGATACTGCGCATAGTGGAGCAGGAAAAAATTCAGCAGGTATATACCCACTGGAGTGGCGATATCCACCTCGACCATGCCGCACTCTCTCGCTCCTCACTCCACTCATGCCGCCATGTGTCAAGAATGTTGATGTATCGCAGCAACTGGTATCAGACCACTACCGATTTTCACGGGAACTTCTATGTTGACATAACCCATCACTGGGATAAAAAAGAACTCGCGATCCGCGCACATAAGTCCGAAATGGAGCGTACTGGTCATAAGTGGATTAGTTTTTTTAAAAATGAAGCGGCGAATGCAGGCCAGCGGATTGGTGTTAAATATGCCGAGGTGTTTGAGGTTGTTAAATGGCTGGAATAGATGACATTATATAGTTAAACTTAAAAAAGGCTGTTGTTTTGCTTACATGGGATCACCGGAAAATGGAAGGCCAACTACCATTTTCGGCGATTTTATCAAAGCAAAATACAAATAAATCAATAAACGATTGTTATAGGCTACCCACTTGAAACAGCGAGGAGCCCTTTTTTCCCGTTTTCTTGCAGATAACATGTAAAGTTCCAACCACAATCATATGGGCTAACAAACTGCGGAATTTTAGCAACATAGAGGTTTTAAATGACCCTTGAAGACTTACTCGCAAAGAACAAACAGTTGCAAAATATACATTCCGGCAGACGGTGTTTCATCATTGGTAACGGGCCATCAATTGCAACTCAGGATTTGAAGTATCTTCAGAATGAAATTTGCATCGTGGTAAGCGCATTTCATCGGCATCCGGATGCAAAAACAATTAATCCGTTGTATTGGGTCATGGCTGATCCCACTGTCTGGGGGATGGCGGAGACGTTTTTTTTCCCTCTATTACAACGTGTCAACGATATAGGTCAACCGACCAAGCTTTTTCTACCCACGGGAGGATTTAATTTTCTCTCGGGAGTCAATACTGGCTCATTGATTGACCATCATTATTTCCATTACGATCATATTGTCGGAATTGATACTGTTATTGATTTTACCAAGGGCATCCCGCCCTATGGGCAGAATGTTATCATTGTATGCTTGATGCTGGCATATTTCCTGGGATGTAATCCCATCTGTTTCATAGGATGTGACCACGATTTCATGAAAACCACTCAGGATGAATATGAAGGCCGTGCCGTAAAGCATTTTTACAGTGAGAAAAATGCACCTGAGCCTAGTTCGCAGATGCCGTGGGATGAGTGGCAGAGATGCATGGTCAGAATGGATTTTGAGTATAATCTGTTAAAAGACTATGCTAGCCGCTGGGGCTTTAATGTATTCAACGCGACAAAGGGCGGGTGCCTTGAATATTTCCCCCGTGTTGAATATGAATCCTTGTTTCCGCAAAAATCTACTGAACCAGTAATAAATAAGCAAATTCTTACAGCAGATATATATAATATAACAAATACGGCGGTTAATCTGATAAACGTTGACAATTATAGTGCCGCGCTTGTGTTGTTGGATGAAGCTATCAGAAATAATATCAACAGGTCAGATCGAGCCGAAGGCCTGTTTTATCTCAAAGCAATCTGCTTATTCAGATTATCTCGGCATATTGAAGCACTACAATATGCTCGACAGGATTATGTGTGCAACCCTTCAAACCAGCATAATTGCGCACAACTGATTCAACATCTGGAGAAGTTCCTCAATAAGTAAGTTTTTTCCGGAAGGTGAGGAAGGCTAGGATAAATATGTGCCCGAACAATGTTAGTGTACCTGATTGTATAGATTATCATCGCATTCAAAATTCTGGCGCCCTCTGCTGTTCAGTTCGTGTTGATGGAAAGTGGCTTTCCTATTCACGTCAAGAATTCTGGGATCATGTGTGCCGATACGCTGATGCTTACAGTGAATATCTAACCGAATCAACACTAATACTATTTATAAAGAAACTTGATATCCATCTCCTTGCTGCTTACATAGGTGCTATGAAAGCGGGACACATCCCTGCTCAGATAAGTTTTCCTTCCATGAAGGTCAATGAAGCCGAGTATCAGAAAAAAATCCACCATATTCATGAGATCACCAAGTTCGGAGCCATTTTTACAGAAGCGGAAGAACAAGAGCGTTTTGCGACGTTTGGCGATGGATTAGTTGTTTCGTCGGATATTTTGAATCAACCTGTATACTGTAAAGCACACAAAAGTTTGCAAAGGGACGCTCTTGTACAATTTTCCTCCGGAACTACAGGACTGCAAAAAGGCGTTGTCCTTTCCCATCAGGGTATAGTTGCCCATATGCAAAGTTATGCAGCCACACTCAGGCTCTCCCCGGACGATGCAATTGTATCCTGGCTCCCCCTTTATCACGACATGGGCCTGATTGCGTGTTATCTCATGCCGCTCATGTGTGGAATACCTTTTTATCAAATGGATCCTTTCGACTGGATAATGCAGCCAGATCTGCTGCTGCAGACCATTGAAGAGCGGCGCCCCACAATTTGTTACCTGCCTAATTTTACCTACCAGGTTCTGGTCAACAAGGGTAAAGTTCGCGATCTCAGTTCCATCAGGCTCTGGATTAATTGCTCAGAACCTGCCCGGCTGCGAAGTCACAACGCTTTTCTTGACAAGTTCCCATCTGTAAGTTCTGAATCTCTCACGGTCTGTTATGCTCTCGCTGAAAATATCTTCGCCGTTTCCCAGACTTTGCCATGGCACAACAATTCGACTCGAGTTCATCAAGATCTGAATATCCTGTCATGCGGCAGACTCATTCCCGACGTTGAGGTGAAAATCTTCAAAGAAGAAGGGTGTGAAACTGAAGGTGAGATCGGGATCAGATCATCGTTTTTGTTCGATCACTTTATAGATGGGTCTATGCCGCTTAAAGAAGGATATTATTTGACTGGCGATCTTGGCTTTCTCGACGAGAATGAAGAACTGTATGTTACCGGGAGAAAAAAAGATCTCATTATTGTTCATGGCAAGAATATCTATCCGCAGGATGTCGAATATGTTTCTTCAGAAATTGAGGGCGTTTATCCCGGCCGAAGTGTCACTTTCGGAATCTGGGACGATGAAATTGGCACTGAGGAATTGTACGTCATTGTCGAACGCAAACCTGCAGTACCAACGACACCAATTAAAATAGCCGTTCAAAAGGCGGTCAATGAGGAAATCGGTATCGTTCCAAAGCGTGTCGAAGTAGTGGAGCATATGACTCTGGTCAAAACCAGCAGTGGGAAAATTTCTCGTGCCCGCAACAAGGAATTGTATCTCGGCAAAGGATTCAACCTACTATGATCATTGCAGGCAACAGCAACGTAAGTACATTCAAGCAGCAAGGTTTGGTTGCAGCTACAGGACAAGAAAAAATCTCAGTCATCTGGGTTGGGGCACTTAAAGCGGATCATTTTTTCAACGGACATCCGTCTGGAGAAAAAGTGCGCGAATTGTTTGCACACAGTACTGGATGGAAGTTCTTAAGTATCGGTATTCACGACATTCATGATCTCTGCCATTCCGCTACACTTGGTCGTTTTACGGAAAGACTTGACGAAATCACCAGACTTTACTGCAAATTATTTGAGGAGTTGAGCGTTGCCGGGAATTTTGGTTGGCTGGTGTTTCCACAGGCGGTGCATGAAGTCTCTTTTCACGGGCTGACCAGTGAAGACGTGCTGACAATAGCTAAAACATTTAACGGACAGATTGAAGCCTGGTGCCGAAACAAAGGAATACCGGTCATAAATCCTTTGCGAAGCATCCTCGGTCCTGATGGCCAGCCACTGTCACAAATGTTACAAAAAGATGGAATACATATGAATGTTGAGGCGGCCAGATTGTACCTGGAAGTGATGTCACGCATCAGTGGCGTAACCCTCGAATTTAAGGAAAATTCCCCACTATTTGAGCCTCAAAATGAACCGGAATCTTTCTGTTCCCTCCTGCTTGGAACCTTGAATATCCCCTTTAGACGTAAGATGAATAAAGCCGACTTGGAACATGCACTAATTGAATTTGTAACAAGCTTGATGCTGAAAAAAGGGCTTGATGTTGTTGTTGACGCTCAAACAGAACTCGTTGATTCCGGGCTTCTGGATTCACTAAGTTTGGTTGAGACCTACACATATGCACTAAATGCCATCCAAATGGAAATCGATTTCGATGTCAACCTTAGAAGCCTTAATACAATAGAGTTGATTTGCACATTTCTGAAGGATAGGGGGGGGCTGTCAGAGCAAGAAACGTCAGCTATTTGTTTTTCCGATTTTATTACTTCACTTCGTGGCGATTTTGACAATGAAAGCGAAAGACAATATATTCTTGAAGCAGATTTTCGTATTGCATCCATGGGTGAAGACAGAGTCAAGGAGTTTGTCGAAAATTTTGAAATTGTTGTAAATAATTTTGAATGTAATTATGGCGTCATCTATTTCTGGCTAGCATTCTGGGCGGCAGAGAGAAGAGACTATGCCAAGGCGCTTCAATTGCTTGAACACGCCAGCAATACAAAACTGCAATTTCCGTTTATTGGAGCACATCTTAAGTACTACTTTGACAGATGGGGTCATATGAATCGCTATACACAGGACGCTTCTAACATTAATGGAAAAGATCAAAGTTGCCGCCATGAACAAGATGTTGAATTCCCTATACCGCACAGCACCATCGAGGTGTCAAAAATTTCGTCGATAACCCCGAAGATTACTCCGGAAGTCTTTAGCTCTTTTTCTTATTCTCGAAGCTCGCATTTCAATTGGTTCGAAGCTTTCTTGATGGATCTTTACGGTGAAAGTATCCATCCTGACAATTGCGATCTAAAGGTGTATCAGGACTTGCTCTGTTATACTTTCATTGTCGAGAATATCCCCAAGGGTTCGCGAATACTCGAAATTGGCGGCGGTGACTCGCGCGTCTTGAATGCTCTTAAGAATAGCTATGAATGTTGGAATGTGGATAAATTGGAAGGGATTGGAAATGGTCTTACAGAACTTACCCCCCATGGTTATCGTTTAGTTCGGGCATATATGGGTGAGTTTTCTGATGAGTTGCCGCAGAATTATTTTGATTTTGTGTTCAGTATTTCTGTATTGGAGCATGTCGAGCAATCGGCGGAGAACTTTGAAAATATTTGCCGTGATATTGATCGGGTGATGAAATCTGGAGCATATTCGCTACACTGTTTTGATGTTATTACATTCTCTGAAACTACATTTACAAATCAACTTTTGCCATATATGCACCAACGATATAAAGCTTTTAACCAGTTTATCCCTTTTGATCAAATGCGTCTCGATCCACTTTTGTATTGCATGTCCGAAGAGGCCTATAACAGGGGATGGCGCAATATTACCAAACTAAGTTATCATGATTTTGGACAGCCACTATCTTGCAATATCCTCTGGCAAAAACCGATTGTAGATCTAGACTCCGATTTACCATCAGCAGGCGATAAGTTCAAGACAATGAATAACAGTCGTTACCCAAAAATAACTGTGGTAACCCCCTCTTATAACCAGGCAGAATTTCTGGAGGAATGTATCTTATCGGTTTTGAGTCAGAACTACCCCAATCTTGAATACATCGTCATGGACGGCGGAAGCACGGATGGCTCCCTGCAAATCATCCAAAAGTACGAAAAGTACCTTACCTACTGGCAGAGTCAGCCAGACGGAGGGCAATACCACGCTTTAAACGAAGGGTTTATTCGGTCTACCGGCGAGGTCATGACTTGGCTCAATTCAGATGATAAATTTCATCCCGGTTCTTTCGATACCGTGGCACGTGTTTTTCACGAATATCCCGATGTTCAATGGATTATGGGAAGGCCGAACGGTATAGATGAAAATGGCCATCAAGCATGGATTTATGATTATTTACCGCTCTGGAACAGGGAGAAATATCTCAAGAAACAATATCGCGAACCATATATTCAGCAAGAGGGGACATTCTGGCGTAGATCGCTCTGGGTGAAGGCCGGGGCAAATATCTGCAGATTTTTTGACCTGGCTGGAGACCTCGAACTTTGGTCCCGTTTCTTCCGCCATGCCGAGTTGCACACTGTTGATGCCATGCTGGCTGGCTATCGCCAACACCCTCGGCAGAAAACAGCCAATTTTCTTGAACGCTATAACCAAGAGGCCGAGGCAATCCTTGAACGAGAGCAGATTCTATTTGGGCAGTCATCCGACAAAACTCTTCTTCCACCGCCTCCACCATTATTGCTGTCTCCTGAGAACAGTTCCTCGGGAATGCAGAATACGGAACAGCACAATTCAAATAAACAATGCATCAATAATACTTCTGCAGCTTCCTCGTATCTCGTTTCTGCCATCGTCTCTCTCTACAATTCCGAAAAGTTCATTCGTGGCTGTCTCGAGGATCTGACCGCGCAGACTCTTTATAAAAAGGGACTGCTGGAAATAGTCATCGTCAATAGCGGATCTGAGCAGAATGAGGACAGCATAGTCAGAGAGTACCAAGCACGCTTTGATCACATTACCTATGTCACAACCGAGAGGGAAACTCTTTACACAGCCTGGAACCGCGCGATCAAACTTGCCAAGGGCAAATATATCACCAATGCCAACACGGATGATAGACATCGGGCTGACTCATGTGAACTTCTTGCACATACATTGGATCAGCGTCCGGATATTGACCTTGTATATGGAGACTGCTACGCAACAACCATTTTGAATCAAACCTTTGAGCAAAATGATGGTTCTAAGGTGTACAGATATCCCGATTTTTTCCCTCCGTCATGCTTACTTTACTTTCAATTTGGCCCGCAGCCGATGTGGCGCAAGAATGTTCACGAAGTTATTGGTTATTTTGATGGAAGATTTAAGGCTGCAGGAGATTACGATTTTAATATCAGATTTGCCCTGGCCGGCAGGCAGGCTTTGCGCGTTCCTGAAGTGCTGGGACTATATCTGGAGCATTCGGATGCCCTATCTTTCAAGGACAACACCATGTCTTTGGAGGTCGCCCGGATTCACCGGCTCTATAGAACGTTCTTGGCAATAAAACTACTCTATTGGCATGCTGGTGTGCTCGGCGAGTTTCCGGGAGACTTCGCGCGAATGTGTCTAGATTTGGCTTTTCGTGCCTATAATTATTATCCTGCGTGGACAGCTGGTGCCCCTGAGAGGGATTATCCATTTATTGCCAAGTGTTATTTGTCTTCTTTTGATTGTGAGCCGGGCAGTACGTTTGCCACGAATGTTAAGATTCAAGACATGCCTTCTTCGTCTTCCATTCTCATTTCAAATCAGGGGAACCAACTCAAAACAGAAAATGAGCTTTCACAACAGAAAAAAGATATTAATCATGAACAGCGCGAGCTCTTAGATGCTTATGCAGACAAACCTACCCATTTCCCCAAGGTTTCAGTGATAATACCTTGCTATAATTATGGCCACTACCTCACCGAGGCGGTATACAGTGTTTTGCATCAGACGTATCAAAATTTCGAAATAATCATTGTGAACGATGGCAGTACTGATAATTCACAGGAAATCGCTGAGAAGATAATTGCCAGGAATAATAATTATTCGATTAGTCTGATATCAACAGAAAACTCCGGGAAACCAGCCATATCAAGAAACAGGGGTATATCCGCTGCACGGGGCGAATATATTTTGTGTCTTGATGCTGATGACCTGATTATGCCGACCATGTTGGAAATGTGTGTGGATTATCTGGATGTTTACGAGTCTATTTCTATCGTCTATACCGATCAGATTAAGTTCAATGAGTCAGGATCAAGCCTGATTGAACAACCTGAGTATGAGTTTGGGAGGCTGCTACGCGAAAACTTTCTTAATTATTGTGCATTATTTAGAAAAAAAGCCTGGATTGATGTTGGCGGTTATGCGGATGATGTTGGATATGAAGATTGGGATTTTTGGATAAGTTGCGCAGAGAAAGGTTATATTGGCAAGCATCTCCCGCAACCTCTGTTTGCATACCGATTTCATGGTGCTGGCCAATACTCAAAAGACGTAAATAGGCACAATAAGATATTGGCGCAAATTTACTTAAAACACGCTATTTATTATCAAGATAGTGAAATAGAAAGGGCTAGAAAGATATTGCAATCTTAATCACTTTTTAGTCATCCAGAACGAACTCCCAAATGGCACTATGTTTTGAAGATTTGGAAAAGTCCATATTGTATTCAGAAGGGGCTGTAGTAATTTTTGTTCCAGTTGAGATACGTAGAATGTGGGAAAAATAATTTCAAACGCGTCTTCTGCTGCTAGTAATACTGATGCAAGTGCGTATTGTTCCGAATACATGCGTTGTGCCCATTCCATCGAGTAATCCCACGGTAGCAAGATGTCGTGCTGTCCGATTATAACTCCAGGTTTCAGATGTGGCAGTATATCCAGGTAGAAGACAGTCACATCAGAATTTTGTAGCATGCGATGTGAGCCATCAATAAAAAGGATATCACCGGGCATGAGCTGGTTAAAGAAATCTACATTGATATTCTGAAGTGGCTCACGTATGACCTGATCACACAGTAAATCAATTTCAGCTCTCGGAGCTGGATCGATTGAAACGATTACTGTTTGCGGACTGTTAAGTTTTTTTGCGCGTGCAACAAATTTTGTTGAGTTGCCTGATCCCACTTCAAAATAACGGCGAGGCTTGGCAGCTGAAACCAACCCATAAAGCGCAATGCCATCCACTGAAGGCAACCATCCGTTATCCCAGCAGGGCTGCAATGGGTTTTCCGGATCAGGATCATGAGATATTTGGCCAATATCGAGGGCATACTTGCTAAACTCTTGAACCAGGCGCGCATATGCTGGAAGGCGCTTTGCAAACATCTTTTGCAGAAGATCATGAGGTGGCCGGCCATACCCATATCTGTTGATTGGTTGGTAAGAATAGGGGTAATAATCGTCTATCTCTATAAGGGCCATTTCAACCTGCCTGTAAGGTGGAAATACTGTCTACTTGTGTGGCTAATCTAGCACATTCTCTGTCCAAATAACCTGTGAAAATTGAGACTATGGACCGAAAAACTATTTTATCGTCGCATACCGTTAGTACACCAGGTCAGGATTGCACAGACAATACCAATGTCCTGCTTGCCCTTCCGTATATGATTACTGGCGGGGCAGATACTGTACTCCTGCAAATAGTTGATCATCTCAACCGGCATGGCTTCTCCGTTTCATGCATAACTTCCCTCCCTGTTGATACCACCAGTCAAGGTGACAATACCGGAAACTATGCGCTGATAACGCGTGAAATATTTCATCTTCCACAGATGTTCCGGCATGAACATGAGTGCAGGGCCTTCATTTCAGATTTGATTGCGACCAGGAATATAGATGTGCTGCTGATCGTTGGTTGTGAGCTTGTCTATCATATGTTACCTGGGCTGAAAGTGCGCTTTCCAAAGCTTAAGGTTGTTGACCAGCTTTTCAATGAGGTCGGCCATATTGAAAACAACAGGAGATATGCGGAATGTATAGATTTTAACATCGTTGCAACCGAGGTGATTCGCAGCCTTTTGACAACAAAGTATGCTGAAAGAGACGAGCGAATAAAAGTGATTCTCCACGGCGTTGATGTGAATAATAGGTTCAATCCCGACAAAATTAAACGGTTGTACTGCCCCGGAATAGACGTCATCCCTTCAGATGCCTTTGTGGCCGGTTTTTTTGGGCGTTTCTCTGAAGAAAAATGCCCGGCAATGTTTGTGGCTGCACTCGACTCCTTGAAAAACATGGATGATATATTCGGCGTTATGACCGGTGGTGGGCCTGAATACAAGGATATTAAGCATAGGATAGAGCAAAAGGGGCTGCATAATAAGATTTATGCACCTGGTTTTGTCGATGACATCAGGCCTTTTCTGGCAAGAACCAATGTCGTAGTTATTCCGTCATTTATTGAAGGCATCCCCATCATACTCATGGAGGCATTTGCCTTGGGCATTCCGGTTGTTGCCTCCAGGGTTGGAGGGATGCCATCGGTAATAATAGACGGAAACAATGGTTTCCTTTGTGAGCCAGGTGATTTAGCAGGTTTTGTCGATAAGATAAGAATACTTTATTCGAATCCCGGGTTGCGTTCTGTAATGGGGAGCAATGCAAGAAAATACGCGGAACAGCATCTTGATGTTAATAAAATGAATAATGATTATTTGAGAGTTTTCAAAAACCTCATAGACAGCAAGAACAGAGAAAACGTGTCGATCTCGGACGCAGATATTGAGCTGAATCACAGTGACTTACCGTCAGGAGTACTGGTAGAGTTAAAAAAAACAATGCGGCAGATCCTTCTTGTAACCTACGGATGGAACGAATCAGGAGGAGGGACGACTTTCCCAAAATCCGTAGCGCTGGAATTGGCAGAACGTGGCTATGATGTCGCTGTATTTTATGCTTCATTGAAAAATGATCCGTCCATGTCACGGTATTCCATTGAAAAGACTGAGGATGCCGGTGTAACTCTCTACGGTGTCTTCAATCGGCCAGCCTTGTTCACCGATGCCGACAATCCAGAGCGTGAAATATGTGATGCCGGAGTATTAAACAGATTTCAGCAGGTACTTGACGAAGTCAGCCCTGATCTTGTTCACTTCCATAACTTCCATGGGCTCACCTTTGCTTTGGCCGAAGAGACTCATCGCCGCAACATTCCTTCCTGTTTCACCCCCCATAACTACCATCTGATCGATCCCGACTTGTACCTGTTAAATGGTGACCTTTCCCTTTGGGACGATATCGATCTGATTAAAAACTCCGAAGCTGTCAGGAAAAATCCTGATAAAAAGAAGTGGTATGAAAAGCGAATTTCCACCACAAGAAAGCTTCTCAACGAATGGGTGGATCTAACTCTGTCGGTTTCTTCCCGTCAGAGGAATTTGCTGATTCAGCATGGGGGAGATCCTGAAAAGATCGCCTTGGTTCATCAGGCAAACAAGTCCACTGACAGGTTATGGAATAACGCTTTTCTGGCGCGCGAGGCAGTACGCCCGCTGCATGCTCCGCTTCGAGTTGGATTCGTCGGTGGAGCGATACCAATAAAAGGGGTTCATTATCTTGTTGCTGCGGCACAGGCATTCAGGCCGGACGAGATTGAGGTCCATATTTATGGGACTGCGACCGGCATTTACCTTGAGCATCTTGCTGCGCTTGATCGCAAAGGGATGGTTACGTTTCATGGAGAATACTCTGCCGAAGATCTTACTCAAATAGCCGCCAAACTGGACCTGTCTGTCGTGCCATCGGTGATTGAGGATTGCGCCCCGCTCACGTTACTGGAGCAACACGCCATGCGCCTGCCGATAATTGCCGCCCGTATCGGCGGCATTCCTGATTTTATAACCGAAGGCATTGATGGGCTTCTGTATGACCCT
Source organism: uncultured Desulforapulum sp. (assembly GCA_964637565.1). Classification (GTDB taxonomy): domain Bacteria; phylum Desulfobacterota; class Desulfobacteria; order Desulfobacterales; family Desulfolunaceae; genus DYJE01. The sequence continues at coordinate 29,072 of CAZWTY010000045.1, forward strand.
TTTGACCTTAAATCGCTTGTCGGGGTTCTTCGCATATGCATTGATAACCCATCTCTTGTAGAAAAGATGCGCAGAAATCTTTCAAAACCAACTCATACTTTCAACAGATACATGGAACATCTGGAGAAGATTTATGTCTCGATGCTTACAGGACAAAAACTGAGTGCAGCCGCTTTGTCGCTGATGATCAATCGTCGCGGAGCGGTCGCCGAACCCGACAAAGCCTCAATTACCTGGCATGGTGCCCTCTTTGCCCAACACTCGCTTGCTCACGTAAACCGTGAATTATGCCTTCAGTTGCTGGAACGTGGTTACCAAATATCGTTCAACTCCACACAATCTGATGATTTTCTTTCATCTGTTGATCCCCGGTTTAAAGCACTTGAATCAATCCGCAATGCACCAATGGCGACCCCAGACATTCACATTCGCCACCAATGGCCGCCTGATTTTTCCCCGGTACCTTCGGGCAAGCTGGTGCTGATCCAGCCCTGGGAGTTTGGCAGTCTGCCTAGAAGCTGGATTGAGCCGATGAACAGCGTGGTGGATCAGGTCTGGGTGCCATCCAATTATGTCCGGGAGTGCTACATGGCTAGCGGTGTTGAGGCAGAGCGGGTGCAGGTGGTTCCGAACGGGGTAAATACGCAGCAGTTTGCCCCTGAGTCAAAACCCTATCCACTTGCAACGGACAAGACGTTCAGATTTCTTTTTGTGGGTGGTACCATCCACCGGAAGGGAATTGACCTGCTGTTGGGAGCTTATCGCACCGCCTTCAGTGTGGACGATGACGTTTGTCTGGTGATTAAGGATATGGGCGGTGGCTCCTTTTACCAGGGGCAGACCGCCCAGGAACTGATTGAGCGTTTTCAATCTGATTCACAGGCACCGGAGATTGAATATCTTGATCAGGATTTCAGCACCGTTGAGATGGCAGGCCTGTACACCGCCTGTCACTGCCTGGTACACCCCTACCGGGGAGAAGGGTTTGGTCTGCCGATTGCCGAGGCCATGGCCTGCGGCCTGGCGCCGATTGTTACCGGTTATGGTGCTGCGCTTGATTTCTGCCCGCCTGAAATCGCCTGGCTGGTCCCGGCCGGTATAGAAAAAATAATGATTAAGCAGGTTGGCCCGCTTGAGACGGTTGACTACCCTTGGCTGGCTGAGCCTGATTTTGAAGCGCTGGTGGCTATGTTGCGGTATGCAGCACATAATCCGGAAGAAGTTTGCAGGCGCGGAATGGCAGCCGCTGATTTTATTCGTGCAAACTATACCTGGGAACATGCTGCACGGATTGCAGAGGAACGGCTGCAGGCAATAGTGAAGAGTCCAATCAGGCGATTTACAGATGCTTCGATTAAAGGCCGTGAACGGTGTCCACCAGACCTTCAAAGTTGCAAGGTACAGTCAGTCTGCTTTCAGGCAGAAAAGCTTGCCCAGCGCGACCAACTGGATCAGGCGGTACAGCTGCTGCTTAACCAGGGGGTTCGGGTGGCTGCTGACGATCCCAGGCCCTATGTCACTCTGGCAGAACTACTGATCCGTGAAGGCCGGTTTCAGGATGCGCTGGAAGTGCTGCCTGAGATGCCGGTTGCGGTTGAGCCTGCACTGAAGCAGGAACTGGCTGCAGTTTGTCACTGTGCGTTGGGAGATGCTGCTGCGGCACACTACGCGGCACAGCAGGCGGGCGGGCGGCCACGGGTTTTGACCGTGTTGGGTACTCTGGCGGCACGACAGGGCGACCCCGCTGAGGCGGAACGCCTGTTCCGAAAGGCAATAGCTGCAGATCCATCCTGCGGCAACGGCTGGCTGGCGCTGGGGATGCTGCTGTGGGGGCAGGGCCTGCAGGAAGAGGCTTTTGAGACACTGAAGCGTGCCGTGACCGTTGATCCGTTAAATCGTGAGGCAGTGCAGATCCTGCGGGATATGGCTGAAAGGCTTAGTTAGCCTCACGAAAAGACCTCGATTTAACGTCAAAACCGTAAAGACTTTAGTTTTAAAATCGCGGGTTATCGTGAGTAATCGTGAAGCAAAAACTGCTTTGAGCCTCACGAAACGGCCTCGATTTCAGAATCAAACCCAGAAAGACTTTGATTTTAAAATCGTGGGTAATCGAGAAGTAATCGTGAAGCAAAAAACTGGATTAAGCCTCACGAAAAGGCCTTCGATTTAGAATCTGAACCTATGAAGATATTTGGTTTAAAATCGTGAAGTAATCGTGAGGCTAACGAGAGGTTTTAAAAATGTCTGAAATCTTGCACCACGACACAACCGAAGCCATCATCAAATGTGCTTTTGAAGTATACAATTATCTTGGGAGTGGTTTTCTGGAAAAGGTATATGAGAATGCCTTGTGCGCAGAGATGGCAACACAAGGAATAGCGCTTCAATCACAGACTGTTATCAAGGTAACGTATAAAGGTGTTGTTGTGGGTGACTATGTTGCTGATATGGTTGTAGAAAATAAAGTGCTTGTTGAGCTTAAGGCTGTTGAGCGGCTGATTGATATCCATGAATTACAGCTTAAAAACTATCTAAAGGCAACCGGCATAGAGGTTGGACTTCTGCTGAATTTTGGTAAACGCTTTGAAATCAGGAGGAAATACGTAAAAGCTGAAAACGGCTAGCCTCACGAAACGGCCTCGATTTCAGAATCAAACCCGGAAAGACTTTGGTTTTAAAATCGTGGGTAATCGAGAAGTTATCGTGAAGCTTTAAAGACCTGCTTTGAGCCTCACGAAAAGACCTCGATTTAACGTCAGAACCGTAAAGACTTTAGTTGTAAATCGCGGGTAATCGTGAGTAGTCGTGAAGCAAAAAACTGGTTCGAGCCTCACGAAAAGGCCTCGATTGGGAAGTGGTGCTATTTGTTAAACATATATTG
>CAZWTY010000046.1:0-31110 GCA_964637565.1 uncultured Desulforapulum sp.
AAATCAGCCATAAACCCATAACAAAAAGTTGCTCTATTTAGTTGCCGGTTTAATAAGTTGAATCTCGAGTGGGATAACTGGACTGAGGGTAGTGTTGAAGGCCCCTCAAGTTTTATCAAAGAATTGGCTGCTTCTCATGGGCTATATGTCACAGACGAATGGCGTTGGTCCGAATATGACGAGAAACCTTAACCCGCTGGTGTGGTACGCGCAAAAAGCCCCGCGCCCCAAAGCGGTACGTTGGCCTTCAAGCCCTGTCTTGACAGTATGTCTCTGTTTTGTGTACACTTGAATGTACATTTAATTGGAGGAGGCGCGATATGAAGACAATATCTTTCACTGATTTCAGAAAAAATGCTTCGAACTTTATAACTGAGGTTGAGCATGGAGAGACCCTTGTTCTTCTTAGGCGGGGAAAACCTATTGCGGAAATAATTCCCTTTACTGACAATATACCCCAAATACCCTCATGGAAACGTAAGAGCACACGCTTACAAATTAAAGGGAGCGACCTTTCATCTGCAATACGTGAAGAACGTGAATCTGAATTATGAAAGTTTTAACCGATTCATCTGCACTTGCCAAAAGATATGTCCTGGAAGCAGGAAGTGATCAGATAGATAGATTCTTACAGAATGCCTCGCAACTGGGTCTATGTACCATTCTAATCCCTGAAGTATTATCGGGGTTAAATCGACGACGGCGTGAAAATATTCTTTCTGACGACGATTATCGGACGATTAAAACCCAATTGATGGAAGATGTCCATGATGCTGTAATTCTTCAGGTTACCCCGGCTGTCATTTCGCATTCGATCAAGCTTTTAGAATCGAATGCACTGAGGGCTATGGATGCATTGCATATAGCATGTGCATTGGAATGGAAGGCGGAACTCTTTGTAACTGCAGATAGAAGACAGTATGATGCTGCGATAAATGCTGGGCTTCTCTCTGAGTTCATCGGCCAGCAATTGCTTCCAGGCGACGGCTAAACGCCACGCCTGGAGCTGACGTTCTTCAAAAACACCTCCTTGACAATGCGTACGGCATAGCGTACTATATTAATTAATGTCAAGGAGGTACAAATGACGATATTATCGGCAACAGAAGCTCGTTCAAATCTATACAGGCTTATTGATGAAGCATCCTCATCTCATGAGCCAATTATTATTACAGGGAAAAGAGGAAACGCTGTTCTTCTCTCGGAAGAAGACTGGAAATCAATTCAAGAAACCATGTATCTCTTAACTATTCCAGGTATGCGTGAATCTATTAAAGACGGCCTTGCAACACAAATAGATGATTGCAAAGAGGAGCTTGATTGGTGAACTGGAAGGTTGTGTTTACAAAACAAGCTCAAAAGGATGCTAAAAAACTTTCCTCATCTGGACTGCAATCAAAGGCAGAAGAAATTATTCAATTATTGAAACATGATCCATACCAAACTCCACCACCCTACGAGAAACTAATAGGCGACCTAACAGGTGCCTATTCAAGAAGGCTAAACATTCAACACAGAATTGTTTACCAAATTTTAAATGATGAAAAAATCGTCAAAGTGATTCGAATGTGGGCTCACTACGAATAGAACGAAGAACAAGCCCCGTGCACTCGGACCGGGCTACAGCACACCATTTTGGATGATGTTTTTTTACAATCATTTTCGTTCTTCAGGTCGGTTTTGATCTTCGCCGCCCGGCGGTTAAGGGCTCGTTGAACTAAGCCGTTTCGCGTCAGCTCCATCGCCATTTCAAGTTATTGCGTAAAATTCCAGGTTAAATTCTCAACATAAAACGCGTCTCATCTAAAAAACATGGCACCCTTCTTTATTTTTTTATGAATAATGCATGGGGACTTAGCTCATCCCGGCGTGGATTCCGGATCGGCTTCGGATCTCGAATGGTTTCGTTTTGCCAAATTCCGGCATGCGTTTGCCCTGCTAAAAAAATCAGACAGGCAGTTCTTGACATATAGTTCATGTATAAACTATATATAGTTCATACATGAACTATGGTGTGTGGGACGACAAAAAACACCTAAAAAGGAGAACCGCCATGAACCCGACCCTTTCCATGTACCAGGCCGCAGGAAACGAAGACTTCACCAAAATGGTCACCGAATTCGCCCCCTATTTCCAGACCATCGATCCCGTGTTCGTCGACCTCAAACCCGGCTACGCCGAACTCACCTTCGCCAACCAGAAAAAAGTCCACAACCACCTGGGCACCGTCCACGCCATCGCCATGTGCAACGCGGCGGAGCTGGTGGCCGGAATGATGACCGAAGTGTCTATTCCGGAGAATCTCCGCTGGATTCCCGTGGGCATGACCGTCCGGTACCTGGCCAAGGCCAAAACCGATCTCAGGGCCGTGGCCCGGGGTGAGAATGTGGACTGGACGAAGAAGGGGGACACGGACGTTTCCGTGGTGATTTACGACACAGACAACAGGGAAGTCTTTACAGCGGTGATCACCATGCATATAAGTGATAAAAAATGATGTGAACCAACCCTGACCCATTTTTCCAGGAGCTGAGCCATGACCCAAGACCGCCGCCTCTTTTTCAAGCTGAACCTGGCCCAGCGCCTTCTTCTGAAATACTTTGACAGGGAGGTCTGCGAAAGGGCCGGCGTTCCGATCATCCAGGCCGCCGCCCTTTTTTTTCTCCGCAGCCACGATGGCTGCCTGTTCAAGGATCTGAGCGAGGCCCTGTCCCAGAACAGGTCCGCCATCACCACCCTGGTGGAACGCATGGAAAAAAACGGGCTGGTCCTCAGGCAGGCCTCGGCCACCGACGGCAGGGCCGTCCATCTGTTTCTCACGGATAAGGGGAGGCAGGCCTGCGACCAGGCCCTGCCCCTGGTGAAGGAGAACAACGAGAAGCTGTCCGCCCTTTTCACAGGTGAAGAAATGGAAACCATCCACCGGTTTCTGGACACGGTCATCGGCATGTACACCTAACAGGTGACGTGGCCCTGATCCATGTTCCTTGACGCATGGAAAAAATTAATAGGTGGAATTATCGTCCCTGATGTGCTTTTAATGGCTTTTTGAGGAACAAGGAGCCGTCCCATGACGTTAAACCACATGGAAGATTTCGAAACCCTTCTTGCCGGATCGGTGAAAGCCCACGGCCATCTCTGCCCAGGTCAGGTGATCGGCGTTCGCATGGCCCTCCTGGGTCTTTTTCTGCTGGGGCTTGAAAACACCCGGACCGGACCGGACATCAAAAAGCTGGTGGTGTACGTGGAGATCGACCGCTGCGCCACCGACGCCATCGCCTACGTGACCGGGGTGAAACTGGGGCGGCGGTCCCTGAAGTTCAAGGACTACGGGGTCATGGCCGCCACCTTCGTGAACCTTGAAATCGGCCGGGCTTTCCGTGTGGTTTCAACGGAAAGGTCCCGGGATCTTGTGCAGGCATACTCCCCGGAAATCCGGGATTTCCGAAGCGCCCAGCTCGAGGCGTACAAAAGGATGCCCCTATCCGAGCTGTTCGAGGTTTACGAGGTACGGGTGGACATCCCCGAAACCGACTACCCCGGTCCCACCCGGGCCAAGGCCCTGTGCGACCGTTGCGGCGCCGTGGTCCGGGACGGCCGTGAAATCAGGGAAAACGGCCGGGTGTTCTGCCACTTCTGCCACGGTTCGGTGTACTACAAACACCCTTTGAAAATCGACCTTTCGCAAAAAATGAACCCCCTAACGACAGGGTGAACCATGAAAAAAATCAACGTGGAAGACGCGGTGGGCCTGCCCCTGGCCCACGACATCACGGAAATCAGACCCGGGGAATTCAAGGGAGTGGCTTTCAGAAAAGGCCACCGTGTGGCCCACGAGGATGTGTGCCATCTGATGCGCCTCGGGAAGCGCCATTTGTTCGTGGCCGAAGACAAGGCGGGCAAAGTCCATGAGGACGACGCGGTGATGGAACTGGCCCGGGCCCTTGCCGGGGAAGGCACGGTGTGCGATGAAAAACCCTCGGAAGGGAAACTCCAGATTTACGCGGCACATGACGGTCTGCTTAAAATCAACGCCGAGGCCCTGATCGCCTTCAACATGATTCCCGACGTGATGTGCGCCAGTCTGCACACCCACACGCCGGTCACCCGGGGCCAGAAAATCGCCGGAACCCGGGCCGTGCCCCTCACCATCGACCGTGCCGAGCTGGATCGGGCCGTGGCCCTGGCCGAACGTGAAGCCCCGTTAATCTCGGTCCGTCCGTTCCGTCCCATGCGGGTCCGTCTGGCCGTCACGGGAAGCGAGGTCTACAACGGGCTGATCCAGGACAGGTTCCAGGGTGTGGTGGAGGGGAAACTGAAAGACTTCGGGGCCACCCTTGTGGAAACGGTGATCCTGCCCGACGACCGCGAGATCATCGCCGAGACCCTCCAGGGATTCGAGAAAAAGGGCACGGACCTGATCGTCACCACGGGCGGCATGAGCGTGGACCCGGACGACGTGACCCGCCTGGGCATCCGGGACATGGGTGTGCACCGGGAATACTACGGGGCGGGCGTCCTTCCCGGCACCATGTTTCTTCTGGCCTACCGGGGCGACCTGCCGATCATGGGCATCCCGGCCTGCGCTCTGTTTCACGAACGGACGGTCTTCGACCTGATCCTGCCCCGGCTTCTGGCCGGAGACCAGCCTGACAACCGGGATCTCGCGGCCCTGGCCCACGGCGGCCTGTGCATGGACTGCCCCGTCTGCCATTACCCGGCCTGCCCGTTTGGCAAGACCGGGCGATAGACCTTGTTTGATAAAGGGGTTGTTTAAATCTGTTTCAATTCAAGCCTTCGGCGACCCTGCCGTTTTGAAAAAGTTTGACAAAACAGGTCTTGATTGGGGCCTTTCCGGAGGCATAGAGCGGTCATCTTCCGGCTTTCCTCACCAACCTGTTTGTCCAGCTTTTCAAAAGCTGGCCGCCGGAGGCAAATGATCCGGAACGTTATTTTGACAACCACACAATGTATTTAATGGAGAAACCCCTATGACCTCGAACATTCTCGGTATCGACATCGGTTCGGTATCCGTCGCCATTGCGGAAATCACACCTGACAGCACCCTCGTGGAAACAGCCTGCGACGTTCACAAGGGCGACATCAAAGGCTGTCTTTCCCGTCTCCTGGGCCGGTTTGATTTTTCACGGATCGGCCTGGTGGTGAAAACCTCCACCACCCCGAAACGTGTCCGGGCCCATGAGGTCTACGACAACCAGGTTTCGGTGATCGCCGCGGCCCGGCACCGTCACGGCAATGTCCGGTCCATCCTCATGGTGGGCGGAGAAAAATTCGGCCTTCTTCAGTTCGACGAGGAGGGGAACTACAGAAGCTACAAAACCAACACCTCCTGCGCCGCCGGAACCGGCAGTTTCCTGGACCAGCAGGCGGGCCGGCTGAACCTCGCCTCCATCGAGGACCTGAGCCGGGTGGCCGTGGAGAACGAGAACGATTTTCCCCTCATCGCCTCCCGCTGCGCCGTGTTCGCCAAAACAGACCTGATCCACGCCCAGCAGGAAGGCTACAGCCTGGCGGAAATCAGCGACGGCCTGTGCCACGGCCTGGCCAAGAACATCGTGGACACCCTGTTCAGCGGGGGAACCAGGGCCGAAGGACCCATCCTGTTCTGCGGCGGCGTGTCCAAGAACCTGGCGGTGAAACACCACCTTGAAAGCCTGACCGGGATCAGTCTGGTGGTGGACGAGCTGTCCCACCTTTACGGCGCCCTGGGGGCGGCTCTGTCCGGCCTTGCCGACCGTGACAAGGGACTTTTCCAGGAAAACGGCGAACAGCTCACCCGGGACACGATCTTTATCCTGGAAAAAAAGGAAAAAGAGCTGGCCTGTGCCCCGCTGACCCTGGAACTGTCGTCGTTTCCCACGTTTGAAAGCGCCGAGCGTTTTCTTCACGTTCCCGATCACGGGGCGAACACGGCCAACCCTGTGGAAACCGACCTGTACCGGGCGTTCAAGGAAGGGGAACAGCTGGCCGTGTGCCTGGGCATCGACATCGGCTCCACCAGCACCAAGGCGGTGATCGTGGACCTGGCCGGGGACGTGCTGGCCGGATTCTACACCAGGACGGCCGGCAATCCGCTTTCAGCCGTGTGCGCCATTTTCGAAACCCTGGACCAGCGCCTGGTTTCGGATAAAAAGGTGAACCTCGAGATTCTCTCCTGCGCCACCACCGGTTCGGGCCGGAAGTTCATCGGACGGATGATCGGGGCCGATCTGTTTCTCGACGAGATCACGGCCCACGCCCGGGCCGCCGTGAAGCTGAACCCCGATGTGGACACCATCATCGAAATCGGCGGACAGGACGCCAAGTTCACCACGCTGAAGAACGGCCGGGTCACCTCGTCGGTGATGAACAACGTCTGCGCCGCAGGAACGGGCAGTTTCATCGAGGAACAGGCCAGGAAGCTGGGATGCCCCCTGTCCGACTATGCGGAGCGGACCCTTGGCGTCGGCGCCCCCCAGGCCAGCGACCGCTGCACTGTTTTCATGGAACGGGACCTGAACCATTACCTGTCCGAGGGCTACGACGTGAACGAGGTGCTCGCCTCGGTGCTCCATTCGGTCCGGGACAACTACCTGATCAAGGTGGCCAACGAGGCCGCCATCGGCGAGGTGGTGTTCTTCCAGGGAGCCACGGCGAAAAACCAGGCCCTGGTGGCGGCCTTCGAACAACGGCTGGGAAAACCCGTCCTGGTGTCCGAGTTCTGCCATTTGACCGGAGCTTTAGGAACGGCCCTCACCCTTCTGGACGAGAACGTCACGGCCACCTCGTTCCGGGGACTCGGCCTGTACAAAAAGAACATCCCTTTGCGTTCGGAAATCTGTTCGCTGTGCACCAACCACTGCAAGATCTCCGTGGCGGAAATCGACGGGGAAACCGTGGCCTACGGATTTCTCTGCGGGAGGGACTACGACACGAAAAGATACGTGGGCAGCAAGGTGAAGGGTTTCGATCTTCTGGCCGAGCGGAAGAAAATCCAGCGGCTGGCCGATCATGAAATTCCCCTGTCTTTCCGGGGACCCCTGGTGGGCATTCCGGCGGCCCTGCATATGGCCGAGGATCTCCCTTACTGGCAGAGGTTTTTCCACAGCCTGTCCATCCGGACCGTCACCAGCGAGACGGTGAAGGACGCGGTGAAACGGGGAAAAAACCTGTCGGAAACCGAATTTTGCGCCCCGGCCACGGCCATGTACGGCCACGTGGAGTTTTTGCTCGAAAAGGCCGACGTGGTTTTCCTTCCCTACTACCTGGAGAACAAGAACAGAAACGCCCGGCGCCAGTTCTGCTATTACACCCAGTACCTGCCCTCGATCATGGCGGACCGGGACAGGCAGCGGGTGATGACACCGCTGCTCCGATACCTGTACAGCCCGTTCCACACCAAGATGGAACTGTACCGGATGCTCAAAGGCCTGGGGCTTTCCGTGTCGATTTTCGAAGTGTCCCAGGCTTACGACAGGGCCTTTGACCTGAAACGGGAGCACAGTCAGGCGCTCCAGGACCTTTACGAAAACGAGAGGGATTCGGCCGGCGACGTGAGCGTGGTTTTCCTGGGCCGGCCCTACACCGTGCTCAACCCTTCGGCCAACAACGGGATTCCCGACATCTTCAGGAAACTCGGCGTGAAAACGTTTTTCCAGGACATGGTGCCGGTGGAGGCGGACGAAAACCATGCCCTGGAGCCCCTTCTCACCGACCTTCACTGGAACTACCCGGCCGCCATCCTGAAAACGGCCCATGCCGTGGCGGAAACAAGGGGCGTCTACCCTGTTTTCGTGACCAGCTTCAAATGCACCCCGGACTCTTTCGGCCTCCGCTACTTCAAGCAGCTCATGGCGGAAAGAGGCAAACCCTACCTGATCCTCGAGCTGGACGAACACGATTCCAGTGTGGGCTACGAGACACGCATCGAAGCCGCGGTCCGGGCGTTCCGGAACCATGCCCGGGCCGGGGAAGAGCCGAAATCCTCGGATTACGCCCCGCTGTTTTTCACGCCTTCGAAGAAACTGGCCGGAAAAAACCTGGTGATCCCCAACTGGGACCCCATCACCTGCCGGTTCCTTGTCTCAGTGTTGAAACGGGAGGGGATCAACGCCTATCTCATCGACGAGACTGCGCCCATCATCTCACGGAGCCTCAAGTTCAACACCGGCCAGTGCATCCCGGTGAACGCCATTGCCCAGGGATTCGCCGAGACCGTGAAAAAACACGACCTCGACCCGGCGAACACCCTTTTGTGGATCAGCAAGGCCAACATGTGCAACCTGAAGCTCTACCCCAACTTCATCGCCTCCCTTTTTCCGGCTTACGGCCTTGAAAAGGCGGGGATCTACCACGGGGAGATCACCTACATCGACATCTCGGTCCGGGCGTCGATGAACGCCTATTTCGCTCACATGTTCGGGGGCATGATCCGCAAAATGGGCTGCAAAATCAGGCCGTACGAGCTGGAAAAAGGGGCCACGGACCGGGTCATCGAAAAAAGCGTGGAGATCCTCGAGGACGCCTTTCTCGGCAACCGTCCCAAGGAAGAGGCCGTGTCCCAGATCGTGTCCCGCTTCGAATGGATTGAAACCCGGCAGGAAATCAGGCCGAAAGTGGCGATCTTCGGAGATATCTACGTCCGGGACAACAGCGTGATGAACCAGGACCTGATCCGGTTCATCGAGGAAAACGGCGGCGAGGTGGTCACCACGCCCTACACGGAAATGGGCAAAATGATCGCCTCCATGTATTTCAAGAAATGGTTCAACGAGGGGCTCTACATGAGTCTGGTGTCGGTGAAGGCTCTGGTGACGGGCATGAAGCTCATCGAAAAGAAGTACCACCGGTATTTCGAACGGGTGATCAAGGAGCCGGAGCACAGCTACGACGACGATCCGGAAACCATCCTGTCCGCCTTCCACGTGAAGCCGGAAAACGCCGGGGAATCCATGGAAAACATCCTGAAGATCCACTACCTGGCCAAACATTACCCGGATCTCAGTTTGTTCGTCCAGGCCAGCCCGGCCTTCTGCTGCCCCTCCATCGTCACCGAGGCGATGAAGCAGGAAATCGAAGCGGTCACCGGCATCCCCGTGGTGTCCATTACCTACGACGGCACCGGAGGCATCAAAAACCAGAGCGTGATTCCCTACCTGAAGTTCCCGAGAACCACCCGCCCGGCCCTGGCGCCGGACAACGCAAGCCCGCCCCCGGTGAAAAGCGGCGGCCTGCTGATCGCGCTGTGATGCGTGGAAAGATCGGGCGGGGGGGGCTGCTGCAGGAATATCGTATTGTGCAATGGATGATTTTGCTGGTACAATCAAGGGAAAAAAATTTAAAAATAATCCGAAGTTTTGGAGGAAACGATGCCAGTCATAAATTACAATCATGTCCTGTCAGAAATCAAGGAGCTCAATCTGGCCGATCAATTGAGGCTTTTAGAAGATGTTGCCGGACTGATAAGAAAAAAAACGACACCTGAACACAGACGAAGCATCATGGAGATTCAGGGGAAGGGCAAACAACTCTGGAACAATCTTGACATAAAAAAATACATCGATGAGGAGCGTTCTTCGTGGAATGGATAACCCGTTTAAGTGGGAAAACGATCGGACTGGATACAGCTCCCCTGATTTATTTCATGGAAGAACACCCTTTCTATCTGGAATTCGTCCGCCCTTTTTTTCAAGCCTTGGACCGTGGTGATATTATTGTTGTCACGTCCACCATCACTTTGCTGGAAGTCCTGGTTTATCCAATCCGTGAACATGACAACGCCTTGGCATCTGAATACAGGGATATTCTTCTTCGGTCCAACTTGGTGATGATGGATGTCACAAGCTCCATTTCAGAACACGCCGCGAAATTAAGAGCCTCTTACACCCTAAGGACGCCTGATGCCCTTCAAATAGCCACGGCGCTCCAGGCTGGGGCCACCACTTTTTTTACCAACGATGTCCGGCTGCCCCAAATTGAGGGAATCGAGATATTGATGCTGGATCATCTGTCCGAGGCATGAACAGTGGGATGAAGTGCTTGAAAAGGCCACCGATTATTTCATAATCATAAGGAACACAAGACCCATGGGTTTAGCCGCAGACATCGTCATTCTCGTGGTCGCCGCCCTGATCGGCGCGCTGATCGCCCAGAGGCTCAGGCAGCCTCTGATCCTGGGCTACATCTTCGCCGGCATCCTGGTGGGGCCCCACACCGGCGGGATCACCGTGGGGGACGTGCATGAAATCGAGATCCTGGCGGAAATCGGCGTGGCTCTCCTCCTGTTCGCCCTGGGCCTGGAGTTTTCCCTGGACGAACTGAAGCCGGTCAGGGGTATCGCCCTTTTGGGAACCCCGATCCAGATCATCCTCACCATGGCCCTGGGCTACGGCCTGGGACTTGGCATGGGGCTGTCCCATGTGGCCTCGGTGTGGTTCGGGGCCCTGATCTCCCTTTCGAGCACCATGGTGACCCTGAAGATCCTGATGAGCCGGGGGCTGATGGGGACATTGTCCAGCCGGGTGATGATCGGTATGCTGATCGTCCAGGACCTGGCCGTGGTGCCGATGATGATCATCCTTCCCAAGCTGGGCAACCCCGAAGGCGGGCTGGCCATGCTTGGAGCCGCCGTCGTGAAATCCGTGGCGTTTCTCGCCGTGATGTTCGTGCTGGGCCGGAAGCTTCTTCCGCTTCTGCTGGCTTCGGTGGCGAAATGGAATTCCCGGGAGCTGTTCATCCTGACCATCACGGCTCTGGGGCTGGGTGTGGGGCTGGCCACCTATATGGTCGGCCTCTCCTTCGCCTTCGGGGCTTTTGTGGCCGGCATGGTTCTCTCCGAATCCGATTACGGACACCAGGCCCTGAGCGACATCGTGCCTCTCCGGGACATCTTCGGCCTGCTGTTCTTCACCAGCGTGGGCATGCTCATCGATCCAGCCTTTGTTCTGGAAAACATGGGACGCATCGTGTTTCTCGTCACGGTCATCGCCGTTCTCAAAGGACTGATCTTCGCCATCTTATGCCGGCTGTTCCGCTACATCTACATCGTGCCCATGGCCGTGGGCCTGGGCCTGTTCCAGGTGGGTGAGTTCTCTTTTGTCCTGGCAAGGACAGGTCTTGCGGCCAAAGTCATCGATTTTGAGCTTTATTCCCTGGTCCTGTCGGTTTCCGTGTTCAGCATGATGGCCAGCCCCTTTGTATCGGCACTGGCCGGCCCCCTTTACCGGGTGAAAAAGCGGCTGATCGCCCAGGACCCGCCCCAGGCGGCCAACATGCCCGAAGAAGGGTTCCACGACCATACGGTGATCGCCGGAGGCGGACGGGTGGGGCAGCACGTGGCCCAGGTGCTGTCAAGGCTTTCCGTGCCCTTTGTCATTGTGGAGCTGAACTACCAGCGGATGATCGAATGCCAGGAAGCCCGTTACCCCGTGATATTCGGAGACATGAGCCAGGAGGTGGTCATGGATGCGGCCCGGCTTGGCCAGGCCCGGCTGCTCCTGGTCACCACGCCGTCTGAAATCGTGTCCCGGAGCATTGTGCGCCGGGCCCACCTCCTGAAACCGGACCTCAGGATCGTGTCCAGGGCCGAAGGGGTGGAACAGGCCCAGTCCCTCTACGCCAGCGGCGTTTACATGGCCGTACTTCCGGAAATGGAGGCGGGCCTTGAAATCGCCCGCCAGGCCCTGCTCCACATGGAGGTTCCCGTTTCCGCCATCCAGGAGTACACCGACGCCGTGCGCCAGGGGGTCTACAAACCCATGACCGAAAGCCGTCCGGAACAGATGCTTCTTGAAAAACTTCATCATTTCAGGACGATGCTTGAGATGTCCTGGGTAGGGGTCGGAGAGAGGAGCGTGCTTTCGGGGCAGACCATCGAACAGGCCGCCATCCGGTCGAAAACAGGGGCCACCGTGGTCGGCGTCCTGAGAGACGGTTTCATGACGGCCAATCCCGCCGCTGATTTTGTCTTCGCCCCGGATGACCTGGTGGCCGTGGTCGGGAACCGTGTCGAACGCCGCCTGTTCTCCGATCTGGCCCGGGGACAGGGCTGAGGCTTTAACTGATGACGCCAATGAAAGGATAAGCCATGAAAAAACTAGTGATCCTCATCGCCCTGTTTGTCGCGGCCGCCCAAGGGCCGGCTCGGGCCGAAAGTTTGAGCTCCGGCCAGACCCTTTACGTTCCGGCTTACTCCCACATCACCATCGGCAACCGGAACAAACCCTTTCTCCTCACCGTGACACTCCATGTCAGGAACGCGGACCCGAAGAACGCCATCACCCTCACGTCGGTAGACTATTACGACAGCAACGGCAACCTGATCAAACGGTACCTGAACCGTCCCGTAACCATCCGCCCCCTGTCCTCGTCCCGTCATGTGGTTCCCCGGGATGAGAGGCAGGGCGGGTCGGGAGCCGGGTTCCTGGTCTCCTGGAAAGCGGACAGGGAGGTGAACCCTCCTGTGGTGGAAAGCGTGATGATCGGCGCCGAATCCCAGCAGGGGATCTCCTTCACGTCCCGGGGACAGGTCCTGGTTCTGGGCAACTGATCTTTTGCCGGACCATTCGGTCACATGCACTTCACCGAGCCGAAATCCCTGGTTTTCCAATTGAGGATCGGAAGAACCTTCTTACGGAATATTTTGAGGCCGATTTCGTAGCACGTGGTTTTTTCATCGGTTTCAATGTGGTTGCACCAGACGACTTTGGCCTTGCATTCTGAAACATGATCGTCTCCCGCGAGAATCGGATCGTCGACCATCTTCACGTCAACCTGGTCGTCCGGCTCGAATTTTTTTTCGACCCTCACACAGAGCCCGTCTTCACTGGCATTTTTGATCACAGCCCCGAACGGGTCGGACACGTTCATACCCAGGGGTGTCATGTCTATTCCGGATTCGGCGGAACTGCTGCTGCCTTTCATCATGAAAATGGGTATGGAGACGGTTTTTCGTTCATGCCTTCTTTTGTTTTCAACCATGTAAATCCTCCGTAAGAAAATGACAGGTTACAACAAAAAAGCCAGGCCGTGTGAGATGCAATGGGAAATGAGGGAAATGTCACAGAAACGGTCACGGTTGTTTTCTTATATCGGCAAGGACAATTCAAAACCTGAATCGGCTTCATTCTTTTTTTGCCACATGCGCGTCCACGGCTGTTATGTCGGCTCATCACCTTCATCGTTCTCGGACATTCCACCCCCTATTTCCCTTTCAGGCCACCTGCTTTTTTTCCACCCGGCAGAGCAGGGCCTTGATGGGCACCGAAGCCGTCACCGGACATAGGGGTTTGTCGTCGGTGATGATGTTGATGTTCAGCGTCTCCCAGCCGTCTTTCACCCCGTACCAGAACCCGTGGGGCGCATGGACCACCCCGGGATGGATATGGGGATCAAAGGCGGTCCGGATGTTCACCCGGCCCCGGGGGGACACCAGGTCCACCCATTCCCCCTCCGCGATGCCGAGACTTTCCGCCGTGTCCGGATGGATCTGGAGCAGGGGGTCGGGGGTCCTTTTTTTCAGGGAGGGGATATTCCGGTGGGAGCTGTGGTAAAACACCAGGTTCCGGCCGCCGGTGGTAAGGATCAGGGGGTAGTCGGCCAGGAGCTCCGGCCGGCTCACCGGGCTTTCCCCCGGTTCGCGGAACACGGGAAGGGGCGAAATGCCCAGGTGGTTCAGATAGTCGGCGTAAAGCTCCACCTTGCGTGACGGGGTTTTGAAGCCCCCCTTGGCCTCGTGGGTTTTGTAGGTGAGGGGTGTGGCGTGGAAGCCCATTCCCCTTAAGGTTTCAAAGGTAAGGCCCGTGGCCTCCAGACGGTGATCCAGGGCCTCTTCCACGGTGTTGAAATAGCCGGTGAGGTTCATTTTTTCCGCCAGGCCGATCATGATCTGTTTTTCGTCCCGGCAGTCCGGCTGGGGTTCCACGCATTGGATCTGGGCGAACACGTGGTTTTTCATCAGAAGGTCTTCCACGTCGTTCCGTTCGGACCAGTGGGCCGGAGGCAGGATGATGTCCGCCAGTTCCGTGGTGGGGGTGTGAAAGTAATCCACGGCAAAAAGGAAATCCACCGAGGAAAGCACGTTCCTGACCCGCCTGGAATTGGGGTAGGCGCAGACGCTGTTGTTGGCGAAAAGCCCCAGAACCTTGACCGGATAGGGTTTTGACTCCTCGATGGCCGGCCACACAGCCTGGGGCGCACAGGGAATGGGGATGAACTGGAGCAGCGGGTAGGTGTCGAGCCCCAGCTTCTTCCGGGCCGTTTCAGGGGGCAGATGGGTCATGGGGCTGTAGTCCGGACCGTAACAGCTCCTTTTCCGGGTGGGCGGCGTGCAGTTCAGGTTCCCTCCGGGCACGTCCAGATTCCCGGTGATGGCGGCAAGGATGGTCAGGGCCCGGGCCAGGTCAAAGGCGTCGTTGGCCTGGCAGACCCCGCCCATGCCGGGGCCGATGCAGGCCGGCGCGTTTTCGGCGAAACACACGGCGGCGGCGGTGATTTTCTCCGCGGGAATCCAGGTGATTTCCGCCGTGCGTTCCGGGGAATAGCCCGCCACATGCTGCTTCAGCTGGTCGAAGCCCGTGGTCCAGCGTTCCACAAAATCCCGGTCGTAAAGATTCTTTTCGATGATCACATGGATGAAACAAAGGGCCAGGGCCACGTCCGTTCCCGGCCGGATCTGGAGGAAATGGTCGGCCTTTTCGGCGAACCGTGTCCGCCTCGGGTCCACCACGATCAGCTTTGATCCTTTTTTCAGGCCCTCGTTGATGTCGTGGAGGTAAAGTCCCGGCCAGGAGTTTTCCGGATTGTGGGCCCAGAGGATCATGGCCCGGCTCATGGCGTAATCCGGGTCCACCATGCCGAAACCGCAGGTGGCGGCGCTGCCCACCACAATGGGGCCCCCGCTCATGTTGGAAGGCGCCATGAAGTTGGGAGAGCCGAAAAGGCTGAGAAACCAGTTGAGGTAGGGGGCCATTCCCCGGGTGGTGCCCGATCCGAACACCACCGACTCCGCACCCCAGAGTTCCCGGGCCTTTAGCAGCCGCTCGGCGATCCGGTCAAGAGCCTCGTCCCAGGACAGGGCGGTGACCGTTCCGCTCTTGCTCTTTTTGTCCCTGAAAAGGGGTTTTCTGATGCGTTCGGGATGGTACACGATTTCCATCACGGCCCGTCCCTTGGGGCAGATATACCCGTGGCTGAAGGGGTGGTCACGGTCTCCCCGGATTCCCGTGATTTTCCCTTCCGATACGGTGACAAGAACACCGCAGCGGGAATGGCATTCAAAGCAGATGGTTCTGACGGTGGTTTCGCCCATGATGGCCTCCGGTCCGGCTTTCCGCCGAAAAAGATATTATGATTATAATCACTGACCATTGTTGCAACAATAATGATTTATTGTTATTACAATGTCAAGATGATAATTAAAGCTGAACCGGGGTTTATATGGAGGTTTCCCCGGATCAGACATTGGTGTATAGGGAGCCAGCGTGATGAAAGGTGCGTCACCCTGGCGAAAACAAAGACCGGAGGACCGGATCAATGACCAAAGACATCCCGTCGGTTCAGGATATCGTGGATCGGCTGCTCCAGCAGATCTATCTGAAAAAACTCAAACCCGAGGAGAAACTCCCGCCCTTCAGGAGCCACGCGGAGGAGATGGGGGTGGACCCGTCCATGCTCAGGGCGGCCCTGAAACAGCTTGAAACCATGAATCTCCTGGACATACGGCGAAGCGACGGAACCTACGTCAAACCCTATACGGAAAACGCCGGACTTGATTTCCTGTCCCGCCTTTTCTCCATCAGCCCTAAGGAAAACGAGGGCAAGGTGGTGGACGGATTTCTGGTGGACGAGGCCCTGGCTTTCTGGAACATGGTGTTCCCAGAAATTCTCATGGTGGCCACCGCCAACATGTCCCCCCTGGATGTGAAGGCGTTCATCGGCCTCATCGACCGCCAGATCGAAGGGGTGGACCAGGTCGACATCCTGGTGGACCTGGACATCGAACTCCAGGACCGGGTGGCGGAACGGGCCAACAACATCGTGGTCACCCTGCTTTTCAATTCCCTCCGGCCCCTTCGCCTTCGTCTGACAGAATGCTTCTACCGGGGGCTTTCAAGGGACACACGGCTTCATTTTCTCGCCATGAAGAAAAAAGGCCTGTGCCGGCAGATGACCGGAGACCTGGATCTCAAATGGTCGGCGGAGGAGCACCGGAAAATCCTGGAAACCTACCGCCGGTCCATGCGCCAGGCCATGCTTCGGGAGATGATCGGCGACGGGCCGGAATGATGGTGTTGTCCGGTTTGAGTGGCCTACAGGGGCCAGCTTTTGAAAAGCTGGACGAGCATAGGGATAGACGGGTTATGACGAAGCGGAGTCGGTAGCCCGGGTCACTCCACACCGGATTTTCGTCCGAGCAGTTCGGCCAGCATGCCGGCCCAGGCCTTTCGCATGGCCTTGTAGTGGTCCGCGTTGTCCATGGACAGGGACTGGAAGGACATGCCGCGGAGCAGGTAGAGGCTGAGGTTCATCACTGTTTCGGCCGTGAGGCCGGTTCGTGAGAACGGGGAAAGGTGCGTGGCCCAGATGCTGTCCAGTTCCTCGAAAAACGAGCGGATCACCGGGGTCAGCCTTTCCCGGAGTTCGTCGTCCGTCCGGCAGGCCACGTTGAACTCCACCCACACATCCCGGTATCGTCCCTGGTAAAACTGATCCCAGATAATCTCCAGCAACTCCCCGATGTCCAGCTCCCCGCCGGGACGTTGTCCTTCCACCAGGGTTTCAGCCACAGTTTTCGCCTTTTCGAGGGCCGTTGAAAGCAGGTACTCGCTGGCCGCGGCCACCAGGTCGTTTTTCGTGGCGTAGTGATGACGCCAGGCGCCCCGGGACGCTCCGGCCCTATCGAGAATCCGGGACAGGGACGCTCCGTGAAATCCGAAGGTCTGAAGGCAGGACAGGGTCGCCTCGATCAGGCGTAACCGCATTTTCTGGCTTTTTTCCTGCTGGTTTTTCCGGTTTTCACAGTCCATTGGGATTCCTGGTGATGTTGACAGATGATCATTCAATCCTTCCCAGGCATCTATACCGGAAAAACCACGCGCCGTGAACTTTTTTTAATGTCATTAATAATTTCGAACAAAACGAGAAGTATAAAATAATAGGTTTGACACAGAATAAAATTAGGTATACCTAAACAAATATTGAAACTGAAACAAAATGAAGAGGGAATATATGACGACAATCAGTTTGAGACAGATGAACGTGGGCCAGAAAGGCATGATCGCCAATATCAACGCCGAGGGAGAAATGGGCCGGAGAATCAGGGATATGGGCCTGATCCGGGGCGCGGAGGTTTCGATCCAGGGCAGGGCTCCCCTGTACGACCCGGTGGCGGTGCGGATCAAAGGGTTTACCCTGACCTTGCGGAACAACGAAGCCGATTACATCAGCGTGGAGGTCCAGTAAACCATGAACGCGACCATTGCCCTTGCAGGGAACCCCAATTCAGGAAAGACCACCCTTTTCAACGCCCTGACCGGTGCCCGGCAGCACGTGGGAAACTATCCCGGTGTCACCGTGGAAAAGAAAACCGGAACCTATATCAAGGAAGACAGGCGGATCACCGTGGTGGATCTTCCCGGAACTTACTCCCTGACCGCCTTCTCTCCTGAAGAGGTGGCGGCCCGTGATTTCCTGGTCCGGGAAAAACCCCAGGTGGTGGTGAACATCGTGGACGCCTCCAACCTGGAGCGGCACCTTTACCTCACCGTCCAGTTCATGGAGATGGGCGTTCCCGTGTGCCTGGCCCTGAACATGATGGATGTGGCGAAAACCCGGGGGATCGACATCCAGGTCTCCCGCCTGTCCGAGCTCCTGGGTGTTCCCGTGATTCCCACGGTGGCCAGGAGCGGCAGAGGAAAAGACGAACTGATGGACACGGTCAGCGCAAAAGGCATGTCCTTCGACAAAGGGCCTTTGCGGTTATCCTACGGAGATGACCTGGACCATGCCCTGAACGCCATGGAGGCCCTGATTCGTCCCTGCCAGGCCATTTCCGGACTCTACGACGCCCGCTGGGTGGCCCTGAAGTTTCTGGAGAACGACAGGAAAATCCAGGGTGAAGTGAAAGAATCAAACGCCGGTCTTTACGATGCCCTCATGAAAATCACCGACGAGGTCACGGACCACCTGAAAAAAACCCTGGCCACCCATCCCGAAGCCATGATCGCCGACTACCGCTACGGCTACATCAGCTCGATCATGAAGCAGGGCGTGATGGCCCACCGCTATGACGAAAACAGGCTGTACATGTCGGACAGGATCGACAAGGTCCTGGTGAACCGGCTGGTGGGCCCCATCATCATGGCTTCTGTCCTTTTCGGCCTCTACTATTTCACCTTTGCCCTGAGCGAGGCCCCGGTGGCCTGGCTCGAGCAGGCCATAGCCTGGATCGGAGGCCTGGCCGAGGCCCACATGGCCGACGGTCTTTTGAAGTCCCTGGTGGTTTCAGGAGTCATCGACGGCGTGGGCGGGGTTCTGGGCTTCGCTCCCCTGATCATGTTCATGTTTTTCGGGATCGCCATCCTCGAAGATTCGGGCTACCTGGCCCGGGTGGCCTACATGCTGGACCGGGTGTTCCGGGTGTTCGGGCTCCACGGCAGTTCGGTCATGGCTTTTATCGTGAGCGGAGGTATCGCCGGCGGCTGCGCCGTGCCCGGCGTTATGGCCAGCCGGACCTTGAGGTCCCCCAAGGAGCGCCTGGCCACCCTTCTCACCGTGCCGTTCATGAACTGCGGGGCCAAACTCCCGGTGTTCGCCCTTCTGGTGGGGGCGTTCTTTTCGAAGAACGAGGCGGGCATGATGATGGCCATTACGGCGATCTCCTGGCTCGGGGCCCTTCTGGCCGCCAAATTCCTGAGGATGACCCTGATCCGGGGGGAATCCACACCCTTTGTCATGGAGCTGCCGCCTTACCGGCTGCCCACCTTGAAAGGGCTTCTGATCCATACCTTCGAGCGGACGTTTCAGTACGTGAAAAAGGCGGGGACCACCATTCTGGGAATCTCCATCATTCTCTGGGCCATGATGACCTTCCCAGGACTTCCGGATTCCGAGAAGGAAAAATTCGACACCAGAAAGGCCCAGGTCGAAGCCTCTGTTTCAGAAACGGAAAAAGACCCGGCTGTTCTTGAAAAAAGGGCCGAGGCGGTCAAGCTGATCGAAGCGGAAGAAAGCGGAGCGGCCTTGCGTCATTCCCTGGCCGGACGCATCGGGTCGGCTTTTGAAGGGGTCTCGTCCCTGGCCGGTTTCGACTGGCGGACCAACATCGCCCTGGTGGGCGGGTTTGCAGCCAAGGAAGTGATCGTGTCCACCCTGGGAACCGCCTATTCCATGGGAGAGGTGGACGCCGAGGAATCCGGGTCCCTGAGTGACGCCCTGGCCGCCAATCCCGGCTGGAGTCCCCTGACGGCCCTGTCCCTGATCATTTTCACGATTTTTTATGCCCCCTGCTTTGTCACGGTGGTGTGCATCGTGAAAGAATCGGGCTCCTGGAAATGGGGTCTGTTCTCCATGGCCTTCAACACCACGGTAGCCTTTGTTCTGGCGGCCCTGGTCTACCAGAGCGGAAAACTCATGGGTTTCTGAGCTGAAAAAACCTGTGGAAAAGGAGAGTAACAATGGAAACACTGATTGTCGTTCTGATCGTGACCGGCGCCGCCGTCCTGATGATCCGGCGTTTCATGAAGAAACTGAAACCCGGCGCCTCCTGCGGCTGCGACGGCTGCGCGGGCTGCGAAACCCCGCCCCAGGGAGGCTGCGGCATTCAGGATAAGATAAACGTTCAGGATTTTCCGATAAACCGGAACTGACGGGAGCAGGGCCTCCGGTATGTGCCGGAGGCTTTTGTGTCAGAATGTCTCAACCCGAAACCACACCGGCCACCAGCCAGGTGGTGTATCCGAGGTAGGCGAGAAAAAGGACGCCGCCTTCGAAACGGTTGATGCGCCCGGGGCCCCGGAAACCGAAACCCACGACAAAGAGGGACAGGGTCAGGGCCCCCATGGTCAGGATATCCCGCGAGAAAACTTCTTGCACCACCTCCATGGGGTGGATCAGGCCCGCGATGCCCACCACGGCCAGGGTGTTGAACAGGTTGGAGCCGATGACGTTGCCGATGGCGATGTCGTGTTCGCCTTTCCTTGCCGCGATGATCGAAGAGGCCAGCTCGGGCAGGGAAGTTCCCACCGCCACGACGGTAAGCCCGATGATCAGATCGCTGACCCCCATGGCCGTGGCGATTTCCACCGCTCCCCAAACCAGAATCCGGGAACTCACCACAAGAAAAACAAGTCCCACCACCAGCCAGAACAGGGCCGGCTTGAGGGGCATGGCGTGAACGGCCAGCTGCCGTTCGACCTCCGTTCCCAGAAGATCCGGTTTGTTGGCCAGCCCTTCACGGATCGCCCAGAGCATGAGCAGGGAAAACACAGCCATGAGAACCGTGGCGTCCATGCGGGAAAGGCTGCCGTCGTAAACCTGGTAGGCGGCCAGGGCCGTGACGGCCGTGAGAACGGGAAGTTCTTTTTTCAGGATCAGGGAATGCACGGAAACCGGGTTGATCAGGGCGGTGATCCCCAGAATCAGGGCGATGTTGGTGATGTTGGAACCGTAAGCGTTGCCCAGGGCGATGCCCGGGTTTCCTTTCAGGGATGAGATGGTCGACACCACGAGTTCAGGGGCCGAGGTTCCAAACCCCACGATGACCATGCCGATGAGAAGGGACGGCATGCCGAAGTGACGGGCCGTGGATGCGGAGCCTTCCACGAACCGGTCGGCACTCCAGACCAGGACAGCCAGGCCGGCGAGAACGGCGAGAACGGGAAGCATCAGGGTTCCGATGGGGCACCGCCTTGGGAACGAGATGGGGCTTTCTTTTTCTGGAGCCGTCTTTTTCCTGATCGGACGGTGAGCCGGACCCGGTCGCTCCAGGGAAGGCGCAGGAAGTTGGTTTTGATGATTCCCCGGGTAAACCAGGTTTTCACCGAGTAGTCGATGGCCACCTCCACCACCACGGGCTTGCCTTTTGCCGACGCCTGAAGGGCCTGGGGTATGGTTTTTTCCACAAGGCCGTCATTGGGAATGTAAAAATAGAGGGCGTTCACGGCATTGGCGAACGCCTTGGTGCTGTAGTCCGGAAGAATGGCGCTTGTTTCCCGGGCGTAGGCGAATTTCTGGAGCTGGGCGATCTGGCTCAGGTTCTTGTCCCGCATCACGAAGATCACCGGAGCCACGGACAGGTGGGAGGCCGTGAGAAGTTCAAAGCCTGTCATCAGGATAGCCCCGTCTCCCGCGATGGCGATGACCTCCCGTCCCGGGTTGACGAGTTTGGCTCCGATGGCCGCCGGAACCGAGTAGCCCATGCACGAATAATCGATGGGACCGATGAAAAGCCCCGGTTTTTCGAGCCGGAGCATTTCCATGGCCAGAAAGGTCCCGTTGCCGCTGTCCGTGGTGAAGATGGCGTCGTCACTGGTGAATTTCTGGAGTGTGGAGAAGAAATGCCAGGGGGAGACGCCTTTTTTGCTTTTCTGCTTGGTCCAGCGCTGGATCGTTTCCAGGTGACCTGTTCTGATTTCGGAGATCAGGGCGGTGTTTTTGGGATGCCGTTCCACCAGGGGGGCCAGGGTCCGGAGAAAGCTTCCCGCATCGGACACGATGGGGAGACGGGCCCGGTAATTGACGTTGTGAACCTCGGGGTTGATGTCCACATGGATCATGTTTTCCGGAGGACGGATGCCGTAACTGGCCGTGGCCACTTCCCCGAACCGGCAGCCGATGGCCAGGAGGCAGTCGCAGCGTTCCATGATCCGGGTGACGAAAGGCGGGGCCGAGTTCCCGAAACCGTTCCAGAGAAACAGCTCGTGGCTTTCGGGAAACACCCCTTTGCCCTGGATGGTGGTGACCACGGGGGCGCAGAGTTTTTCCGCCAGCTCGTACAGGAGAAAGGGGGTGTTTTTCGCCCCGTTGCCCGCGTAGATGGCCGGCCGTTTGGATTCGTTCAGCATCCGGGCCGCCCGCAGCATGTCGTCGGAACTGGGCAGGGAGGGGATATAGGGCGGCCTGCTGTACACCAGGCCGGGGGTGTCGAACATGGTGAGGTAGAGGTTGGCCGGGATTTCCACCGCCACCGGGCCGGGTGTCCGGGACCGGGCGATCTGGATGGCGCTGCGCAAGGTGTGGTAGATGTCTTCTGCGGACACCACATGGAACACGTCCTTGCACACGGGCTTCAGGAGGGCCAGCTGGTCGATGTCGTGGAGCTGGTACATCTTTCCCGTGTCGGTTCTCACGCCGCAGGCCAGGACAAGAAGGGGGATGTTGTCCATGAAGGCTTCGGCGATGCCGGACAGGGCGTGGGTCACGCCGGGGCCGGGCACCAGGTTGACCACGCCGATGCTGTCCGAGGTCCTGGACACGGCGTCGGCCATGAACGAGGCGCTCTGCTCGTCGGTCACCAGGATGGACCGGATCTGGCCGGAATCTTCGAGGGCGTCGTACAGCTCGATGTTGTGGGTTCCGGGAATGCCGAACGTGTAAAGGACGCCCTCGTCTTCCAGCGCTTTTACAACGGCCGTGGCTCCCTGTACCTTCATTCTGCTGAACCGTCCTGTATAAAAACCGTTAAAAAAACTTCCGTGATCCGGAAGTTTTTCATGGGTCTTTGATTGATGGTTGTCTGATCGTGCCCTTTGGCGCGGGTGGACGCTTGTTTCCCACTCAAACCCGCCGTATCATCCCTGTGTGAACCTAACCGCTTGAACAGGGCTTGTCAAATCTTTTGTGGCGGCCGGGCGCAGGGACGAGGGACTACCTGGGCTTCAGCTGGGAGGACGGCCGGCCGAAAAGGGTGACCCGGACAAAGGCGAAACCGAATTTCAACAGGTCCAGATCGTTTTTCCTGATTTTTTTCTGAAGCTCCGGCTTGACTTTGAAACGCTTGAGAAAAGAACTGCCGAACACGAAATCCCTGAAGCTGTCGATGTTGTAGACCGCCATGAAGGCCATTTTCGCCCGTGGGCCGGAAGGGCCTTCCGCGCCCCAGGGGTTTGCCATGAACAGGTTTTTCACTTCGGCCCAGAGTTCGGTCATGCTGTTGTAGACGGCGGCGTCCTGATCGGAGGCCCAGGTGGCCAGGGAGAAGGCCCGGCTTTGTTTCCGGCCTTCACAGAAATCGGGGGGACGGAAGAAGTGAACGGGTTCGGGTTTGCCCGAGGCTCTGAAAATCATGCCCTGCTCCACGGGAAAGGTCCGGCAGGTGTCGGGCCGGTCCGGGTACACCGAACAGCCCTGGTCCGTGAGAAAGGGGCAGGTGGCCTGGTCGTTGTCCGCCATGCGGAGAAGCACGTCGGGAAAGTGGTTGCCCGGTCTCAGCACCACGTCGGTGTGGCGGTCGATGAACTCGCCCGAAGAGATCTTCAGGTTGTTTTTCAGCCGGAGAACATCGTAAGGGTAGAGGAACAGGTTGAGATTCCGGCAGCACAGGTTGAAACAGGACAGGCCCGGCCGACATTCGAAATGGAAGGTGTCGGTTTTCCCCAGCCGCTGTCCGGGCAGGTCGTCGATGTGGTCAAGGTCCACCGATTTCATAGAAGCATCATCTCCGCGATGGTGTGGCGTAATCTGTCTCTGATACCCGTCGTTTCCCGGAGTTTGC
This sequence comes from uncultured Desulforapulum sp., assembly GCA_964637565.1. GTDB lineage: Bacteria > Desulfobacterota > Desulfobacteria > Desulfobacterales > Desulfolunaceae > DYJE01. Next base: position 23,711 of record CAZWTY010000046.1, read on the forward strand.
GCTCCAGAATGGCCATGTCCATGTAAAAGGGTGTCCGGTCAAAAGGGATGTAATCCATGGACCGTGTGAGGTCGGTGAAAAGGTCGCAACCCTGGCTCCGGACCGGGTCGTGGCCTGGTTTTCTCAGTTCGTGGGCCAGGCCGTGAAGGCGGCAGATCATCGGCCGGAACCGGTAAATCAGGCAGAGCCCGTCTTGGTTCAGGGGGCACATGATCCGGGGCGTCTCGCCCCGGGCTTCCAGGAGCCGGGTATCCCTCGCCACGTTTTCGGCGCGGCCCATGGCCTCGGCGAGCGTATCGGAATCCAGGCCCGCCAGGCCCTCTCGCAGGTAAAGGTACTCCAGGAGGGTGTGGTGGTGAAACCGGGTCAGGCAGCAGTTGTCGGCGCAGCCCGTGCAGTGGAAGCCATAGGCTTTGGCCACCTGGTCATAGGCCCGGTCCATGGACGAGAATAACGTTTCCAGGGCGGGCAGCCAGGTCTCACGGTCGATACGGTGCACAGCGTCTTTGAAATCCATGCATCACACCAGGGGCAGGGGAAAGAACAGTCTGGAGTAAAGGTCCAGGGCGTGACGGTCTGTCATGCTGGCGATAAAGTCGCAGATCCGGCGGTCATGGGGATCGTTCACCGCGCAGTTTTCCATTTCGATATCGACGAGTTCCAGTTCGAAACGTTCGCAGTTCCGGGTGTCCAGGAAGTACTGGTAGATGTCTTTGAGGATCTTCATGGATTTTTCGAATTCGCCGTGAACCTGGGGGGACCGGTACACGTTTTCGTAGAGGAATTCCCGAAGAAGGGACATGGCTTCTTTGACCGGGGGGCTGACACGGAGGATGAATTCGCCGTTATCAGGCCCGGAGTTTTCGATCAGGGCCGTGACCATGGCCGTGGCCCGCTGGGCGTGGGAGTTGCCGAGAATCCGCGTGCACAGATCCGGAACCTGGTTTTCCGTGATCACGCCGCTTCGTATGGCGTCGTCCAGGTCGTGGTTCAGGTAGGCCATGATGTCGGCCACCCGCACGATCCGGCCTTCCACGGTGGCGGCCATGTCGTCGGGATTGCTGGAGATCACGTCGCCGTACCCTTTGGAATGCTTGATGATCCCGTCACGGACTTCCAGGGTCAGGTTCAGGCCCTTGCCGTCTTTTTCCAGGACATCCACCACCCTCAGACTCTGGCTTGTATGGGAAAAATCAATGGAGTAGATCTGTTTCAGGGCCGTTTCCCCGCTGTGGCCGAAGGGGGTGTGCCCCAGGTCGTGGGCCAGGGCGATGGCCTCGGTGAGGTCTTCGTTGAGCCGCATGGCCCGGGCGAGGGTCCGGGCGATCTGGGCCACTTCCAGGGTGTGGGTGAGCCGGGTCCTGTAATGTTCGCCCAGGGGCGAAAGGAAAACCTGGGTTTTGTGCTTGAGGCGCCTGAACGCGTTGGAATAAAGGATCCTGTCCCTGTCACGCTGGAACTCGGTTCGGATGGGGCAGCGGTCTTCCTCGGCCAGCCGGCCTTTGGACTCGGCACTCAAACATCCGTATTCGCAGATGAACTCCCGTTCTTTTTTTTCATACTCTTCCCGAATAGACATTTTCATCCCGTCACGCAGTCCGAAAGCAGATTCATCCTAAACCCCCTCTTTCACCAGACATGGTGTTTATAAACAAAGAAGTTATATAGATCAGAAACTTCCATTAAACAACCCCAAGCTGATTATTTTTCCGGCTCAGGAAAGTCCGAATTCCCTGAGCCTTCGCCACAGGGTGGTGATGCTGATCCCAAGAATCCCCGCCGCGGCGGTTTTGTTGCCAGCTGTCCGCTCCAGGACGTTCCGGATGTAACGCCGCTCCAGCTCCCGGAGGTCGGGCAGGTCGGCGCCGATCACCGCCACCGATTCCATGGCGTTCTGGGTCAGGGTGAGGGGCAGGTGGGTTTGCCGGATCAGGTCGTCACCGGCAAACACCATGGCGTACTGGATGCAGTTTTCCAGTTCCCGGACATTGCCCGGCCAGGAATAGGCCTCCATGCAGTGAACCGCCTCGGGCGAGATGCCGGGGTGTTCGGGGTTGTTCTTTTCGATGAAATGACGGGCCAGGACAAGAATGTCTTCGGGCCTTTCACGCAGGGGGCTGAGGTGGACCGGCACCACGGCGATCCGGTAGAACAGGTCTTCGCGGAAGGTGCCTTCCTGGATCATTTTCTTGAGATCCCGGTGAGTTGCCGACACGATCCGGCACTGGATCGGGATGTGCCGCACCCCGCCCACAGGCCGGATTTCCTTTTCCTGAAGGGCCCGGAGCAGTTTGGCCTGAAGTTCCAGGGGCAGTTCCCCCACCTCGTCGAGGAAGAAGGTGCCGGAACCCGCTTCTTCCAGAAGGCCTTTCTTGTCGCTGTTGGCTCCGGTGAAAGCCCCTTTCACATGGCCGAAAAATTCCGATTCCAGAAGGTCTGCGGGCAGGGCGGCGCAGCTTACGGCCACGAACGGCGCGTTTTTCCTCGGGGAATTCTCGTGGATGAACCGGGCGATCAGCTCCTTTCCCGTGCCGCTTTCTCCCTGGATCAGGACCGGGGCGGCGGTGGGGGCCACTTTCTTGGCCACCTCCAGGCTCTGGCTCATGCCGGCGCTGCGGTGGACAATGCCCGCCACCTGCTGTTCGGTTCGGATCTTCTTTTTGAGGGAGGCCAGTTCCAGGTTCTGTTTGTTGAGGTGCTTCCGGTAAGTGTCCAGGGTCTGGCTAAGCTGCTTGATGTGCTCGTCCAGATGGTTCAGCTCGAGCCGCCTGCGCAGGTGGTCCGGATCAATGCCCCAGTCCGCGAGGCGCCGGCCCTCGAACACACAGGCGGGGTGTCCGGCCGCCTGACACTGGATTTCCTGGACCAGGACGTCTTCTCCAAGAACCGTGCTCACATACCCGCTGGCCATGCCCGCCAGGATGGTGCATACCGGCTTGTCGCTGGGGCCGAAGTTGGTCAGCCAGCTTACAGCCTGGAACGAGTCTTTGACGCTCACCTTGCCGCTCCCCCCTGTGTCGATCACGCCTGAGGCGATGTCGGCCACCGATTCGCTGATGATACCTGAAAAATCCAGGAGTTTGGCTCCGGCTTTCAGCTGCTCTTCCACACTGTCGAAACTGTAGAGTTCCTTGAGGTTCATGGCGGAGGTGATGCCGATTTCGTAACCGAAGCGGATCATCACCACTTCCATTTTGTCTTTGTCCATGATCTGCATCAGGTCCCGGATGATGTTCACCAGAGCCGCCGTGGGGAGGATCAGAACCCGCTGGGAACCCAGGAACAGGTTTTTCCCGTGGGCGTCGGTGCGGATGATTTCGAAACGTTTCAGGTCGTCGGCTTTCATGGCGTCTCCATGGGAAGTGGGTTGATTTGGACTTTAACATTTGAAAACCATCTTTTCAAATTGAAAATATGGTTCGGGGGACAAAGGGTGTAATAAATCGCATCTATCTGTTTATAAACAGTATAATAAATATTCGTTTCTGGCATGGGTGATGCAAATTCTCAATATCGTTTTTACCAACACGCATGAGAAAAGGAAACAGCCATGACCACAGCAAAATCGAACGGACAACACCGGGCCAGCATTCTGATGGCCCTTTTCACACTGATCATCACAGCCATTGTCATGACCTGGAACGCAGCTCCCGCCGATGCCCTGGAACGGATGAGCGACACGGAGCTCGCGGCTGTGACAGGCCAGGCCGGTTTCGCCGGCATGCTGTCCGCAGTCACGGGTATGGATATTCACCAGGGCGAAACGGTGCTGGCCATCGGCTGGGCGGCGGACCCGTCCAGGGATAAAAACGGCGCCTGGCTCAGCATGGCGGACATCGGGTACGACGGAACGTTTCACAGGAGCCTGGCCGAGGCTGGAGCCCGGGTCAGCACCGACAGCAACGGCCACACCCTGATCACCATGGACCAGACGGTGCTTATGGATGTGAAAAATTTTCACGCCAGCTTCAGGCTGGGGACCGAACCGGGGGCCGGAGACACTTTGGGAGTCCTTCACATCGCCAGCCTCACGGCCACGGTGTCCGGCACGATACGGATCTCCCAGGTTCAGCCGGGTATCTGATACGGCGCCCCTTTACATCTTGGTTTTCATCCATTACACTGGACCATCGCTTAAGCCGGTTTTGGGGTGTTTCCACGTTAGGGCCCATCCCCTTCCGGCTGTTTGCCACGATCCGAAAAAACGGCCTGGCCAGGCCGGGGGATGAAAACCATGAACACCCACCATCTGGTTCTGGGAACCCTGATCGATTTTCTCAGCGGGGCCGAGATCACCGACACCCATGACGAGCGTTACCGGCAGAAGATCGCCCGGATCCTGGTCCTTGAAAAGGGATTCGCCCCCTCGGACATCCGGGCGGGCAACCGGCTCAGGGTCTCGGCGTCAGGTAAATGCGCGACGATTCCCGTGGATTTCCTGGTTCATGTGGGAGAAAGGGCCATGATGCTGGTCAAGTACGGCCCCGGTTCCATCATCACCCGTCATCGTCCGGCTCTGGCCGCCTCCCGGCTGATGGCGCCCCACCAGATTCCCGTGGTGGTGGTGACCAACGGCGAACAAGCCGACATTCTCAGCGGCCTCACAGGCCGGGTCACGGCGTCGGGCCTCGATGCCATTCCGGACAAAGAGGCCGTGGAAAAGCTGGCCATGGAACCTCCGCAAGCCATCTCACCTGGGAGGGCTGAACGGGAATCACGGATTCTCTTTGCCTTTGACGTGGACGGAAGCTGTCCCTGTGACAGCGATATTTGCAGGATGGACCATCATGAATCATGAGCATTACATGGGGCTGGCCCTGAACCAGGCGAAACAGGCCCTGGCAGAAAACGAGTTTCCCGTGGGCTGCGTCATCGTCCATCGGGGAAAGGTGGTGGCCGAATCCAGGAGAACCAGCACATCCCCCGGTTCCACCAACGAGCTCGATCATGCGGAAATTCTGGCCCTTCGCCGGTTTTCAGCCATCGTTCCGTTCGAAGAACGGCACGAGGCGGTTCTGTACGCCACCATGGAGCCCTGCCTGATGTGTTTTGCCGCCATCATGCTGAGCGGCATCCGTCATGTGGTCTACGCTTACGAGGACGCCATGGGAGGAGGCACGGCCTGTCCCAGGGCCAGCCTGCCGACTCTTTACAGCAAGGCGGAGATGGAGGTGGTCCCCGGGGTTCGGAGAACGGAGAGTCTCGACCTGTTCCGCCGTTTTTTCCTGCTTCCGGAGAATCGTTACTGGAAAGACAGCTATCTGGAAAGTTACACCCTGTCAGCGACCTGACGTCGCAGGCCATGAAGATGGGCAATAAATATTTTTTTCTTGCAATTCAAAGGATTCTTCTATAAAAAGATCGGTTGTTAATCACCCGAGTGGATTGCCATGCCCTTTGGCTGGCAAATATCGGATTATTGAACAGTGTCCCATGAGGAGGAAAGCATAGCTAGCCGCGACCAGATCAACATAAACAGAAAAATAAGAGCCAAAGAGGTTCGGGTAATAGACCCTGAAGGGAATCAGCTCGGCATATTGCCCTTGCATCAGGCCCTTGCTTCTGCAAGCGAATTCAACCTCGACCTGGTTGAAATCTCTCCCAACGCTTCTCCGCCTGTCTGCAAAATCATGGATTTCGGCAGGTTCAAGTACGAGGAAACAAAGAAGAAGCAGGAGGCCAAGAAGAAGCAGGCCGTCGTTCAGCTCAAGGAAATCAAGGTGAGACCCAAGACAGGCGAGAACGACCTTCAGACCAAGGTTGGACATATCCTGAAGTTCATCGCCAAGAAAAACAAGGTCAAGGTCACCTGCGTTTTCAGGGGCCGGGAAATCACCCTGTCGGCCCTGGGCAAGGACGTGCTCACACAGATCGCTACAGCCACGACTGACGTGGCGGTGGTGGAACAGGCCCCCAAGTTCGAGGGCCGCTCCATGTTTATGATTCTTGCTCCAAAGTAGAGGGTCGCGGGTTCATCCTCACTGGCCGGACCCATCCTTGACGTAAACTAAGGATGAGTTCATGGAAAAACATGCAGGAACCGATGGCGTGGTCTGCCCAGACAGGTTCGCGCCATATGTGTTAGTCCGGAAACCGTGGGGTCCCGGATGACTGTACAACGCATATGGAGTTATCAAGGAGATATCAAGATGCCCAAAATCAAGACAAACAGATCCGCCGCCAAACGTTTCAGAGTCACCGGAACAGGAAAATTCAAATTTGAAAAAGCTTTTGGCGGACACATTCTGACCACCAAATCAAGAAAACGTAAACGTTCCCTTCGCAAGGGAAACATCATCGACGCGACGAATGTCAAAGCCATCCGAAGAATGCTGCCCAACGGCTAACCGGCCTTTGTTCTGGCGTTAAAAAGATTGAAGGAGATAGATCATGCGAATCAAACGAGGTTACAAAGCAAGAAAACGCAGAAAAAAGGTGCTGAAACTGGCCAAAGGTTTCCGCGGGGCACGGAGCAAGCTGTTCAGAACGGCGGCCGATTCCGTTGACAAGGCCCTGATGTACGCGTTCAGAGACAGAAAACAGAAGAAACGTAATTTCAGGAGACTCTGGATCGCCCGTATCAACGCGGCGGCACGGATGAACGACATGAGCTACAGCAAGTTCATCCACGGCCTGAAAGCCGCCAACATCGGCCTTGACCGTAAAGTCCTCGCCGAAATCGCGATTTTAGATCCCGCGGCCTTCAAGCTGATCGCCGGACAGGCCGCCAACGCCTAAGACCCATCGCTTTTTTAAAGGGAATGGAGAGACCTGCCTTCGGGCCGCCCTTTTCATTCCCTTTTACTGTTTATTGGCTGTCACCACTTTTCGGTGGACGCGACAGACAGACCGAACAACCACGTTGACGAACGAGCTGACGAATCTGATGAATATTGAAGCAATCTATCAGGACGCGCTGTCCGGGCTTGAAAAGGCCGAAACCCTGGAAGAGATCGAGAATCTTTCCGTCAAGTACCTGGGAAGAAAAGGACAGGTGACCGTTTACCTGCGGGGTGTTTCCGCGCTCCCGCCGGAAGAGAGGCCCCTGGCCGGAAAACGTGCCAACGAAGTGAAGGTGGCCCTTGATGCGGCCGTGGCCGATGCCCGGGCCGCCTGTGAAGCCCGGGCCGCCAGCGCCGATCCCGGAATCGACGTCACCCTGCCGGGGCGTATGGCCGTCCAGGGACGCCTGCACCCCCTCACCCAGATCACCCAGGAGATCTGCGGGATTTTCACCCGTCTGGGGTTCAGCATCGTGGAAGGGCCGGAAATCGAGAGCGACTATTACAACTTCGAGGCCCTGAACATCCCCAAGCACCATCCGGCCCGGGACATGCAGGACACGTTCTACATTTCGGACAACACCGTCCTTCGGACCCACACGTCCCCCACCCAGCCCA